>JAAYOH010000001.1 GCA_012520375.1 Clostridiales bacterium
CATCCTGGTATTCGGCCGCATCGCGGGCGAAAACGTGGCTGCAAGATAAGCTGATTCATACCTGCTCTTTATAAGGGGGCTGCTACCGCCTGACGGGCTGTGGCAGCTCCCCCTTGTTTTGGAGCGCCGGGTGCATGGCGAAGTTTTGGAAGGGATGGATCGGGAGAGCGGGAAGGTGCGTTTGACACGAAAAAGGAGCTGCTGCAGACCACAACGGTCCGCAGCAGCTCCCGGTACGTCGGTCGTGCTCAATTCTTTTCCTTTAGCTTGCGCAGCACCATCACCGTGCGGCAGGGGCTGTATATGGTGAACCCCTCGCCCTTGCCTTCCACGGCGCGGCTCTGGTAGACGGTTTTGTGGGAGATGCGCCCCTGGCCCCCGAAGCTGGGCTGGTCGCTGTCGAATACCACCTGATACCTGCCCGCGCCCGTGGCGTGGGTGTGCAGGAAGAATTCGGGCTCGGAGTGATCCGGGCTGAAGTTGAACAGGTACAGCATACCTCCCTTGGAAAAGGCCAACAGCTTGCGCTTTTCGTCTATCCACAGGTTGTGGATGTCCTTTTTGACCAGCACCCGGTACTTGCGGGCAAAGCGCAGCATGTCCCGGTCGAATTCCAGCAGCCACTCGTACTTCAGATAGCCGTTGTCTGCCAGGGACCACTGCCGCCGGGCGTATTTGTAGGACCAGTCGTTGCCTTCCCGGGGGAAGTCGATCCATTCCGGGTGGCCGAACTCGTTGCCCATGAAGTTCAGATAGCCCTCGCCCGCCATGGTCAAGGTGGCGAACCGGATCATTTTGTGCAGCGCTATGGCCCGGTCGATGCCGAAGGAGCGGTATGCCTTGTCCATACCGGTGTACATCTCCGCGTCCGCCAGCCAGAATATAATGGTTTTGTCCCCCACCAGGGCCTGGTCGTGGCTCTCCGCGTAGCCGATGTTGCTCTCTTGAGGGCGGCGGGTGGTGAGCTCATACCACAGGGAGCCCATGCTCCACTTTTCGTCGGGCAGTTTCAACTGTTTGATCCAGAAATCGGGCACCCCCATGGCCAGCCGGTAATCAAAGCCCAACCCTCCGTAGCGTACCGGCAGGGCCATGCCCGGCATGCCGCTCATGTCCTCGGCGATGGTAAGGGCGAAGGGATTCACCTCGTGCACCAGCTCGTTGGCCAGCTGCAGGTAGGTGACCGCCTCCACATCGGTGTTCAGGGAAAAATACTTGCTGTAGTTGTCGAATTGCTCTCCCAGCCCGTGGTCGTGGTACAGCATACTGGTGACCCCGTCGAAACGGAAGCCGTCGAAGTGGAACACATCTTGCCAGTACTTCAGGTTAGACAGCAGGAAGTGGATGACCTCGTGCTTGCCGTACTGGAACAGCCGGGAACCCCAGGCGGGATGCCAGCCCTCGGGACCGGGCTTGAAATACTGGTCGTCCGTACCGTCCAGCCTGCTCAGGCCTTCGTTGACGTTGGCAGAGGCGTGGGAGTGGACCAGGTCCATCAGCACCAGCATCTCCATGCTGTGGGCGGTGTTGATCAGCTCCTTCAGCTCCTCCGGCGTGCCGAACTGACTGGAAGGGGCAAAATAATTGGTGACTTGATAGCCGAAGGAGGCGTAGTAGGGATGCTCCATGATGCCCATCAACTGGATGGTATTGTAGCCCCCCGCCTTGATGCGGGGCAGCACATTTTTGGTGAATTCGGCGTAGGTGCCCACGCCCTCCTTCTCCTGGGCCATGCCGATGTGGGCTTCGTATATGTAGGGTGGGCTGATCTTCCTGCGGCCGTAGCCCCCGTCCGTCCAGGGGAAGGGGTCGTCCGGGATCCAGATCTGGGCAGCAAAGTCGTTCAGGCCCTGCTTTACCACCCGGGTGGCATAAGCCGGGATGCGGTCACCGGAAACGCCGCCCCGGCTGACCCGGATCTTGATGCGCTGCCCGTGGGCCAGGGCATCCGGGGGCAGGTTGATCTCCCAGACGCCGCGCTCCAGCCGGGTGAGGGGATGGCTGCTCTCGTTCCAATTGTTGAAATCCCCCACCAGGTGTATGGCGTCCGCTCCGGGGGCCCACTCCCGGAAGGTCCAGCCATCGTCCCCTTTGTGGAAACCGTAGTACAGATACCCCGTGGCCACCTGGGAAAGGCTGCGTTCCCCCCCCAGGAAGAGCTGCCGGATCTGGGTATAGCGATCCATGCGCAGCTCGATGTCCCGCTGGTAGGGAAGGAGCCAAGGGTCGATGGTCAGGATCTTGTAGGGGCTCTTCTTTCTCTTTCGCATAATCGCACCTCTCATCAGTCGGCTTTGAAATTGGCTTCAAATGGATGACCGGCTACTCTATATCGGGTCGCCCTCCGGATCTTTGAGCCGGTTCATATTGTTTCTTTACAGCACGATGCGGTTCAGGTCGTCGGGATCCTCGCCCGCCGCATCCCCCACCAGGCCCACCAGCAGGTAGCGCTTGGACATGGGGTCGTACTTGACGTCGGGCAGCATGCGAAAACCCTCGATCTCTCCGGTGGAGCGCACATGCATCCGGGGACCGGTACAGAAGTGCAGCAGGTCGCCGATCATGATGTGGTTTTCGTCGTGGAAGGAAACGGGCAGGTCCTGCTGGATGCGATGGTGCACATAATCCTCGATGGCCTTGACATCCAGCTCGGGCTTTTCATCAAACTCCAGCACAAAACCGCGGCGCACGTCCCCATGTTGGTATTTCAGCTGGGTCTGCTGCCGCAGCTGCCCCTCGGAGATGTCCTCTGCGGTGTGGGCCATCTTCCGGTACTTCACGGAGCTGAACACGATCCGGGCGATGTCCTCGGGTTCGGGGCCGAAAATGTTGGGGCGGGTCACCAGGAGCTCCTCGCCCACGCCGATGATCATTTCTGCGTTGAAGGATATGAAGGGGCGCAACAGATCGAAGTGCTCTACCACCACCCGCTTGCCCTTGCGCAGGGCTGTTTCCACCGCTTCCGCCAGCACCCCCATCTGGGTGAAAGCGGATTCAAAGCGTATGTCCATGTGGAAGGTGTGGGCGCTGAAAAAACCGCTGTCATCCTCGTCCACCGACAGGATGGGCAGGGGACGGACGTTGACCCCGTTGTCGTCGTTGGTCATCTCCAGGCCGGGAAACATACCCTTTACCAGCATGCTCTTGCCGGAGCCCGCCTCGCCCACGAAGCCGATGAGCCGGTCGAAGGGACTGAGGTGCCGGGTCGCAATGGTCTGTCCCATTTGGGTCATGCGCACGACGCCCCGGGGTGCAAAGTATACACTATAAAGGTGACGGTCGTTCATGATGTTCATGGGGCGCCCTCCTCCCGTGTGGCGGGTATTGTCCATTCAGTTCGTCCCGATTATACCACAGACGCCAATGCTTGTAAAGAAAACCGGGACCTCAAATTGCCCTCCTCTTTTGATGCGATGTCGGCAACTTTTATCGCCAGGGTTTCGTCATATGAGAGGAAACGATCCAGACCCAAGTGGAGGTAAAATCCATGAAGGAAAAGAAACAATTCGTATATAAATGCATCCTGCTGGGGGCCCTGGTGCTGGGCCTGTTTCTGTTGCCCGGATGCGCAGGGCAGCCCGATCCGGTGGAGGATCCTTTGTCGGCTTTCGAAATCGACGCGGTATTGCCCTTCGCTACGGTGGCCCCGGAAGCCCTGGCGCCCACGCCTACCCCGGCCCCTGCGGTGGATCCGGACAAGCTGGTCACGGATACGGACTACTGCCCATCCTGGAAACAGGACGGCGCCTATGACTGGGGAGACGAGCCGGATCCCACGCCCCGACCCACGCCCCGACCCACGCCCCGGCCCACCCCTCCACCCGTACAGGAGCCGGAGTATCAGCGCCTGTCCTACGGGGACACCGGTTCTATGGTGCGAAGCCTGCAGAAGCGGCTGAAGAGCCTGGGGTACTACACGGGCACCGTGGACGGCGACTATGGAACGGGCACCGTAGCGGCGGTGAAGAAGTTCCAAAGCATCGTGGGGCTCAGCCAGAGCGGCGTGGCCACGGTGGCACTGCAACAGGAGTTGTTCTCCGCCGGCGCGCCCAGATATTCCCCTCCCGCCACCCCCAAACCCACGGCCGCGCCCAAACCGCCCGCCACCCCCAAGCCCCAGTACATCAAACTGGAGCGGGGAAGCAGCGGGTCCCGGGTGACCCGGTTGCAAACCCGGCTGAAGACCCTGGGCTACTACAGCGGCGCCGTGGACGGAGCGTACGGCAGCGGCACCGTGGCGGCGGTGAAGAAATTCCAGAAGGCCATCGGCCTCGACCGGACCGGCGTGGCTACGGTGGCTCTGCAGAAAAAACTGTTCTCCGCCGGCGCGCCCTACTATGAGGCGGACGAGCCCGAGTATGAGGAAGAGGAGGAAATCTACGTCCTGCTCTCTCCGGGGGACACGGGCGAACGGGTGAAGAAGTTGCAGCGGCGGCTGAAGGCTCTGGGCTGGTTCGACGGCGCGATCGGAGGCAACTATCTCCGCAAGACCACCGAGGCGGTCAAGGCCTTCCAGAAGGCCATCAATGTCAAGCAGACCGGAACAGCCACGGTGGCCCTGCAAAAGAAACTGTTCGCGGATTCGGCGCCTCGCAAGGAACAGGAGCCAATTCCCACCCCCGAGCCGACCCCGACCCCCAAGCCCCAATATATCCTGTTGCAGAAGGGCTCCAGGGGCAGCGCAGTGAGAAGGCTGCAGCAACGCTTGAAAGAACTGGGCTATTTCCGACAGAGAGTTACCATAAACTACGGTTCTGCCACCGTCACTGCCGTCAAGGCCTTTGAAGCCCGCTACGGCAGAGAGCAGACCGGGATCGCCACGGTTGCGCTGCAAAAGAAGCTGTTTTCCGATGACGCCCTGCCCTACGCATCCCAGCAGGAGGAGAACCAGGAACAGACCTATACCGTGATGAAAAAGGGGGATTCCGGGGCCAAGGTGAAGAAACTGCAGCGGCGGTTGAAGGAGCTCGGCTACTTCGAGGGCGCCATCGGGGGCAACTACCAGAAACTGACCACCGATGCGGTGAAGCGGTTCCAGAAGGCTGCGGGACTCAAGGTAACCGGCATCGCCAACGTGCCCACCCAGGAACTCCTGTATTCCAACGATGCGCCCATTTACAAGGCTTCGGGCGGCACGGTCCCCAAGACAAATATGGTGCTCCGCAAGGGGGATACGGGAGAGGCGGTGGAGGCGCTGCAACTGCGGCTCATCGACCTGGGCTACATCCGGGACGGAGGAGAAATCAAACTGGGCACTTTTGACAAGCTCACCGAGTACGCGGTCATCGACGCCCAGTTTGCCCGGGGCTACGACTCCGAAGGGGTGGCGGACGAGGAATTCCTGGCTTACATTTATTCCGAGGACGTGTGGGACGTCGTGCTGGAGGGGTACGAAGGAGGGTAGCGGGAAAAGCGTTTTGGACCCAACTGTTTCAAGGGAGGGGGCTGTCGCCTCCTCTCTTTCTTGCGGCTACGATACCGGGGAACCCAGGGAAAACCGCTGCCGGGTCGGTGAATGTCTGAATTTCGCATGGTCAAGTGCGAAAAATGCATCGTTTTTTGCGGGCCGCGGTGGTATGCTGATAGATATAGAGGTGGAATCTCACGGGGAAAGGAAGTGGGGAAGGATGGACAAGCTGCTTCGGATGCGGGGCATCGGCAAGAGCTTTGGGCCCGTCCGTGCGCTGAACGATGTGGACCTGGAACTGGACAAAGGGGAAGTGCTGGCGCTGATGGGAGAAAACGGAGCCGGCAAATCCACCTTGATGAACGTGCTCTCCGGCGCCCTCGTGCACTACGAGGGGGACATCTTCATCGACGGAAAGCGCGAACAGGTGGGCAGCCCCATAGCCGCCCGGGCGCTGGGGATCGCCAAGATCCATCAGGAACTGCAGATGGCGAAAGAGCTCTCCATCGCAGAGAATATGTTCATGGGGCGGGAGAAGGTGGGGAAGCTGGGCATGGTGGACAAGCGGGCCCAGGAGGAGGAAGCTGCCCGCTACCTGGAGATGATGGATCTGGACCTCTCGCCCAAGCGGCAACTCAAGACGTTGCGGGTGGGGGAACAGCAGATGGTGGAAATCGCCAAGGCCATCTCCCTGAACGCCCGCATCCTGATCATGGACGAACCCACGTCGGCCATTTCCAAGGCGGAGACCGAGCAGCTCTTTCGGGTGATCCGGCGGCTGGCCGCAGACGGCGTGGGCATCATTTATATCACCCACCGCCTGGAGGAGGTCTTCGAGATCGCAGACCGGCTGACGATCCTGCGGGACGGGGAGCTGATCGGCAGCGTGATGACCAAGGAGACCGATCGCGACCAGATCATCTCCATGATGGTGGGCCGGGAGATCCGGGACATGTACCCAAAAAACAAGGTGGCCATCGGGGCGGAAATCCTGCGGGTAGAGCACCTGAACCTGAAGGAAAGACAGGGTTCTTCCGCCAGGCCCCTGCACGACGTGTCTTTCCGGCTGCACAGGGGAGAAGTGCTGGGCATCGGGGGACTGCTGGGCGCCGGGCGCTCGGAGATCCTGGAGTGCCTGTTCGGCGTCCATCCCCAAAATAGCAGCGGCGATATCTACGTGGATGGGGAGAAGGTGGAGATCAGGTCCCCGGGGGACGCCATAGCCCAGGGTTTCTCCTTTGCCACGGAGGACCGCAAAGGCAAGGGGCTGGTGATGCTGCGCTCCATCGGGGAGAACATGTCGCTTCCCCTGCTGAAACACTTCACCAAGCGCATCTTCATGGACACCCAGGCGGAAGAGGCGGCCTGGGACGTGCAGATGCAGGCCATGCGCATCAAAGCCCGGGACGCCCGGACCCTGTGCCAGGCCCTGTCCGGAGGCAATCAGCAAAAGGTGGTGCTGGGGCGCTGGCTGATGACCAAACCCAGGGTGCTGTTGCTGGACGAGCCCACCCGGGGCATCGACGTGGGCGCCAAGGCGGAGATCTATCAGCTGATCACCGAGCTGGCGGGCCAAGGCATCGGCATCATCGTCATCTCCTCCGAACTGCCCGAGATCATCGGGATTTCTGACCGCATCATCACCCTGTGTGAGGGGCGGGTCACCGGAGAGTTCCTCCAGGAGGAGGCCACACAGGAAAAACTGCTGTACGCGGCAACGCTCAGAGAGGGGGCATCGGCATGAGTCAGACCACGGACAGGAAAAAAACCTTTTCCGTCAAGGAGTTCCTCCTGAATTCCCAGAGCTATATCGCGCTGGTGGCGATATTCATCATCGGCACGCTCATATGCGTCAAGAACGGGCGCAATCTGTTCCTGAGCTTGACCAATTTCATGAACCTGCTGCGGGCGGTCTCGGAGACGGGCATCCTGGCCATCGGCATGACCATGATCATCCTGCTGGGTGATATCGATCTGTCGGTGGGTTCGGTGGTGGCCCTGGTGTCCACCGGTTCCGCCGCCCTGATGGTGCACAACGGCTGGGGTTTTGTGCCCACGGTGCTGGCCTGCCTGTGTATGGGGGCGGCCTACGGGCTGTTCAACGGCCTGGTTGTCACCCAGATGAAGATACAGGCCTTCGTGGTCACCCTGGCCTCCATGAATATCGCCCGGGGCCTGGCAAGGTTGTGGTCCGGCGGAGCGGGCATCCCCCTCACCTACGGCATCGGGGAAGGGCTGGCGGCCCCGGAATTCGAGTTCTTTTGCAAGAGGCTGGGGGGCGTCGTGCCCGTTCCCGCCATCATCTTCCTGTCCCTGCTGCTGATCTTCTGGGGGGTCATGAGCAAGACCCGATTCGGCCGGCAGATCTACGCCGTGGGGGGCAACAGCACTGCAGCCCATCTTTCGGGCATCAAGGTGAAGCGGGTGCGCACGCTGGCTTTCGTGATCTCAGGCGTCCTGGCATCCATCGCGGGGATGATCCACAGCGCCCAGATCAGCCAGGGCGGGCCCAACGAGGGCATGAGCTACGAGATGTACGCCATTGCGGCGGTGGCCATCGGCGGCACCAGCATGGCGGGGGGCAAGGGCACCATGTTGGGGACCCTGGTGGGCGCCCTGATCTTCGGCATGCTGGACAACGTCATGGGCCTGAAGGGCATCAACTCCAACATCCAGCTGGTGGTCAAGGGCTTTTTGATCATCCTGTCGGTGTTTGCCCAGGCGGTGCGCAAGGAAGACTGATTTGGATCCCAAGCCGAAAGGCTAAGATAAAAGGAGGTACAACCCCATGAAAAAACTGTTTGCTCTGCTCCTGGTCCTGGTCCTCGTGGCAGCCCTGGGTACGGGCCTTGCCGAGGAGAAGAAGTTCATCATCGGCATGTCCCAGTGCAACCTGGGCGAACCCTGGCGCGTCGCCATGAACGATCAGATCGCCGCTGCGGCGAAGGATTACCCGATGTTCGAGATCATCTGGGCGGACGCTGCCCAGGACAACTCCAAGCAGATCGCCGACATCGAAAACTTCATGCAGATGGGCGTGGACCTGATCATCACCTCCCCCAACGAGGCGACCCCCCTCACCGACGTGGTGAAGCGGGTCTATGAAGCCGGCATCCCGATCATCCTGCTGGACCGGAAGATCGACGGCGACACCTACACCCAGTTCATCGGCGCCGACAACGTGTACATCGGGAGGGTGTGCGGCGAGTACGTGGCCGACGTGCTGCTGCCCGACGGCGGCAAGATCTGTGAGATCGAGGGCCTGGCCGGCACCTCCGGCGGCATCGAGCGGGATCAGGGCTTCCGGGAGGGCATCGCCAAGAATCCCAAGCTGGAGATCATCGCCCACAACAACGCGGACTGGCTGCGCGAGAAGGCCATCACCGTGGCCGAGGAAATGCTCCAGGCCCACGACGAGATCGACCTGTTCTTCTGCCTGAACGACCCCATGGCTGAGGGCGCCTACATCGCCGCCAAGAACGCCGGACGGGAAGGCGACATCCTGTTCGTGGGCGTGGACGGACTGCCCACCCCCGACGGAGGCATCCGCAGCGTCATGGCGGGCCGTTTGAGCCTGTCCATGGTGTATCCAACCGGCGGCAGGGAAGCCATCGAGAGCGCCTACAAGCTGCTGGTGGAGGGCGAGGAACTGGAGAAGATCGTCACCCTGGGCACCGAGGTCGTGGATCCCGAGCACGCGGAGGAGCTGCTGGCCAAGTACGGCGGCTGATCCTTCCGACACGCCGGAGAGCGGGCAACCGCTCTCCGGTTTTTTCTGTACAAAGCGCCCCGGGATGGGGTATAATGAGGAAAGAGAGGGGGAGAGGACCATGAAAGCGCCGGGCCTGCAAAAGCAGCTGCTGATCTCCATGATCGTGCTGATCGCCGTCCCCCTGCTCTTCATGACGGTGTTCGGCAATTATTTCTATGCCAAGGGCATCGATGAACAGGCCAATGAGTACACCGCCCAGATGTTGGAACAGGTGCGGATGAACGTGGACGCCTCCATCGGCACGGTGGAAAGCGTCATTGGATACCTGTCCGTCAACGAGCACGTGCTGTCCTATTTGCGGATGGACAGCTTTTACGCCCAGGGCCGCATCGAAGCGGAGAGCGCAGCCCGGCTGCAGATGCGGGTGTACACCGACGGGCATCCGGGCCTTCTGAGCGGCATCCTGATCGCCGGGGAGAACGGGCTGTACGTATCCAACCAGCTATACCGGGCTACCCGCTATCCCCTGAACATGGACGATTGGTACCGGCGGGCCGTGGAAGCGGAGGGCGCGTGCGTATTGCTGCCCGGCCCCATCGGGCGCAACATCCGCAGCCACCGAAACCATGCCGCCAACAGCATCGTGTCGGTGGTGCAGGCGGTGTACGATCCCCGGAACGGGGGCCTCCTGGGGGTGATTTGCGCGGACATGCTCACCGCGGGCATCGGGCAGCGCATCCGGGACATCACCCTGGGCAAGTCGGGATACGTGTTCATCCGGGACGGCAATGGCAGCGTGGTGTATGCGCCGGTGAACGAGACGGTATACCGCATCCCCGAGGAAGCGGCAGGCACGGCGGTATACACCATCCGGGGGGAACGCTATCAGGTGCTCAGCACCCATTCCGACGTGACGGGCTGGGACACGGTAGGGGTGTTCCGCATGGGCGAACCCCTGTCCTCGGTGTTGACCTTGCGAAAATACACCATTTTGGTGGCGCTTTTTTGCATCTTCATCGCCACCCTGACTGCCCTCAGTTTCACCGGCGCCTTTGCCCTGCCCATCAGCCGGCTGCGGCTGCTCATGGGCAAGGCGGAGCAGGGAGACCTGGACGTCTCCTTTGACGCGAGCCGCTATTCCGGGGAGATCGCCCAGCTGGGCGGCAGCTTCAACAGCATGATGGACAAGATCCGGGACCTGCTCCACCTGGTGTATCTGGAACAGCAGAACAAACGGGAGGCGGAGATTCGCACCCTGCAGGCCCAGATCAAGCCCCATTTCCTGTACAACACCCTGGATACCATCCGCTGGATGGCGGAGGAGCGGCAGGCGGGGGAGATCGCCCAGCTGGTGGACGCCCTGACGAGGCTGTTTCGCATCAGCCTGAGCCGGGGTCGGGAGATCATCAGCCTGCGGGACGAGGTGGAACACGTGCGCAGCTACCTGTTCATCCAGAAGGTGCGCTATGAGGAAAAGCTATACTACGAGATCCACATCCCGGAGCCCCTGCTGGAGCAGAAAGTGCAAAAGCTGATCCTGCAGCCCCTGGTAGAGAACGCCATCTACCACGGCATCAAGCAAAAGCGGGGCGGCGGGCGCATCCTGCTCAGCGCCGTCGGTGAGCAGGGCGCCCTGGTGCTGCAGGTGTGGGACGACGGGGCGGGGATGAGCGAGGAGGCCTGTGCCCGGCTCAACGAGGCGCTCCAGGCGCCGGTGGGGGCGGAAAAGGAACATGGATACGGCATCTTCAACGTGAACGACCGGATCCGCATGTCCCACGGCAAGGACTACGGCCTCCGGTACCGGCGCAACGAGGCGGGGGGCGTTACGGTCACCGTGCGCTGCCCCATGAACATCCGCGCCGACGACATGCAAAGGGAGTGAGGGGCATGGGGGAAAAACGCTATACGGTCCTGATCGCCGACGACGAGCCCAAGATCCGCCGGGGGCTGCGGCAGCAGCTGATCCAGATGCCTCTGCCCCTGACGGTGTGCGGCGAGGCGGAGGACGGGGAGATGGCCCTGTCCATGGTGGAAAATTTACGGCCGGACATCCTGCTGCTGGACATCAACATGCCCTTCCTGAACGGGCTGGAATTTTTGCGGGCCATCCGGCGCACCCGGCTGGATGTGCGGGTCATTATCATCACCGGATACGAAGAAGTGGAATACCTGCGCAGCGCCATCTCCCTGGATGTGCAGGCCTTCCTGTTCAAGCCCATCGACCTGAAGGAATTGGAACGCAGCCTGGGAGAGGCCATGGAAAAATTGGAGGAGATGCGCCAGCGCAACCGGCATTTCGAATGGGCCATCGCCCAGATCGTGGACCGGCGGGATGCGCTGCGGGAGGAGTTTTTGCGGGATGCCATCGCGGGGCAGCTGGAGGAGGACGAGATCCGGGATTTCAGCGTGTACTTCGACCTGCCCACGCAGGGGCGCAGGATGTTGATGGCGGTGTCCGCCCATTACCCCGGCGCCCAGGAGAAACCCTGGGAAAACAAGCGCCGGCTCTTTGCCTTGCAGGACACCCTGCCCCGGCAATTGCCGGACTTGCCCCTCATCTGCCTGTTTTCCGACGATTACCGGAACATCCTGTTGCTGTATGACGCCCCCGAAGGTCAGGACGTCCGGGTGGAGGAAGCGCTGCGAACGCTGCTGCGTCAGGAGCCCGGACTCATGGTGCGGACTGCCCTGTGCGCCCTGCCCAGGCTTACGGACCTGGAGAACTGCCATGCGCTGCTGCTGGAGCAGCTGCGGGAGGGGGCGGCCCCGCAGCCCGTGGTGATTGCCGCCCGGAAACTGATACAGGAGCGCTACGCCCAGGTGGACCTGAGCCTCACCGATGTGGCTGCCGACCTGGGCATCAACCCCTCCTACCTGAGCCGGCTCATGAAGCAGGAGACCGGCATGTCCTTTTCCAAATACCTGTCGGGGGTGCGCATCGCGGAGGCCATCCGCCTCATGCGGGATCCGACGGTGCGCATCTGGCAGGTGGCGGAGCGGGTGGGGTACAGCGCTGCCAGCTATTTCAGCGCGGCCTTCAAAAAGGTGCTGGGGGTATCCCCGGCGGACTACCGGCGGGAGGAGGGAGAGGAATGAGGTGGTGGTGGCTGGTGCCCGTAGCCCTGGTCCTGGCTTTCGCCGTCGCCTTCGGCGCCATGATGCTGGGGGACGCCGACGGCACTCCGTCCCAGGAGTTGTCCGGGCAGAAGTACCTGATCGGCATGAGCCAGGCCAACCTTGTGGAGCCCTGGCGGGTGACCATGAACCTGGAATTTGCGGCGGCGGCGGAGCAGCACGACAAGCTGCGGGTGATCTACACCGACGCGGCCCAAAACACCCAGCAGCAGATCGCGGACGTGGAGATGCTGATGGGATACGGCATCGACCTGTTGGTCATCTCCCCCAATGACAGCGAGGCGCTGCGGCCGATCATCGCAAAGGTCCATCAGAGCATCCCGGTCATCGTGCTGGACCGGGCAGTGCGGGGCGAGGACTACACCCTGTTTATCGGGCCCAACAACGACATGATCGGGTACATGGCGGGCTGCAGGGTGGTGGAGATGCTGGGCGGCAGGCCCGGCAGGGTGCTGGAACTGCTGGGCACCCAGGGCTCTCCCCCCGTAGCCCAGCGATCCGCCGGCTTCGCCCGGGCCCTCCGGGAGCATCCGGAGATCCTGCTGGAAAAGCAGCTGGTGGCCAACTGGCAGCAGGATGAGGCAGAGGACCGCTTCAAGGAATACCTGGTGAGCGTGCAGGCCCCGGCGGAAGTGGTGTTTGCCCAGAACGACGCCATGGCTTACGGCGCCTGGATCGCCGCCTCGGCGCTGCGGGTGGAGGGCGTGCGCTTCGTGGGGGTGGATGGGCTCCGGGGCGCCGGGGGCGGCGTGGAACTGGTGGAGCAGGGGATCATGGAAGCCACCTACTACTGTCCCACCGGTGGGGACCAGGCGGTGGAGTACATCCTGCGCATCCTGGCGGGGGACATGCCAAAGGACAGGCACCTGATCCTGGACCCGGAGGAGATCCTGCCGGAGGCGGGAGAAAAAAAGAGGGAATGGGAAGACCGGACAGGCACTTGATCCCTGCGAAGGATCCGAGGCAACGCTTGTCTGGCCGGACTGATGCTATGTCCTTTGTGCAATCAACCTGTTTGGCCAATATTCTGCATAAAATTTGATTTGCGGCGACAAAGTAGGCTCAAAATTTGGCTATTCTATGGAGAATGCGAAGAACAAACGCAACAGTTTTTGCAGAAACCCTTTACAAATCCGGGTGTTTCCTGTATACTATCCCCGGAAACCCGGAGAAAACGAAGGAGGTATTCCCATGAAAAAAACAGTTACACTGCTTTTGGGCATCCTGATGCTCACCCTTGCTTGCGGTACCGCCTTGGCCGAACCCTATCCCCTCGATGTCATCATTGCGGAATATGGGCCCAACACCCGGGAGTGGTTCCTGGGCGCCGCGGACGGAATGGGCAACGGAAAGAATTTCGTGCAAGCCTTTGAGGAAGCCAATCCCGATGTGAAACTGAACCTTGAGGTCGTTTCCTGGAACGATCTGGCCACCGTGGTGGCCACCCGTATCCAGGAGCAGAACGCCCCGGACATCCTGAACATCGATACCTTTGCCCAGTACCATGCGGACGGGTTGCTTTTGCCTGCCAGCGACTACATCAGCGACGAGTTGATGGCGGATTTCTTCCCCTCATTTATTGAGCAGTCCACCGTGGACGGGGTATGCTGGGCCGTGCCGGACCTGGCTTCTGCCCGCGCTCTGTATTACAACAAGGCCATCCTGGACGAGGTGGGTGTGGAAGTGCCCGTCACCTGGGCCGAGCTGGAAGATGTCTGCGACGCCATCGTGGAATTCTACGACGGAGAGATCTATCCCTGGGGCGTGGACATGACCACAGACGAAGGCCAGGCGGCTTTTGCCTACTACAGTTGGACAAACAACGGCGGGTTCGTGGATGTAGAGGGCAACTGGACCCTGAACAGCGATGCCAACGTGGAAGCCGTTGAGTTCGCCGTGGGCCTGGTGAACAAGGGATATACCAACCCCAACCCCGCCACCCAGACCCGATACGACCTGCAGGACATGTTCGCCGCCGGCAAACTGGCCATGCTGATCGCCCCCAACCAGCTGCCCACCATCGTGAAGAACAGCGGCAACATCATCGACTACGGCCTGGCTTCCATTCCCCACAACGAGGGTGCCTCCACCGCCTCTGCAGGTGTTATGGACCGAATCATGGCCTTCCGCGATGACGCTGCGGATCAGGTTGCCCGCAACGCCGCGATTGCCGCTTTCTGCGAGTTTTTCTATGATCCTGCCAACTATGTGGGCTGGGTCACCATGGAAGACTTCCTGCCTGCCGTGAACTCCGCCGTGGAGGCCATGGTGGCAGCGGACCCCGGTTTCCAGGCCTGGCTGGACGTGTTGGCCGGCAGCCAGTTCTATCCCACCGCCAAGGGGGAATGGGCCGATGTAAAGGTCGGCGTCATCCAAGTGGAACAGAACGCCCTCTCCGGCGGCGACGTACGCGCCCTGCTGGACGAGTTGCAGACCAAGATCGCCGGCGCATAACAACGCCATGAAGGGGCTCGGTCTGAGCGCAGACCGGGCCCTTTTCCGGTTTTTCACAAAGGAGCGTCCTGCCCATGAATTCCATTCTCGTTCGTCACAAGTGGGAGCCCTACGTATGGCTGCTGCCCAGCCTGCTGCTGATGGTCATTTTTGTGGTATTCCCCATCATCGTGGTCTTTTCCCTGTCCCTCAGCCACATTTCCAATGCCGGCGTGGTCGGCGAGTTTATCGGGCTGAAAAACTTCGCGGCGGCGGTCACCAATCCGGCTTTCCCCACCGTCATGGCCAATACCGGTATTTGGGTGGTGGCCGTGGTAGGATTGAGCACCCTGCTGGGCTTTATCGTGGCCATGGCTCTGAACGCCAACTTTTTCGGGCGCAAGATTGTCCGGGCGGTCGTCGTCTTTCCCTGGGCGACAGCCCTGGTGGTACAAGCATCCATCTGGAACTACATCATCAAATACGAGTACGGCAACCTCAACAACATCCTGCTGAACCTGGGCATCATCACCAACCCCATCAACTGGCGGATCAGCTACCAGATTGAATTTATGTGGGAGTGCGGTGTGGGTATATTCGTCACCATTCCCTTCGTGGCCTTTACCTGCCTGGCGGGTTTGCAGTCCATAGATGCGGTCAACTATGAGGCGGCCACCGTGGATGGGGCGGGGTTCTGGAAAAAACTGCGGCATGTGACCATCCCTCTGCTTCGGCCTTCCCTGACCATCTCCACGGTGCTGAATATCATTTACGTGTTCAATTCCTTCCCCATTGTGTACACCATCACCAAGGGTGCGCCGGCCCACAAGACGGACACCATGGTGACCTTTCTGTACATGCTGGCCTATGCGGAACAGGAGATGGGCGCCGCTACCGCCCTGTCGGTGATCGGGTTCCTGATCCTGGCCGTCGTCGCCGGGGCCTATATGATGATTTCCATGCGGAAGGAGGAGGCCCGATGATCCGGCGGAAGAATCGTATTTCCCTCCTCCTGTTCGGGACAGCCCTCTTGCTGCTTTTCGCCGTGCTGTTCCTGCCCTTTGCTGCGTTCAGCACCGAGGTGCAGCGCAAGCGCTCCGGGGATACCAGGGTAGGGGACGAGACTTTTGCGGCGGTGTTGGCCGAACTGCAAGAGGGCGCCAGGGTCCGCACTGAGGGAGGCAATCCCTGTACCGTCTCCTGGGAGGAAACGGTGAAGGAGAACAGGGCCGGGGAGACCACCTCCTCGGTGATGTTCTACCTCAGGGAGAGCGCCCGAAGATCCGGCTATGCCTTTATCGGCTCCGGTCTGCCCGGGGGCGTCCTGCTGCTGATCCTGGTCCTGTTGGCTATGGCGGCTCTTGTTATCCTGGTCCTGGGCCTGCGGGGCAGCATGGATACCCATCCCCTGCACCTGAAGAAAAGCCATCGGGGACTGAGGGGCCTGGCCTGCTGGCTCCTGCTGATTGCCTTTCTGATCATGCCCGTCTTTGTGTTCTGCAACAACCTTACCTTTATCCGTTCTGCCCAGCTGGTGAAAAACGGGGGCAGCGCACCTTTCTTTGAGGCCAGGCTTCCCAGGATCGGAAGTTTTCTGTACGGAACAGAAGAAGCTGAGGCGGTGATTGCCTATCTGGGAAAGTTGAACATCACCCCCCTGCTGCCCTGTTGGATTGCCATGGGCCTCTCCTTTGTCATGCTGTGCGGGGCGCTGGTGTGCTGTACGGGGTACCTGGGGGGCGCCCTGGCCCGGGGCCTTTTGTACCTGTTCGTGATCATCCTGTGCCTGGTGGTGCTGTATCCTTATTTTGTCATGCTTATCACCGCGTTCCGGGGCAAAAATGAAATGATCGACATGTACTTTCTGAACCTGTTGCCTACCCGGTGGGTGTGGAGAAATTTGAGGGACATCATCAAGCGGGATGTGCTTACCTACTTGGGCAACTCCATCCTTATGTCCGGGGGCGCCACCATCCTGGCCCTTCTGTGCGGCATCCCGGCGGCTTACGCCATGGCCCGGATGCGCTTCAAGGGGCGCAGTCTGTTCCTGGGCTTTGTCATCATGAGCCAGATGTTTGCGCCTGTGGTTCTGCTCGTGGGCATCTCCACCCTGATGCGAATGCTGCGCCTGGACAACACCCTGTGGGGGCTGATGCTGTTCAACGCGGCCTTCAACCAGGCATTCGCCATCTGGCTGCTGCGGGGCACTTTCTCCGCCATCTCCCCGGAAATGGAGCAGGCGGCCACCATAGACGGCTGCAATACCCTGACTGCCCTGATCCGCATCCTGTTGCCCATGGCGGCCCCCGGCGTGGTGACCACCCTGATCTTCGTGTTCATCAATGCCTGGAACGAGTATACCGTGGCTACCGTGCTGATCCGGAACGCCCGGCTGCGTCCCATCTCCACAGGCATCACCCAATTCTCTTCCTTCAATATGATCGAGTGGAACTACCTGTTCGCCGCGGCACTGTTGGCGACCATTCCGGTGGTCATTTTATTCATCTGTATCGAAAAGCACCTGGCCGCCGGCCTCACTGCGGGCGGAGTGAAGGGGTAAACCGGGAAACCCGTGGATTTTGAACTATAGCTTACCGCAGCTTGGGTTCCCTTTTCAATTGTGCCAAAAATATTGGTTCATCACGAAAAGTTGAGGGATTGACAGAACCGAGGTAGACAAAAAGAGCATGCAAGACTTCTAATTGCAGTAACTACACAAACAAGGAAGAAGTCAGACATGCTCCGAGAAGAAGATATAACAATTGAGATCAAAAGTCAAGGGTTTGTGTGCAGATCATAC
>JAAYOH010000097.1 GCA_012520375.1 Clostridiales bacterium
CGCCTCCCGCTTCTACACTCGCCAAAGTGTGTCCGCGAAAGACGTCGTTGACTCTTCAGAATCTGACTTCTTCTTTCTCTCTTCGCTCTCGCTGTACCGTTTTCAAGATTCGACGCGCCCCAGGTCCACCCCCGTCAGGGGGACTTCCCTCGAGCGCCTAGTGATTATACCACCCGGGAACCGAATTGTCAAGCTTTTTCGATTCCAATCAAAAAAACTTCTTTTCGTTCGATTTTTCTCTGTCCTTCTCCCACATCTTGTGGTCCCTTTCCCATGCTCCCCCATCCCGACCGGGATTATTCGGAATGATTTTTCTCTTATTTTTTAGAATGTTCGGAAATTTTGGCAATTCTTATCCCACCCGCATTTGTTAAGAGTTGGATTTTTCAGATATTCCTGGTCTTTTCTTCCCACTTCCTTGTGAGAAATCGATACCGAAAGCGTTGAAATCCCTTTTTGTATATGATATAATTCTGCCATTCAGAAGACAGAAGGGGGATATCTCATGAACAAGACCGCAAAGACCATCATCGTGATCCTGGCTGTCATCGCGATTGTCCTGGCCATCCTGGCCGTCAGCAGCAACAACAAGTCTACGCAGATGCAGCAGCAGATCGCCGAATTGGAACAGGTCAGGGGCGAAAAAGACGAAGAAATCTCTTCCCTCACCGCTGAAGCGGGCGCAAAAGATGAAGAGATCGCATCGCTCACCGCGGCAGCGACCGCCAAAGACGAGGAGATCACGTCTCTCACCGCGGCAGCGACCGCCAAAGACGAGGAGATCGCAACCCTCACTGCCGAACTGGAAGCCCTGAACACCAGCCTGGAAGCGGCAAAGAAGTCCGGTCGCCAGCAGCTCTCCGCCGCCCGGGAACAGGAAGCCAAGCTGAGGAAGCAGATCGGAGAGATGAACGCCCAAATCGAAAAAGCCACTGCCGAGAAGGAAGCCATTGCCCAGGAACTGGAGGAAGCAAAGGCCAGCGCCGAGGAAGCCATCAGGACCTATCAGGAAAACCGGATCAGCGAATTGGAAGCCGAACTGGAAGCCCTGAAGAAAAAAACCTGATCCAAGGGGAGCATCAAGGGGTAGCTATAGTCTCGCGACGATGGCTACCCCTTTTTTTGAGCGGATCGCAGCCGTTATTCCATCATTATATATAAGGAACGGATCACAATCCCTCCCGCCGGTATTCTTCCCCATCCATCCCCAGAGCGCTGCAAATCTGCCGATACAGCACCCCGTCCATCTCACAGCTGACCCGGATCCCTTCTCCCAGGTACTCCTCTTCCAATACCTGACCCCTTTCGTAGAGAAGGTTGAGCAGGTTCCCTTTATCGTAGGGGATGAAAACCTCCACCGCCTTGCGGAGCGCGGAAATTTTCTCTGCGATCATATCCCGGAGCCGGTCCAGGCCCATCCCCGTGCGGGCGGACACGCGCAACGCGTTCCGGGGTTCAAAGTCGTCCTCCTCATTCAGGCAGTCGGCCTTGTTCAGCACCTCGATAACGGGTTTCCCCGCCGCCCCCAATTGATCCAGCACCTGGTAGACCACCTCCCGCTCCTGGGCATAGCGGGGAGAGGAGATGTCGGATACGATCAACAAGAGATCCGCATCCAGAGCCTCTTCCAGGGTGGAGCGGAAGGCCTCCACCAGCTGGTGGGGCAGCTTTCGGATGAAGCCCACCGTGTCCACCAGCAGGCAATCCCGATTCTCGGGCAGTTCGATCCTGCGCACCACCGGGTCCAGGGTGGCAAAGAGCTTGTCCTCCACCAGCACATCGGAGCCGGACAAGGCGTTCAGAAGGGTGGATTTTCCGGTATTGGTATATCCCACCAGGGCCACTGTGGTCTGCCGGTCCTTTTTCCGCCGCTGCCGGCGCATGGAGCGCTGGGCGGACAGCTCTTTCAGTTCCCCCTCCAGGTCGCCGATGCGCTTGCGGATGCGGCGCCGATCCACCTCGAGCCGGGTTTCTCCGGGGCCCCTGGTGCCGATGCCGCCGCCCAGCCGGGACAATACCGTGCCCAGGCCGGTGAGTCGGGGCAACCGGTACTTCATCTGGGCCAGTTCCACCTGCAGCTTTCCCTCCCTGCTCTTGGCCCTGCCCGCAAAGATGTCCAGGATCAGGGCGGTGCGGTCGATGACCCGGGCGCCCAGCACCTTTTCCAGGTTGCGCTGCTGTGCCCCGCTCAGTTCATCGTCCACGATCACCAGGTCGATCTCCTGGGCCTGCACCGTCAAAGCCAGCTCCTCCGCCTTGCCGCTCCCGATGTAGGTGGCGCCCTCGGGCTTGTTCCGCTTTTGCAACTCCCGTCCCAGCACCACGGCCCCGGCAGTTCGCGTCAGGGCAGCCAGTTCGTTCAGGGACTCCTCCGAATCGATGGAGATGAGCAGCGCCTTTTCCGCCTGCTCCACCAGGTCCAGCTGCCTGGCAGCCCGCATGACCCGTTCGTCCGCCAGCTCGATCTCCCGCATCCACAGGTGCTGGGGAATGCGGCCGGGTTTTACCGGCCCGAAATGATGGATGGACAAGCTTCCGTATTCTGCTTCCCCCAGAAAAGCCGCGCTGATGCCGGTCGCCCGCCCATTCTCCACGCCGATGACGCACATGGCGTCGAAGCGCAGCAGGCGGAGGGCTTGTTCGTCCACATCGGACAGCCGCGCCCAGCCGCCGGGATGGGTGTGGATGCAGCGGATGCCGCTGAGGCGTTCCCAGTTTCGGCGCAGGTGCCGCTCGGGCAGGCCGACGGAGCCGATGGAGCCGATGGCGATGTCCAGCACCCCGCCCTCCCGGGTCAGGTACACCATAATCTCCCGGTTCAATTGGGTGGTCTTCGCTACCAGGACAGCCAGCAATCGGTCGGGCAAAAAATCCTCCCGGCCAAAATCGATGTCGTACAGTCTTTCCAGTTCTTCCAGGACCGTATCCCGGATCCCCTGAATGTTGCCCTGTATCATGTGGTCCTCCTCAAATGCGTTAGAAGGTGCGCAATTGGGCGACGACTTCCTCCAGGATACGCGCCGCCGCCTGCATCTCGCGGGCGGTGTTGTCCTCTCCGAGGGAAAAGCGCAGGGAAGCCAGCGCCTGCTCCCGGGACAACCCCATGGCCAGCAGCACATGGGATGGGTCCGGCGAGCCGGCGGTGCAGGCAGCCCCGGAGGAAGCGGCCAGGCCCTTTAGGTCCAGGGCAGGCAGCAGCGCCTCGCCCCGGATGCCTTCGACGCAGAGGTTCAAAATACCGGGCAGCCGCTTTTCCGGGTGTCCATTCAGACGCACCCTGGGGATGCGGGCCCGGATTTCCTCCAGCAGAAAATTGCGGAGCGCCTCGATGTGTGCGGTCCGGGCGTCGATGTCCGCCGTGATCTGAACCACCGCTTCCCCCATCCCCACGATGGCAGGTACGTTCTCGGTGCCGGCCCGCTGTCCCCGCTCCTGGGCCCCCCCCAGCAGCAGCGCCTCCAAAGCCGCGCCTTTTCCCACGTAGAGGGCGCCCACCCCTTTGGGCCCGTTTATCTTGTGCCCGGACAGGGACAGCAGATCCACGGGCAGCTCCGAAAGGTCTATGGGCAGGTTGCCCAGCGCCTGGACCCCGTCGGTGTGCATCAGGATGCCCTGCTCCCGGGCCAGTTCTCCTATCTCCCGGATGGGCTGCAGGGTGCCCACCTCGTTGTTGGCCATCATCACTGAGATCAGCGCGGTGTCCGGCCGGACGGCTTCCCGCACCGCTTCCACGGACACCAGGCCCCGGTCGTCCACGGGCAGGAAGGTCACCGTACATCCTTCCCGTTCCAGCCTGTGGGCCGCTGCCAGCACCGCGTGGTGCTCGATGGCGCTGGTGATGATGTGCCTGCCCCGGTGGGCCATGGCGCGGGCCCCTCCCAGGACAGCCCAGTTGTCCGCCTCTGTGCCCCCGGAGGTGAAAAAGATCCGGCCGGAGCGAACGGAAAGGGCCTGTTCCACCCGGGACCGGGCCCTTTCGATGGCCGCTCGGCTCTCGCGCCCCGCGGCGTGCTGGGATGAGGGGTTGCCGTATACCCTGGTCAGGTATGGCATCATGGCATCCAGCACGCCGGGGGAGAGGGCCGTTGTGGCGGCGTTGTCCAGGTAGATACAGCTCATAGGCTGTTCAACAGCACCGTAGCAGCATCCGACATATCGTCCAGGTATTTCCTCGTGGTGGCGGCATCTCCGGAAACCGCATTGACGTACAGCTTGATCTTGGGCTCGGTGCCCGAGGGGCGGATACACAGCCAGGCGCCCTGCTCCATTTCGTAGTACAGCACATCGGAGGGGGGCAGACCCAGGGCGCTGGCGCCGTCCCCGTCGCTGCGCAGCCCGGTTTTGTAGTCCCGGATCGCTTTCACGGCAAAATTTCCGAAAGCCTTGGGCGGATCGGCCCGCAGGCTGTCCATGATGGCCCGCATCTTTTCCAGGCCGTCCTTGCCGCTCAGGGTAAAGGAATCCACCTTTTCCCCGTAGTATCCGTAGGTCTCGAACAACTCCATCAGGGCGTCGTACAGGGTTTTTCCCCGTTTCTTGTAAAAGGCCGCCGTCTCGGCAATGAGCATGCAGGCGTTGACCCCGTCCTTGTCCCGGACATCGGTACCGGACAAATAGCCAAAGCTCTCTTCGAAGGCAAAGAGGAAGGTATGCTCCCCCGTGGTCTCGAACTCGTGGATCTTTTCCGCGATGTACTTGAATCCGGTGAGCACGTCAAAGAGCCTCACCCGGTAGCGCTCGCAGATGGCCCGGGCCAACTCGGTGGATACGATGGACTTGACCACGGCGCCGTTCTCCGGAAGTTCCCCCCGCTGGGTCTTTCCGGACAAGATATACTGCAGCAGCAAACAACCTATCTGGTTGCCGGTGAGGATATGCACCTCGCCCTCTTTGTCTTTTACCGCGATGCCCACCCGGTCGCAGTCCGGATCGGTGCCGAAAACCACGTCGGCGCCGGTTTCTTCCTGGAGCGCCAGGGCCAAGGTGAAGGCGGCGGGATCCTCCGGATTGGGCAGTCTGACCGTGGAGAAATCCGGGTCCGGCAGCTCCTGCTCGGGCACCACCCACACCTTTTCAAAGCCCAGTTCCCTCAGCACCCGCCGCACGGGCAGGTTGCCGGAGCCGTGGAGAGGCGTGTAGACGATCCCCAGTTTTTTGCCCATCTCCCGGCACAAGTCGGGATCCACGCACAGCTTCTTGACCGCCGCCATGTAGGCATCGTCTACCTCTTTGCCGATGATGGTGAGCAGCCCCGTTCTCAGGGCTTCCTCTTCATCCATGGGCAGGGCGGAATCGTAGTCGGTTTCCCGGATCAGCCCGGTGATCGCCCCAGCCTGTTCCGGCGGCATCTGTCCGCCATCCTCCCAGTACACCTTGTAGCCGTTGTACTCTGCCGGGTTGTGGCTGGCGGTGATCACGATGCCTGAAATGGTGCGCAAGTGCCGGATCGTAAAGGAAAGCACAGGAACAGGTCGCAGGGAATCGAAGAGATACGCTTTCACCCCGTTGGCGGCCAGCACCAGGGCAGCCTGCTTGGCGAACACGTCGGACAGGCGCCGGGAGTCGTAAGCGATGGCCACGCCCCGTTCCGCCTGCCCGGGGGTTTGCAGGATGTAGGTAGCCAAGGCCTGGGTGGCCCGTCGCACGTTGTACACATTCATTCGGTTGAGGCCGGCCCCCAGCACCCCCCGCATTCCCGCCGTGCCGAAGGAGAGCATGGTATAAAAGCGGTCCTCGATCTCCTTCTCGTCCCCTTCCAGGGCCTTCAGTTCCGCCACCAGTTCTTCGTCGTCTTGGAAGCGCTCTAACCAGTTTTGGTATTCTTCCCGATACTTCATTTTTTTTCCTCCTCCATCATCTGGATCAACACCTCAAGGTGGCCGCGCTCCTGGCGGATGATCTCCGAAAATACGGCCCGGGTAGCGGGATCGGGACTCTCTTCCAGGATCGCGCCGTAAAACAGCAGGGAATCCTTTTCCGCCTGAATGGCGCAGCGCAGGATGGCCTCCGGGCTGTCAAAACCGGTCTGCTTGCCCATTTCCACCAGGCCGCCGGAAAAGACCACGTCCGCAGCCATGGCGGACAGGTAGGCGGACTGTTCCAGGCTGTACTCCGATGCCTCCTCCTTGCCCTGGAGCAGGGCAAGGAACTCGTCTTGGTGCCTGCGCTCGTCGGCTTCCAGCCGGGCCAACAGTTCCCTGGCTCGAGCCGCAGTGCATATGCGCTGGGCGTGCCTGTAGATCTCCACGCCCCGCTTTTCTATTTCCACGGCAATCTTCAGCCCCTCCAGGTCATTGAAAACGCGCATCCCTCCGGCCTCCCTTCCCATCAGAAACGTCAAATAAAACAATCCACATTATCCACAGGGCGGAAATCCTTTCTGTGGATAACTCAGGGGATTATTCCCCCAGCGCCTTGTTCAGATCGTCCACAAGCATGTTCACGTCGATTCCATGCACCAAGCCGGCCTCCTCCAGGGTCTCGGCGGCGGCATGGGGACAGGCGAGGCAGTGCATGCCGTAGGACATAAAGACGGGGGCCGTCTCGCGGCTGATGGACAGGACCTGGCCGATACTCATATCCTTGGTGATCATTGAAGAACTCTCCCTTCCGATGTGTTTGATGTTGCCAATCTGCGGGCAACTGTCCACAGAACAAATTATAACATGATTGCAGGGGACCTGCAAGTTGGAGGCTATGAATTTACCTTGCCCGGCTTTCCCCGGGGCGCAGGCTGTGTTACAGTATCATCCATCAACCAAGCTGGAGGATCGTTCATGAACCAAGCCATCAGGATCCGGGGCGCCCGGGAGCACAACCTGAAAAACATCGACCTGGACCTGCCCCGGAACAAGCTGATCGTCATGACCGGCCTGTCGGGTTCGGGCAAATCCTCCCTGGCCTTCGACACCATTTATGCAGAGGGCCAACGCCGCTATGTGGAGTCCCTGTCCAGCTATGCCCGACAGTTCCTGGGCCAGATGGATAAACCCGACGTGGACAGCATCGAAGGCTTGAGTCCCGCCATTTCCATCGACCAGAAGACCACCAGCCGCAATCCCCGCTCCACCGTGGGCACGGTGACCGAGGTCCACGACTATTTGCGCCTGCTGTACGCCCGGGCAGGCACCCCCCATTGCCCCATTTGCGGCAAGGTGATCCGGCAGCAGTCGGTGGACCAGATCGTGGATCAGGTTCTGTCCCTGCCCCAGGGCGCCCGCATCCTGGTGCTCTCTCCCCTGGTGCGCAGCCGCAAAGGGGAATACACCCGCCTGCTGGAGGACATGGGCAAACAGGGCTATGTGCGGGTGCGCATCGACGGGGAGTTGTACGAGATCGGCGACACCCCCGCCCTGAACAAGCAAAAGAAACACTCCATTGACGTGGTGGTGGACCGCCTGATCATCCGGGAAAACATCGAACGCCGCCTGAGCGATTCCCTGGAGACCGCCATGGGCCTGTCCGGGGGGCTGGTGACCATCAGCGTGGTGGGTGGGGAGGAAAACCTGTACTCCCAGAATTACGCCTGTACCGATTGTGGCATCTCCATCGAGGAACTGGCGCCCCGGATGTTCTCTTTCAACAGCCCCTACGGCGCCTGCCCCGAATGCACCGGGCTGGGCACCCTGCAAAGGGCTGACCCCGATGTGATTTTCCCCGATCCCACCCTCTCCCTCAACCAGGGAGCGGTTCGGGTGAGCGGCTGGGATTCCGCAAAGGAGAGGAACAGCCTGTCCCGGATGTACCTGACCGCCCTGTCGGAGCGCTACGGCTTTTCCCTGGACACCCCTGTGGGGGAGCTGCCGGAATCCGTCATGCACATCCTGCTCCACGGCACGGGGGAAGAGAAGATCCGGGTCGTCTACAAGCGGGAAAACAGCAACGGCAGCTTCCTGGTCCCCTTCGAAGGCATTCTGAACAATCTGGAGCGCCGCTACCGGGAGAGCAGCTCTGATGCAGCCCAGGAAAGCCTGGAGGAATACATGGAAACCGTGCCCTGTCCCCACTGCAACGGCAAACGCCTGAAGAAAGAGGCCCTGGCGGTCACCATTGGGGGCCTGTCCATCGCCGACGTCAGCGAAATGCCCATCCGGGCCTGCCGGGACTTTTTCGCTCACCTGTCCCTGGGGGAAAAGGAACGGATGATCGCCGCCCAGGTGCTGAAAGAGTTGGACAAAAGACTCGGCTTCTTGGTGAACGTGGGGCTTGACTACCTCACCCTGTCCCGGGGCGCCTGCACCCTGTCCGGGGGCGAGGCCCAGCGCATCCGATTGGCCACCCAGATCGGCTCCTCCCTGACGGGGGTGTTGTACATCCTGGACGAGCCCAGCATCGGGTTGCACCAGCGGGACAACCAGAAACTGCTGGACACCCTGACCGACCTGCGGGACCAAGGGAACACCCTGATCGTGGTGGAACACGACGAGGAGACCATCCGGCGGGCGGACTGGGTGGTGGACATCGGCCCCGGCGCCGGAGAGCACGGGGGCATGGTGGTGGCCCAGGGGCGGGCGGAAGAACTGGGAAATTTCCCGGAATCCATCACGGGCATGTATCTTTCCGGGCGCCGCAGCATCCCGGTCCCGTCGGCCAGGCGCAGCCCATCGGGATTCCTCACGGTGCAGGGCGCGGCGGCCAACAACCTGAAGGACATTGACGTGGACATCCCTTTGGGTGTGGTCACCTGCGTCACAGGGGTATCGGGCTCCGGCAAGTCCTCCCTGGTGAACGAGATCCTGTACAAAGCCCTGGCCCGCAGCCTGAACCGCGCCCGTACAAAGCCGGGCCCCCACCGCGGCATTCAGGGCCTGGAGCAGCTGGACAAGGTCATCCAGATCGACCAGTCCCCCATCGGCCGTACCCCCCGCTCCAACCCCGCCACCTATACCGGGGTGTTCAGCCTGATCCGGGAAATCTTCTCCCAAACCCCGGACGCCCGGACCCGGGGCTACAAGCCGGGCCGCTTCAGTTTCAACATCAAGGGCGGCCGCTGCGAGGCCTGCCAGGGAGACGGCATCCTGCGCATCGAAATGCACTTTTTGCCCGACGTGTACGTCCCCTGCGAGGTGTGCAAGGGACGCCGCTACAACCGGGAGACCCTGGAAGTCAAGTACAAGGGAAAGTCCATCCACGATGTGCTGGACATGACCGTGGATGAGGCCGTAGCCTTCTTCGATCCCATCCCCCGCATCGCCGAAAAGATCCGGACCATCCAGAGCGTGGGCCTGGGCTATATCAAGCTGGGGCAGCCCTCCACCACCTTGTCCGGAGGCGAGGCCCAGCGCATCAAGCTGGCCACCGAACTGAGCCGCAGGGCAACGGGCAGGACCCTGTACATACTGGACGAGCCCACCACCGGCCTCCACATGGAAGACGTGCGGCGGCTGAATGGGGTGATCCGCCAGCTGGCGGATGCGGGCAACACCCTGGTCATCATCGAACACAACCTGGACGTCATCAAGACCGCAGACTACGTCATCGACATGGGGCCGGAGGGGGGCGAAGGCGGCGGTCTGGTGATCGCCACGGGCACCCCGGAAGAGGTGTCCGCCTGTGAAAACAGCCATACCGGCCGTTTCCTCGCCCGGATGCTGCAACAAACCAATCCATGAAAAAAGGGCATATGCCCTTTTTTCATGCCCGGCTGCCCCTGTACAAGGGGTCATTTCTCTCTTCTGTAGAGTTTTCGCTCCAAAGACCAGATGCGCTCGGTGAAACTGCCGGGCTGCACCGCCTCCAGAGCGCGCTGCATCTCGTACATCCGGGCGTCCAACAGGTCCAGGGTGTGCAGCACCTCGGCCTCGGGGAACATGGGGCGCTTGGGGCTGCCGTATTCGGGCATGTCGTGGTGGGACAAAATCATGTGCTCCAGCATAATGCGTAGTTCCTCGTCCATGCCGATCTCCCGCCCCAGCCGGTTGATCTCCGCAACTCCCTGCACCAGATGGCCCACCAGCTGGCCCTCCAGGGTGTATTCGCTGGCCAGACCTACCTCATTGGCGTTCATCTCCGTGATCTTGCACAGATCGTGGAGGATGACCCCGGCAGCCAGAAGATCTCCGTCCAGCGCCGGATACAGCTCGCACAGCGCCGCGGCCCCCTTCAGCATGGTGCTGGTGTGGTGGAGAAGGCCGCTGCGCTCCGCATGGTGCAGACGCTGGGCCGCCGGGTAATAGTCCAGCCTGTCCCCCGCATCCTCCAGCCTCAGCAGCACCAGTTGCCTCAGCTTTTCATCCCGGATGGCCCGGACCCTTTCGAACAGTTCTTCCCGCATCTCCGCCGCCGGCCTGGGCGCGCAGGGAATCAGCAGGCTCATGTCCACCTGGTCCTTTTCACCGGGTTCCCGCATCTTATCCACACGGAGCTGTGGACGGTTGTTGTATTCCAGCATCATCCCCCGGATCTTCATCACGGACAAGGCCTTGGGAGGCGCGCAGGTCCCGTCCCACATCTTGGAATTTACCTCTCCCGAGCGATCCCCCAAGGTCATGTCGAGGTATTTGCTGCCATTGGCGGAGGTGCGCTGCTCCGCACTCTTCACCAACAGAAATCCTTCAAACATCTGGCCTCTGATCATGTCGGCCAGGGAATACTGTACCTGGGACTGCATGCGAAAACTCCTTCCCCGGGGGCGCTCCGGTGCAACCGCCTTGCGCCTCCACGCCATCATTATAGTATATCCGGACCTATTTTACAAGAGCGGGGAAAAACGCCCCAAAGAAGAATTGCGGTTTTTCGTCCGTCCATATAATATGGTAGGGATTCAGGATGGACCCCCCATATTTTGTGTCTGGCCTGGATCTTCTCCCAAAAAATCCAACCGAAAGATTTTGGCTCCGGAGTGCTTGAATCTCCCCGGGTTTTCTTATAAGATAAGGCTACACTTTTCCTCATTTGAGAATAGTTCTCCACCTCATGTGGAATAATTGTGGATAAATCAGCATCGGGGGATGTGCATGAATACGCTGGATCCCTGGAAAAGGGTTTTGGGCCTGCTGGAAAAACAGGTAAATCCCATCAGCTTCAACACATGGTTTCGCTCCATCGAAGTGTTGTCCGTGGGCAACCTCCGTATGGTCCTGGGCACAAAGGACTATACGGGGGTACAGGTGTTGCGCCAGCGGTACTTTCAAACCCTGTCGGAGGCGGTGCGGGAGGTATACGGCCAGGAATACGACCTGGTGATCCTGAACGTGAATGAACCGATCCCCCCCGAGATCACGGAACCTTCCACGGGAAACAGCGACCTGAACAGCCGCTATACCTTTGACACCTTCGTCGTGGGGGAATCCAACCGCTTCGCCCATGCGGCCTCCCTGGCGGTGGCAGAACTGCCCGGCGATGCTTACAACCCCCTTTTCCTGTATGGAGGCGTGGGGCTGGGGAAGACCCACCTCATGAACGCCATCGGCAATTACATGGAAGAGGAGAATCCCTCCTCCAAGGTATTGTACATCACCAGCGAGCGCTTCACCAACGAAGTCATCGAAGCGATCCAGAACCGCAAGACCCAGGAGCTGCGGGACCGGCTGCGGGGCGTGGACGTGCTGATGGTGGACGACATCCAGTTTATCGCCGGTAAGACCAGCACCCAGGAGGAGTTTTTCCACACCTTCAACCATCTGCACTCCGGAGGCAAGCAGATCATCATCTCCTCGGACCGCCCCCCGAAAGATATCTCCGCCCTGGAGGAGCGGCTGCGCTCCCGCTTTGAGTGGGGGCTGATCGCCGACATACAACGGCCGGACTTCGAGACCCGGGCCGCCATTTTGCGCCGGAAGGCAAGCATCGATCACCTGAATGTACCGGACGAAGTCATCACTTTCATCGCGGAAAAGGTGGAATCCAACATCCGGGAGCTGGAAGGTTCCCTGATCCGGGTCAACGCCAAAGCCAGTTTGGCGGGACAAGCCATCACCATCGAAATGGCGCAAGATGCCTTGAAAAATCTGGTTACCATCCGGGATATGAAGCGCATCACCCCCGAACTGATCATGGAGGTGGTGGCCGACTACTACCGGGTGGAAAAAGACGACCTGATCGGCCAGCGGAGAAACCGGGAAATCACCTTTCCCAGACAGGTGGCCATGTACCTGATCCGGGAGATGACGGGGATTTCCACCACCCGAATCGGAAAGCTTTTCGGCGGCCGGGACCATACCACCGTCCTGCACGGCTGCGATAAGATCGCCCGGGAGCTGAAGGAACAGTCCCGGCTCCCAAGCACCCTGGACGACCTGCGCAACGAGATCCGGAAGAGGTAGTTTGGGATAAAATGTGGACAAACGGGCGGGGGAAACACGGGTTATAAACAGCTTTTCAAGGGGTACAGGTTCCCGAAAACCCTGCTTCCGCCTGTGTTCCTGCAGGATTATCCACAGTTTGCACAAGCCTACTACGTCTTCTGTGACATCTATTAAGCAACAACGACCGGTACTCTTCATCGCGTGCCGGCAGTGAGGAGGACATCATGGATTTTACTTGTCATGCCAGCAAATTGCTGACTGGTTTGAACACGGTGACGAGGGTGCTATCCACCCGCACCACCAATCCCATTCTGGAAGGCGTGTTGATCAAGGCGTCCCGGGACGGCTTGCAACTCACCTGTTCGGACGGTGCGGTGAGCATCGTGACCCGGGTGGATGCCGACGTGTCGCTGGAGGGTAGCGTGGTGTTGCCGGGCAGGCTTTTTTTGGACGTGGTGCGCAAGATGCCCCCCAGCGAGCTGCGGATCCGCATGGACAGCGGATGGGTCACCCATATTACCTGCCACAGCGTGCGCATGCGCCTCACCGGAAAAGAAGGAGAGCTCTTCCCCGCTTTGCCCATCATCAGCGCCGAGAATTCCTTTTCCCTGCCCCAGGCCATGCTCCGGGAGATGATCCAGCGCACCTCCTTCGCCATCGCTGTGGACGATCCCCGCAAGGTGTTGAACGGCTGCCTCATGGAAATCCACAGCGGCGAACTGCGCATAGTGGCCCTGGACGGATTCCGGCTGGGCATGCAGGTCTCCAAAGTGGGGGAAGAAAAAAACGATATCGGCGCCATCATCCCGGGAAAGGCCATTTCCGAAATGGCCAAGGTGCTGGAGGAAGACAGTGAAGAACTGGCCATGATCCAAATCGGGGGAAACCAGCTGGAAATGCAGACGGGAGAGACCAGGCTGTACACCACCCTGATCGACGGGGAATACATCGATTACCGCCGGATCCTGCCCACATCCTGCACCACCTCCCTCACATTCGACAAGGATGATCTGGCCATGTGCGTGGAGCGCTGCGCCCTGATCGCACGGGAAAGCAAGAGCAACCTGGTAAAAATGGTGATCGAAGAGAACAAGCTCACCCTTTCCGCCCGCTCCGAAGCCGGGGAAACCACGGAGGAGCTGGATGTGGACACCGAAGGCGACCCGCTGACCATCGCCTTCAACGTCCAGTACGTTTCCGATATCCTGAAGGTGCTGCCCGAAGGCAGTCACGTTCTCCGCTTCAACACCGCGGTCAGCCCCTGTGTGGTCTGTCCCGGCAGCGAAGCCCGGAAAGAAGCGGAAGAGAAGGGCAAAGGATGGAATGATTTCCTGTACCTGATGCTCCCGGTGAGGCTGACCGCGTGAAGGATACCATTGCCGCCATCGCCACGGCCAGTGGAAAAGCCGGGATCGCCATCGTACGGATCAGTGGGGAAAAGGCGTTCCGGGTGCTTGCGGATTGTTTTCGCACCGCATCCGGGACGCCCCTTTTGCCGGGCAGGCTGCGCTACGGCCACGTGACGGATGCCGACGGCGGTTTTTTGGACGAGGCCATGGCGGTATGCATGCAGGCGCCCAATTCCTATACCCGGGAAGACGTGGCGGAGATCCAATGCCACGGGGGCAGCATCAACGGGGAGCGGGTTTTGAAACGGGTGCTGGAAGCGGGGGCGCGTCCCGCCCTGCCCGGCGAATTTACCCGGCGCGCCTTCGAGAACGGCCGCATCGACCTGAGCCAGGCCGAGGCGGTCATGGCCCTGATCGGCGCGGACAGCCAGGCAGCGGCCCGGGCGGCCCAACGTCAGATGGCAGGCGGGGTAAGCCGACTGGTGGACAGGGCCTGTGAAGGGCTGCTTTCCATGCTGGCCCTCATCGAAGCGGGCAACGACTATCCGGAGGAGATCGAGGAAGAGGCCACCCTTTCTCAACTTCTGCCGATGCTGAAAGATGTTGAGAAGGAACTGGGTTCCAGCCTGAACGAAAAATGGGCGCACATCCTGCGCAGCGGCGCCAGCGCGGTGCTGTGCGGCAGGCCCAACACGGGAAAATCCTCTCTGATGAACGCCATTTTGGAGAGCGAACGGGCCATCGTCACCGATATCCCCGGGACCACCCGGGATACCTTGTCCGAGTATCTGGAAATCGACGGGCTGCGGGTGACCATCACGGACACGGCGGGGCAGCGGGATGCCCTGGATCCGGTGGAACAGATGGGGATCGAAAAGGCGCGGCGGGCCGAGGACGCCGCCGACCTGGTGATCATCGTGCTCGACGCCAGCTGCCCCCTGGGGGAAGAAGACAAAAAGCTCCTGGCCCGGGCGGATGAGCGCTGCCTGGTCCTGCTGAACAAGAGCGACCTTCCCGCCGTTCCCCAACCGGAGCTGATGGGTCTGCCCGTACTGAAGGTATCGGCCAAAACCGGGGAGGGCCTGCAGGCGCTGCGGGAATGCATCCGGGACCGGCTGTCCGGCCCCGCTTCGGACGAGGCCCTGTTGACCGGAGAGCGGCAGATCGCCCTGTGCAGGGAGGCCTTGTCCCTGGTCCGCCGGTCGCGGAAGGCCCTGGAAGCGGGATGCCCCGCGGACATCGCTTCGGTGGACCTGCAGGGCGCTTTGGAGGCGCTGTGGTCCATGGTGGGCAGGAATGTCCGGGAAAGTGTCATCGATCAGGTTTTCTCAACCTTTTGTGTGGGAAAATAGTGGGGTTATGGGCTTGAACTTTACCTGTGAAATCGATATAATGGGTGGAAACTGATAAAAGGGGTGGGGACTGTGGCTCGCGTAACTATCGCACAGGAAACGTGCAAAGGCTGTGGTTTGTGTGTAGATCATTGCCCGAAGGGTATCCTCAGTCTTTCGGGAACGATAAACCAAAAAGGGTATCATGCGGCGGAATGTACCGATCCGGACAAATGCATAGGCTGCGCATTCTGCGCCCGGATGTGCCCGGATTGCGCCATCACGGTGGAAAAATAAGGGTGGAGGAGGAAAGGTCCTTGAATGACAGAGTGATGATGAAGGGCAATGAGGCGATCGCCGAGGCGGCCGTCCAGGCGGGATGCCGCTGTTTTTTCGGCTATCCCATTACCCCTCAAAACGAAATTCCAGAGTATATGTCCAAAAGGCTGCCGGAGGTGGGGGGCGTTTTCCTGCAGGCTGAGAGTGAAGTGTCCGCCATCAACATGGTGTATGGCGCTGCGGGGACGGGCGTCCGGGTCATGACCAGCTCTTCCAGCCCCGGCATCTCCCTGAAGCAGGAGGGGATCAGCTATCTGGTAGGGGCCGAACTGCCTTGTGTGATCGTCAACATTGTGCGGGGCGGCCCGGGCCTGGGCTCTATCCAGCCCGCACAGTCCGACTATTTCCAGGCCACCCGGGGCGGCGGCCACGGGGATTACAACCTGTGCGTATTCGCCCCCGGCACGGTACAGGAGGCAGTGGAACTTACCCAGAGAGCCTTCGATGTGGCGGACAAATACCGTACCCCCGTCATGGTCCTGGGAGACGGGATCATCGGCCAGATGATGGAGCCCGTCAGGATGCCGGAATACAAAATGCCCCAGCTTCCGGAAAAAAGCTGGGCGGCCACGGGCTGGACCGAGGGCTGCGGCAGGCCCAGGGCAGTGATCAACTCCCTGTACATTCAAGCGGCTGCCTGCGAAAAGCACAATTTGAATATTTATAACAAAATGAACGAGTTGGCGAAGCAGGAGCTGCTGTTCGACACCCAGATGATGGAGGATGCGGACTTCGCCGTAGTGGCTTACGGGACCACTGCCCGGATCGCCCTCAGCTCGGTGCGCAGGCTCCGGGCAGCGGGCCACAAGGTAGGCTTGATCCGGCCCATCACGCTGTGGCCATTCCCCAGCGCATACATCGGCCAGGCGGCCCAAAAGGTAAAGGGCATGTTGGCGGTGGAGATGAGCTTGGGCCAGATGGTGGAGGACGTGCGCCTGGCGGCAAACGGCGCCTGCCCCGTGGGCTTCTTTGGCCGGACCGGGGGCGTGATCCCCGGGGTCAACGAGATCGCGGAAAAAGTGCTCGCCATGAAGGAGGGACTGTAATGGCCATCGTATTCGAGAAACCCAAAATGCTGGCTGATGTGCCGCTGCACTATTGTCCCGGCTGCACCCATGGCATCATCCACCGGCTGGTGGCGGAGGCCATCGAGGGGTTGAACGTCCAGGACAAGGCCATCGGCGTAGCGCCGGTTGGCTGCGCTGTGTTCGCCTACAACTACTTCAACTGTGACATGTTCGAAGCCGCCCATGGCAGGGCCCCGGCGGTGGCCACGGGCATCAAGCGGGCCAGACCGGACAACGTGGTGTTCACCTACCAAGGGGACGGAGACCTGGCTTCCATCGGTGCGGCGGAAATCGTCCATGCCGCCACCCGGGGCGAGAAGATCACCGTCATCTTTGTGAACAACGCAATTTACGGCATGACCGGGGGTCAGATGGCGCCCACCACCCTGATCGGTCAGAAGTCCACCACCTCGCCCCTGGGCCGGGACGCGGAGAAAAACGGCTATCCCATCCGGGTCAGCGAAATGCTGGCCACATTGGACGGCCCGACGCTGATTCAGCGGGTGTCGGTGCACGACGTAAAGCATGTGATCGAGGCGGGCAAAGCCATCAAAAAGGCCTTTCAACACCAGATCGAGGGCAGGGGCTTCAGCCTCATCGAGGTGCTGTCTACCTGTCCCACCAACTGGGGGATGACCCCCAAGGAATCCATGGATTGGGTGGTCCAGAAAATGATCCCCCAGTATCCCTTGGGCGTCAAGAAGGAGGTGCTGTAGGGTGGAAAAACGGATCATTGTGGCGGGTTTCGGCGGCCAGGGCGTTCTGCTCATCGGACAGCTGATTGCTTATGCCGGCATGTTGGCCGGCAAAGAGGTTTCCTGGATGCCTTCCTATGGCCCGGAAATGCGGGGCGGAAGCGCCAACTGCGCCGTGGTGGTGTCGGACGAACCCGTGGCTTCTCCCAAGGTGGAGGAGGCGGACGTGGTGGTGGCCATGAACCGGCCCAGCATGGAGCTGTTCGAGAAGACGCTGCTGCCCGGCGGCATCCTGCTGTACAACAGCAGCCTGATCGATCGGCAGCCGGCCCGTAAGGACATCCGGGCGGTGGCGGTGCCCTGCAACGAGATTGCCGGGGATTTGGGCTTTGCCCGGGGCACCAACATGGTCATGCTGGGCGCCTATGCCGGGATCACCGGGGCCTTTTCCATCGACGTGCTGATGGACGCCCTATACCACAAACTGGGCCCTGCCAAGGAACGCTTCATGCCCGCCAACCGGCAGGCCATCGAAGCGGGCATGGCGGCGGCAAAGGGCTGACATGGACATTCGGGTGGGGGACCTGGTCCAGATGAAAAAGCCCCATCCCTGCGGCAGCCTTACCTGGACCGTGACCCGGGTGGGCGCCGACATCAAGATCAAGTGCGAGCAGTGCGGACGCATCGTCATGCTGGACCGGGAGGTCTTTGAGAAGAGACTGAGAAAAACCTTGCGCCGGGAGGCGGGAGAGGAAGAACCCTCATGAACAACCAAGGAAGCCGGCGCGCCAAAAGTGCCGGATCACCCAAAAAGAGCCGTTCCGGCGGCAGTTCCCGGAGTCGTTCCGGTGCCAGGCCCCGGGGCAGTTCCGGCGGGAAGACCCGGAGCACTTCCGACGCCCGGCCCCGGGGGAGTTCGGGCGCCGGGACGCGGAGCGCCGGTGGGAGGAGAACTTATACCGCGAAGAGCAGCCGCAGGAAGAGGCGCGCCAATCCCATGCTGGCTTTGCTGGGCTGGCTGCTGGCCATTGCCCTGGCTTTTGGGATCAGTTATTTCGTAAAGGCCTACGGCTTCGAAGTGGTGCGGGTCAATGGGGATGCCATGGCCGAGACCATGATGGACGGGGACCTGGTCCTGGTGACCAAGTTTGACTACAAAGAGGCGGATCCGGAGCGCTTTGACGTCGTGGTGATGAAGCCCTCGGGCCGAAAAGGCGTTATCCTGCGCAGGATCGTGGGCATGCCGGGGGAGACGGTGGAGATCCTGGCGGGGGAGACCCACATAAACGGCAGCAAGCTGCTGGAGCAGCACGTCGGCCAGCGCACCTATGAGGACGCAGGGGGCAAGACCCTGCCCACCAATCGCTATTATGTGATGAGCGACAACCGCACCCAGTTCAGCGACAGCCGCAACGATGAGATCGGGCTGGTGGAAGCGGATAACATCGTAGGGAAGGCGCGCTGGGTCATCTGGCCCCTCTCCCACCTGGGCGGTCTCTGAAGGAGGATATGGACCATGGACGAGCATACCAAGGGATCAAGAGAGGAAAATCCCGGGACCGTGATGGAAGAGGGGAAGGCGGAGAGCGCCGTGAAACCAGCTGCGGAAACCGCGCCCCAAAAGAAAAAAATCGACGTGAAAAAGGAGATCTGGGAGTGGGTCAAGTCCATCCTGATCGCCTTGATCGTCGTGTTCATCATTCGCAAGTTCTTCTTCACCATGATTCGGGTGGATGGTACTTCCATGCTGGATACCTTGCAGAACGGCGATCGCATCGCCGCCACCATCATCGACATGAAGATCCAAGGCCCCAGGCAGGGTAGCATCGTCATCTGTACCTACCCGGGGGCGGATCATCTGTGCATCAAGCGGGTCATCGGCATGCCGGGGGATACCCTGCAGATCGTCCAGGGCGTCACGTACATCAACGGGGAAAAACTGGACGAGCCCTATGTCACCCATTACAGGAAAAATGAATTCTACGGCCCCATCACCCTGGGGGAGGGCGAGTACTTCGTCATGGGGGACAACCGGGCGGTGTCCCACGACAGCCGCGCCCGGGATGTGGGGCCGCTGAAAAAGTCGGCCATTGAGGGCAACGCCAGGCTGCGCCTGTGGCCGCTGACCAACATCGGCCTGGTGGAGTAGGAGGCAGCATGTCGAAGGGGAAAAAGCCGTCCAAAAAGCGTGCCATCCGATGGATCGCCCTGATCCTGTGCGTGCTGCTGGCGGGTTCCGCCGTGGTGGGCGTACTGTTGTCCCTGTCCATGTACTGACGGGGACAAAAAAAGAGAAAAATTTTATTCTCGTTCAATTGAACCAAGATATTTAGACAAAAATAAGGTCGCTTCTAATCTGTTTAGGTCATTATGAATTTTTTGGTTGTAATAATTTCGTAAACATTTATAGCATGATGGTTCACAGTCACATCCTTTTGTTATACTATACGCTTTTGTTATTACGTTGCTAAGAACTTTTCCGTCCTGCGTAGCTAGTCTACGGATATGCCCCGCTCCTCCTGCAACAGCATCGTATAAAATCAAACTATAAGTCATTTTTCCATGTCTTGACTTATTTTTATACAAGCAACCACGCAAATCATTTCTTTCCACGTCAAGTACCATAGCTGTAGCTTCCAACATAGCATATAGTGTAGAAATCATTACTCTGTATTGGCCAGATTCTACCCCTTCAAATGTAATTTTTGCAACATCTGTTTTGAATTCATGAGTCAAGAAATACGGTTGTCCCATATCGCTTGGGCAATCACGGTCGATTTCATTTTTATGTTTGCCAATGGGTGTATCCGCACCTTCTACTGCATATCCACAAATATTGCATACGGAAAACCTCCCTTGGGTTCTCACCACTAAGGAATCATTGGACGTAGATTCTAAAACGAGCGGTAAGTTGTCAATTTTGAACCGTAGTGTGTCTATAACATGACGTTGTTGGTCACCCACATAGTAATCTTCTGTGCGGTACATGCGTTCAGGCTTGGTCATCCTTACTTCAGTTGGGCGTTCTGAGATGAATCCTCTGCGGGGCTCTATTGTCTTTAGCCATTTTTTACGTTTTATCTTTGTTCCGCATGCATTACACTGCTCATCATTTCCAGGCTTTTGTTTCCTAAAGTTTACAGTCATGCAATCGGGATTTGCACATTCAGTAATCCACCCAAATTCCCAATTATCTGCAGTACGGGCGTTTAATTTACGTATATATCGACTTGTATAGAGTTTACCGTCAGCAACTACCTGAGACCCGGGTGCGTACTCAGCTACTGCCAATTGTAAGTCCCTTTGCATTTTGGGACGATTGGATTCAGGTGACATTAAAGCATCAATATGTAGTTCCACTGTATCAACAGGAAAACCATACTTGGGAAGGATGTTATTGCGTACCAGGAAATCAATCAGTTCCTGACGCGGATCTTGCTGAGAAGTATCACCCCGGAAGCTCCTTATTCTCTTTGTAAGTGAATGTGCTGCAGCATCATCTCCTGCTTTCCGTGCTTTATTTCTTTCTTCTTCGAGCATTTGAACCGTTCCTCTAAAGTCTTGAACAGCAAGTGATAAAAGGCCTTGTTTTCCGATTAGATGTTCCGTCCAACTCCAGTCTTCCACACCATATCTTTTCGCATCGGGGATTGATTTATTTAACAAATCCTTAAGTGTTGGCGGTTGGTTTTCAAGAAACAGAACCAATCGTTCATAACCATCACCATTCAGCAATACCGAAAGACTATTGCCATCATAAACATCTTCATTTGCCTGAAAAAAAGCGCTCAAGGCAACTGCATAAATATGTCTACGGATAATTTTTTCGTTTTCTAAACTAAACAAAGGGGCTTTGATACTTCCACTAATCATCAGTTCTGGATTTTGGTAATAAGTGAAATCATGAGAACTGAGCTTTGCGTAAGTCAAGGCGTAAGCAGCAGATTGCAGGCTTCTTCCGGCACGTCCAGCACGCTGTGTGTAATTTGCCGGTGAGGGTGGGAAATTGCGTAGAAACACTGTTTCCAAACTGCCAACATCAACACCCATTTCAAAAGTGGTTGAACTGCTCAACACATGAATCTTCTTTTTAACGAAGAGATTCTGGTATAAAGCGGCGTGTTCTCTGGATAGCTGTGCGGTGTGCTCTTTTATGTATAAAGGACTCAATTGCTCATTTTTGTATAAATTTGCATAATGGTTATCCTCCTGCAATAGAGCTGACTTTTTTCTAATCAATGTTCCTTTACATTTAATATTGACACACCTATTTTGACAGTTATCACCTGTTACGCGCCCACATCGATTACATATATAAAATTCAGCGCCACCATCATGTTCAGGAGTTCCAATTCGTATGTTAAAATCTTGGATTGAAAAGGAATATGCCGTCCCCTTTTCAAAACACAACACCGCTGTCCACATGCTTTCCAAAAACTTCCAAGCTGTTTCATCATCCATGTTTAAAGCTCGTTTCACGCGTGCCATACGAGTGCTGTAAAAATAGGTTTTTGTTTTACCAGTGCGTTTTCTTGGTATCCAGTTTATTCTATAAGCATTAGTTTTTTCAGGTTGCATCATCGTGATTAGTTTTGGTGCTTTTGAATAAAACAAGTATTCCCGTTGGTACTCAGTTAAATGAAATTCTTGCCCAGCGTCCAGCACACCAGCAGCAATACCATCTAGTATCAACAAATTCAATAGCGCTTCCGCATCCCTTTCTGCATGTTCCTGTTGCTTCATTGCATTTGATAGGGTTTTTTTTGCTCGCTCCCATGCATCATGACGTTCTTGAGACTTTGGCGCATAAACAAATGACATTCTTCCTAACTGTACAAGACCGCTCGCTCTTTTGCTTGATACCAATTCATTCAAGACCGCTAAAGACGCGTGATTTTTGCTAATATTGGTTAAGGATTCTGCCTCTTTGCCCAATTCAACAAAGGATCGTTTCTGCTCAAATAAACACGCTAATTCATATATCAAATCTCTCGAGGTAACGGTAGTCCTTCCTTCATCTACAAACTTATCACAAACCAGCCATAAGCCCCTACGCCGAATAAATTCCTGATATGATTTTTCCATATAGCTCGCAAAAAACGCAGCATCCGCCCTGCTATCAGAAAAAGCAAGGTATTGACGAATTAATGGTGTCACTTTTTCTTGTTGTTGTTCAATACTACCAAAAAACCCTCCTTCTGATGCTTGTTCAACTTCTTGGTACTCCACTTTAGTATCTGGCAGGACTTCAAACAATGATGTTCCTAGTACCGCTGTGGCGGCTTCATATCCAAGGAAAAATCTACGGAATGTTCCGGTTTCACATGCAGGGCAAATAGTTCTGTTGATTTTCCTCTGTCCCTTGAAAAGCTTTACATAATGCTCCTCAAATTCATGCTCGCATGGAGGATCAAAACGTGACATTCGCTCCAAACCCAGCGCAGCACAAATTGAACAGACAACATAATCATGTTCTCCATCGCCTTCTTGTTCTTCATCAATGAAAAAATCAGATTCTCCCTGCTCTTTGATAAGATAAAAATCTACTTCATCCTGATGAGCTTCGTTGGGATGGAGTAATCTGTGGGCATCCGGACTTCCAACCAGTGCAATTCTCCCGCAATCCGTACAAACGCCGCACTCAAACACAGCATTCCCTTTTTCAGTATACTCCTGCCGCGTTAAGAAAACTTGTCTGTCCTCAGCAAGAGAGATAAACATTCCCTCTAGAGCGCGCATAAAAAAATGATATCTTGGCTTAATCAAGCTTGTGCCAGATTGGATGGCTTTTGCAGCGACATCTATGATATGTATCAATTCCAAAAGACCCATGCCCGTTTCACGAGAAATTTGATTTATGGTTTTTGGACAATTCAATGAACTTCGCAAGCGACCAAAAGCTTCGCTCCTAAGCATAAGCTCAAATATCATTTCGTTTTCATCTTTTCCAGGCAAGTAATCAAGCTGATACTCAGAAAGAATTTTTGAAACGGGTCGCTTCCCCTCATATAGTTGGGCAAACAATTCCGCAGGAAACTTTCGCTGTTCTTTCATAGGTGGAGCGACGATCTCCGCCCTTATAATATCTTTTTCTTCAAAAGGAACGCTGCATAAATTTTTTGCAAAATGAATTATATCTCGGTTTGCATCTTCTCCACCAAGTGTTGCACTGGTTAGGATAAATTGAGGAGGTGTATCCAAATTGAGGCGGCCTAATAACCTTCTGATAAGCATCGATGTTTCCATGCCTGTTGCTCCACGGTAAATATGAGCTTCATCCAAGACAAGATACTGCAACTGTGCTCCTTCAAATACTGCATCATCTTTGGGTCTAAGCATCATGTACTCTAGCATTGAATAGTTTGTGATTAAAATATGAGGTGGCGTTTTCTGCATGTCATCGCGAGATATCACCTCATTGGATAGAGGGTCACTTTTGTTCAGCTCCCGATAGGCAGCTTTAGCTTCCCGATAGTTGTGTTTTGTACTGCTATTGTACAAACCAAAGGTTATATGGGGATATTTTGCAAGTATTTTACGTAAACGCTTCATCTGATCATTAGCCAGTGCATTCATAGGATAAATAATCATTACATAGTGAAAACGCTGTAAAGGCGGGGTCATCAGCAATGTATTGATACTTTAGGTTTTTTGCGTAAAAACTGAAGATTTGCTCTAATAAATCAAAAAACTTTTCTTTTGGTGCTAAGGCTTGGGTTAAC
>JAAYOH010000098.1 GCA_012520375.1 Clostridiales bacterium
CACCCGAGCCCACGCCCGAGCCCACGCCCGAGCCTACGCCCGAGCCCACGCCCGAGCCCACGCCCGAGCCCACGCCCGAACCCACGCTCGAGCCCACGCCCGAGCCCACGCCCGAGCCTACGCCCGAGCCTACGCCCGAACCCACGCCCGAGCCGCCCCTGTACGACCCGGCGGCACTGGACCTGCGTCTGTTCGAACTGGGTTACCTGCAGGAAGCGAGCGCCCCGGACGAGGAAGCCCGGGCGAACGCCCTGCTCGCCTTCCAGGCGGACATGGGCTTGCCCCTCACCGGGATCCCGGATGAGGAGACCCTGGCCGCCCTGATGGCGCCCGATGCATAATCAATAGAAGGGGACGGTACCCATGCTGCGCAAGACCCTCAAGGTCCTCACCAGCCGGAAAGTTATCACCGGCGTCCTGATCCTGGTTCAAATCGCCTGGCTGGTGATCCTCTTTTGGGGCCTGTTGGAAAACAACGCCTGGCTGGGTACCGTCTCCGGCCTTCTCAGCGTCCTCATCATCCTGTTTATCGTCAACAAGAGCGACAGCCCCGCCTACAAGATCGGCTGGATCCTCTTCATCATGGTGCTGCCCCTGTTCGGCGGGCCGGCCTATCTGATCTTCGGCAACAAGCGCCCCGCCCGGAAACTGCGACGTTCCCTGGAGCAGGAACACAACCGCAGCCTGCCCACCCTGGTGCAGGACGAGGAAGTGCTGGGCAAGCTGTCGGATCTTTCCCCCCGGATGGCGGGGACCGCCCGCTTCGTGACCCATGTGGGGCAGAGTCCGGTGCACGGGGACACCGATGCCCGGTACTACCCCCTGGGAGACGACATGTTCCCCGACATGCTGAAGGACATGGAAGCCGCAGAACGCTTCATTTTCCTGGAGTATTTCATCCTGGAGGAAGGAGAAATGTGGAGCGCCATGCTCCGGATCCTCACGGAAAAAGCGGAGCAGGGGGTGGACGTGCGGCTGCTGTACGACGACGTGGGCAGCGTATCCCTGCTGCCCATCGACTTCCCCGCCCGTATGGAAGCCCTGAAAATAAAATGTATGTCCTTCAACCGCTTTGTCCCCCTGATTTCCCTGGTGATGAACAACCGGAACCACCGGAAGATCCTGGTGGTGGACGGCGTGGTGGGCTACACCGGGGGCATCAACCTGGCGGACGAGTACATCAACCGGGTCAACCGCTTCGGCCACTGGAAGGACTCCGGAGTGCGGCTGATGGGGGATGGGGTATGGAACCTGACCCAGCTGTTCCTGGAGATGTGGAACGCCCTGAAGCCGGAGGTGGTGGACCCGGACCTGTCCCCCTACATGCCCCGGCGCATCCGCCGGGATCCCGCGCCCGGAGAGGGCTTTGTGCAGGCCTTCGGCAGCTCTCCCCTGGAGGACGTGTCTCTGGCGGAGAACCTGTATATCGACCTGTTGGCCCAAGCCTGCCACAGCGCGTATATCTGCACCCCCTACCTCTTGATCGACAGCGAGTTGCAGACCGCCCTGTGCAGCGCCGCCCGTCGGGGGGTAAAGGTGTGCCTTTTTACCCCGGGCATCCCCGACAAGAAGATCGTGTACCAGATGTCCCGCTCCTATTATCCGCCCCTGCTGCAGGCGGGGGTGCAGATTTACGAGTACTCCCCCGGTTTTCTCCACGCCAAGAGCATCGTCGTGGACGAGAGTGTGGCCCTGGTGGGCACCATCAACCTGGACTATCGGAGTTTGTACCTGCACTTTGAGTGCGGGGCGCTATTGTACAACACCCCCTGCATCCGGGACCTGTGGGCAGATATGCTGGCCCTGGTGGAGCAATGCCGGCGGGTGTCCCTGGAGGATTGCCGGAGGGGCCTGCTGGGCGGCCTGGCCGATGCGGTGCTTCGGCTCTTCGCTCCCCTGGTATAGTTCTGCGGCAAATTATTACATTTTTATTTCAGGGTATTGCAAATAGATTACTCGCGTGGTATAATTCAACCTGGATTCCAACGAAACCGGGGAGGAACAGCCATGAACTTTCGAAAAAGCGCAGCCCTCCTGGCGCTGCTCTTTTGTATCATTCTGAATCCCTGGCCGGTTCAGGCAAAGAGTCGGCAGGCCGTCGTGAAAGCGGCCTCCGTTGCGGTATACCAAAAGGCGAGCAACCGCTCCAAGATCCTGGGCACCCTGCCCAAGGGCACCGTCGTCATGGTGAGCGCGGTACAAAAAAGCATAGCCCGGATCTACTATGCCGGCAAGACGGGCTATGTAAAAAAGAATGCCCTGCAGCTGGTCCCGGTCCAGGCCCCCAAAGCGAAAAAAAAGCCGGAGCAAAAAGTGCGGGCTACCCCTGCCCCCGCCGCCCCGGATGTCGCGGTGAAAACCACCCCCAGGTCCGGGAACAAACGGATGAAGACCCTGCGGAACAGCTTCGCCTACCTGAAACCCGACACTTCTTCCAGGGAGCGCACCACGGTGCGCAAAGGCACCTCTTTTGAAATCCTGGGTAGCAAGGGCAGCTTTTATCAGGTCAAACGCGCCGGGAAGACTGCATACCTCCCCCAGGAGGCTTTTGCCGAGCCCACGCCCAAGCCAGCCCCTACGATCAAACCCACGCCTACCCCTAAGCCTACCCCTGCGCCCCAGCTGCGCAGCCTGAAGGCGGACAGCAAGCTGTACAAAAAAGCCCACCGCACCGCCAAAGTGTTGAAAAGGCTGAAGGCGGGGCAAAGTCTGCTGGTGCAGGGAGAGGGCAAGCGGTTCGCCTTCGTGAGCGTGAACGGCCTGACGGGCTACGTGCCCCTGAAGGCCTTTGCCGCCCCGGCGCCGGCGCCCACGCCCACCCCCGCGGTCGCCGCCCCGAAACCCACGGCTACCCAAAAGGCCACGGCGACCCCCGCGCCCCAGCCCCCCAGGGACCCGGACGCCGGCGCGGCAGAAACGGTGATCGCCGCCGCCCTGGCACAGCTGGGCAAGCCCTACGTGTACGGTTCCACGGGGCCCGGTTCCTTTGACTGTTCGGGGCTTACCTATTTTGCCTACAAAAAAGTGGGGGTACGGCTGGCCCACTCCGCATACTCGGTGGGCTACGGCGCCGGCCGGAAACTGGAACGCTCCCAGCTGAAGCGGGGCGATATCGTATGCTTCAACACCATAGCCGACAGGGACCAGAGCGATCATGTGGGCATTTACCTGGGCAACAACCAGTTCGTCCACGCCTCCAGCGGCCAAGCCCGGGTGGTGGTCTCTACCCTGGCGGGTTACTACTCGGATAATTTCTCCTGGGGCCGCAGGGTGCTGTAGTCCATGAGCCGCCGGGCAGTGACGGCGCCGATGCCGTGGACCCGGGTAAGATCCTGGACGTCCCGGAAGGGGCCGTTCTCCTCCCGCTCGGCAATGATGGCCTGGGACAGTTTTTCCCCGATCCCGGGCAGGCTCATGAGCAGCGCCTGATCCGCCGTATTCAAATCCACAAGGGCGCGCCCCTCCCGCCAGACGATGTCGTCCGACCGGGCAGGGGCTTTTTCCGTGCAGAATGTGGGGCCTGGAGCCGGCAGAAAGAACAGGCACAACAGCAAAGCCAGGGCCAATGCCCCCAGGAGGACTGCGTCGTCCCGCCTCATTTCAGCGCCGTCCTGGACACAAAGAGACCGGTATCCGCGAAGCGCAGGGTCAGGTCCGCCTCCATCTGGTCCAGGCAACTCCCCAGCACGCCGATGGCGGGGCTGGTGTTCTGGCCCAGGGCGAGCATCCGGTCCACCTGGTCAACCGCGTCTTCGATCTGGTCCAGGGTCTGTTCCTCCACGATGAACTCTCTGTAGCTGTCCTGCATGATGCGGTTGCCCGTCCGGGCCGCGTGGAGGCGGATGCGCATGGTGGGAATGATGTCCCCCTTCAAGTCGGCGGTGGGCAGTTCGTGCTTTTCAAAGGCACGGATGGCTGCGTTCAACTCGGTCTGCACCCCGGCGGCCAGGTTCTGCCGGGCCAGGGCGACCTGTCGTCGCGCCCCCGCCATCTTGACCCACAGGATCGTCAGCGTCACACAGGCGATCAGCAGCAAAGCCAGCAAGGCGTACAGGGGATACCGCCTGGTGTGATGGACACGGCTGCGGGTCTTCTTGAGATGAAAAACCTTCATGGTCCTTCCTTTCTGCATGCATCCGGCCCCGGAGATCCGGCGGGCAGCACAATGCACGCATATCTTTGTTATATTCTCCATTTGACCGTATAATTCCTTCTTTTTGGTGTCAAAAGACCAAAATAAGATGTATAATGGGGCAAAATCACTGGAAAAGAGGGCTTCTCTCCCATGCAAGCATACGAAGGTTGCTGAAATACGCAAATTTTGACACAGCTTCCTCCGAAAACAGCCCAACGACCCCCAGCACACCCGGACAATTGGCCCTGGGCAGGGCGTTGGTGGAAGAAATGAGGGATATGGGCATCCCGGACGCCCGGATCGACGAAATGGGCTATGTGTACGGCTCCATCCCCGAAACCATCCCCGGGCAACCCGCCATCGGGTTGATCGCCCACATGGACACGGCTTCCTGTGTCCCCTGCCGGCCCATGCGCGCCCGGCTGATAGACTACCGGGGCGGGGAACCAAAACTGGACAACGGGGACAGCCTGGGGGATTTGTCGGCCTACGCGGGGCAGCAGCTGGTGCTCACCGACGGAAACACCCTGCTGGGGGCGGACGACAAGGCGGGGATTGCGGAGATCCTCACCGCCGCGGAACGCCTGCTGGAGGACCCCTCCCTGCCCCATGGCAAAGTGTGCATCGCCTTCACCCCCGACGAGGAGATCGGCCGGGGCGCCGACCACTTCGACCTGGCGGGCTTTGGCGCCGATTTCGCCTACACCGTGGACGGGGGAGAGTTGGGGGAAGTGGAATACGAGTGCTTCAACGCCGCCAACGGGAAGCTGCGCTTCACCGGCCGCAGCACCCACCCGGGCGCCGCCAAGGGGACCATGAAAAACGCCCTGCGCATCGCCGCGGAGTTCATCTCCCTGTTGCCGTGCGCCCAAGCCCCGGAAAACACCGAGGGGTACGAGGGTTTCTATCACGTGGACGAGATCCGGGGCACTCTGGAGCAAGTGACCCTCGCGCTGCTGGTGCGGGACCACGACCGGGCTCTGTTCGAAAAGCGAAAGGCGCTGGTACGGGACATCTGCCGGCTTTTGGACCAAAAACACGGGGCAGGCAGCGTGGAACTGGACCTAAGGGACAGCTACTACAACATGGCGGAAGTGTTGAAAGGGCGCCCGGACATCCTGCATCGGGCGAAGGAGGCCATGCGGGCTGCCGGAATAACCCCCAGGGTGCGGCCCATCCGGGGCGGCACCGACGACGCCCGGCTGTCCTTCATGGGGCTGCCCTGTCCCAACCTGTCCACCGGAGGCATGAATGGTCACAGCCGCCAGGAATGGATCAGTATCCAGGCCATGGACACCATGGTTCGGGTGCTGTGCGCCCTGGTGTCCCCGCCGCAAGGTTCCCGCACAAAAAAATAACATTCTCAAGGGCTGGTTTTGCCTCAGGAGGAAGCTCGCTCCTTGACTTTGCCGCCGTCTTTCTTTATAATGTATGTCGTGGTATGTTGTGGCTTTTCGAGTGTGGCCCGTGGGCCCATCCCGTGAAGTAAGACCAACTTTCAAAGGAGGGTATTCTCATTGAGCACCAAAATGACCATTGACGGCAATACCGCCGCCAGCCATATCGCGTATGCATTCAGCGATGTGGCAGCCATCTATCCCATCACTCCCTCTTCGCCCATGGCGGAATTCGTGGACGAGTGGGGTGCCCAAGGCCGCAAGAACCTCTTCGGCCAGCAGGTGAAAGTTGCGGAGATGCAGTCCGAGGCGGGTGCCGCAGGCGCCGTTCACGGCTCCCTGGCAACCGGCGCTCTGACCAGCACCTTCACCGCTTCCCAGGGCCTGTTGCTGATGATCCCCAACATGTACAAGATCTCGGGGGAAATGTTGCCCTGCGTCTTCCATGTGTCCGCGCGCGCCCTGGCCGCCCACGCCCTGTCCATCTTCGGCGACCACGCCGACGTCATGGCCTGCCGCCAGACCGGCTTTGCCCTGGTCGCCTCCAACTCCGTGCAGGAAGCCATGGACCTGGCCCTGGTGTCTCACCTGGCCACCCTGAAGTCCAAGGTGCCCTTCCTGCACTTCTTCGACGGGTTCCGCACCAGCCATGAGATCCAGAAGATCGACGGCATCGACTACGACGAGATCGCCGGGCTGGTGGATTGGGACGCCATCAAGGCCTTCCGGGAGAACGGCCTGAACCCCGAACACCCCATCCAGCGGGGCACCGCCCAGAACCCGGACATCTATTTCCAGAACCGGGAAGCCGCCAACAAGTACTACGACGCCACCCCCGCCATCGTGGAGAAGGTCATGGAGCAGGTGGGCAAACTCACCGGCCGTCATTACAAGCTCTTCGACTATGTGGGCGCTCCGGACGCCGAGTACGTCATCATCGCCATGGGCTCCGGCTGCGAAGCCGCTGAGGAGACCGTGGAATACCTGAACAAAAAGGGCGGCAAGACCGGCCTGATCAAGGTCCGCCTGTACCGTCCCTTCTCCGCCAAGCACCTGCTGGCCTCCATCCCCGCCAGCTGCAAGAAGATCGCTGTGCTGGACCGCACCAAGGAACCCGGCGCCCTGGGCGAGCCCCTGTACCAGGATGTGTGCACCGCGCTGCGCGAGGCCGGGATGAACGACATCGTGGTGGTGGGCGGCCGTTACGGCCTGGGTTCCAAGGAGTTCAACCCCACCATGGTCAAGGCCGTGTTCGACAACCTGAAGGAGGACGCCCCCAAGAACCACTTCACCGTGGGCATCGAGGACGACGTGACCCATACCAGCCTGCCCCTGGGCGAGACCCTGGACATCTCCGGCGCCAGCACCAAGGCCTGTATGTTCTACGGGCTGGGCTCCGACGGCACCGTGGGCGCCAACAAGAACTCCATCAAGATCATCGGCGACCACACCGACAAGTATGCCCAGGCTTACTTCAGCTACGACTCCAAGAAGTCCGGCGGCATCACCGTCAGCCACCTGCGCTTCGGCGACAATCCCATCAAGTCCACCTACCTGATCGACGCGGCGGACTTCATCGCCTGCCACAACCCGGCCTATGTCACCATGTACGACATGGTGAAGTCCCTGAAGGACAAGGGCATCTTCCTCTTGAACTGCCCCTGGACCGAAGAGAACATCGGCGACATGCTGCCCGCTTCCATGAAGCAGAAACTGGCCCGGAAGAAGGCCCGCCTGTACGTCATCGACGCCATCAAGCTGGCCCGGGAAGTGGGCATGGGCGGCCGGATCAACACCATCATGCAGGCTGCCTTCTTCAAGCTGACCAACATCATCCCCTACGCCGAGGCGGACGGCTATATGAAAGCCTATGCCAAGGAGACCTACGGCAGCAAGGGCGAGGAAATCGTCAAGAGGAACTGGGCCGCCATCGACATCGCCGTCAGCGGTATCCGGGAGATCCCCGTGCCCGCGGAGTGGGCCGAAGCCACCACGGGGGCCCTGCCGGTGAAGGTGGAAGCCGACGAGTACTTCGATCAGGTGATCCTGCCCATCCTGTCCCAGGAAGGCGACAAGCTGCCCGTCTCCGCATTCACCGTGGACGGCTCCGTGCCCACCGGCACCGCCAAGTTCGAGAAGCGGGGCATTGCGGTAAACGTGCCCGAATGGAACGCCGACAACTGCATACAGTGCGGCAACTGCGCCATCGTATGCCCCCACGCCTGCATCCGCCCCATCCTCGTCAGCGAGGAAGACATGAAGAACGCCCCCGAAACCTTCGTGACCAAGGCTGCCATCGGGCCCAAGTTCAAGGGGTATCAGTACCGCTTGCAGGTCAGCCCCCTGGACTGCACCGGCTGCGAGAACTGCACCACGGTCTGCCCCGTCAACAAGAAGGGCGACAAGAAGGCTTTGGAGATGAAGCCCCTGGCCAGCCAGCTCGTAGAAGAGACCAACTGGGAATTCGCCGCCAAGCTGCCCGAATTCAAGGGCGAGCTGAACCTGAGGGCCGTGAAGGACAGCCAGTTCAAGAAGCCTCTCTTCGAGTTCTCCGGCGCCTGCGCGGGCTGCGGCGAGACCCCCTACGTCAAACTGATCACCCAGCTCTTCGGCGATCGCATGATCATCGCCAACGCAACGGGCTGCTCCTCCATCTACGGCGGTTCCGCCCCCACCTGTCCCTACACCGTCAACGAAAAGGGCCATGGCCCCGCCTGGGCCAACAGCCTGTTCGAGGACAATGCGGAGTACGGTTTCGGCATGAACCTGGGCATCAACCAGCGCCGCAACAAGCTGGCCGACCTGGTGGCCGAGCTGGCGGAGAAGTGGGCCGACTGCGAAAAGGGCAAGGCCGCCTGCGAAGCCTGGCTGGAAGGCAAGGACGACGCCGCCCAGAGCGAAAAGGCTGCCGAAGCCCTGCTGCAGTGCATCGAAGGCTGCGACGATGAATTGTGCAAGCAGATCTACGAAATGCGCAACCTGCTGGTGAAGAAGTCCATCTGGATCTTCGGCGGCGACGGCTGGGCGTATGACATCGGCTACGGCGGACTGGATCACGTGCTGGCCCAGGGCGAGGACGTGAACGTGCTGGTCCTGGATACCGAAGTGTACTCCAACACCGGCGGCCAGGCCTCCAAGGCTTCCCCCACCGGCGCTGTGGCCAAGTTCGCCGCAGCGGGCAAGCGCACCCGCAAGAAGGATCTGGGCATGATGGCCATGAGTTACGGCTACGTATACGTAGCCCAGGTCGCCATGAGCGATCCCGCCCAGGTGCTGAAGGCCCTGCTCGAAGCCGAGGCCTACCAGGGCCCCTCTCTGATCATCGCCTACTCCCCCTGCATCAACCACGGCATCCGGATGAACCGCTCCCAGGAGCAGATCAAGAAGGCTGTGGAAGCAGGCTACTGGCCCATGTATCGCTACCATCCCGAGACCGGCAAGCTGACCCTGGACAGCAAAGAGCCCACGGCCTGCTACCAGGAGTTCATCATGAGCGAGAACCGGTACGCCTCCCTGAAGCGGCAGTTCCCCGAAGTGGCCGAGGAACTCTTCTCCGATGCCGAAGAAGAGGCCAAGATCCGGCTGGAGAACTACAAAAAGATGGCCGACATCTAAAAACACCCTATGGCGCGGGCTTCCCTTTCCGGGGAGGCCCGTTTTTTTGTGGAAAAATTGCGTGGGCTTCATAAATGGCTGTCATAGGGTTTGACAAAAGCAGCAGGGTTGTTGTAAAATATGGAGGATATTTCTCTTTATGGGAGCGGGAGACATACGCAAATGAGATTAGCAGTTTTCGCGGACATCCATGCCAATTCCGAGGCGCTTTCCACCTGCCTGGCTTATGCGGATCATGTGGGGGCGGACGGTTATGTATTCTTGGGAGACCATATCACGGATTGCCCCTATCCCCAACGCACCCTGCGCCTGATGCGGGATGCCGCGCAGCGCAAGCCCAGCTGGATGCTCAGGGGCAACCGGGAGGACGTCTTGATCCGGCACCACGAACATCCCCAGGAGGACTGGAAGCCCTCTTCCGCCACCGGCAGCCTGCTGTACACCTATGAGAACCTGTCGGCGGAAGACATCCAGTACCTGAAGCGCATGCCCATCGCCAGCGCAATCGACCTGCCGGGCTGTCCGCCCCTCTCCATCGCCCATGCCACCCCGGTAAGCAATACCGCCCTGGTCTATCCGGGCAGCGAAGCCCTGGATGCGGTGCTGAGGACCTGCCCCCACCCAGCCATGCTGTCGGGACACAGCCATTTCCAATTCCGCTACGAGTCCGAGGGCAAACAGTTCGTCAACCCGGGCTCCGTGGGCATGCCCTTCTACGGCCAGCCCATGGCCCAGTTCGCCCTGGTCTCCTGCCAGGGGCGGCGCTGGACCGTCCGGATGATCAATGTGGACTACGACAAGGAGAGCCAGATCCGCCAGTTTGAGGAGAGCGGACTGATCGAGACCGCCCGCATTTGGGCGCTGGCCACCATCAAAACCATCCGCAGCGGCGGGCGCTGGGCCATCGAATGCCGGCAGTTGGCAGCCAGGCGCTCCCCCAACGGAGAATACAGCGAACGAGCCTGGGAGGAGGCTGCCCGGGAGCTGGGCATCATAGACCAGGACGGACAACTGATCCCCTGAAAAAACAATAGGAGTGTGATACCGATGACAGCCCAACGGATCCTTGAACTGCTGGACGGCCGGCTTCTGCTGGGAGAACTGCCCGAGGAAGAAATACACTCGGCCTGTGGCTCGGATATGATGAGTGATGTGCTGGCCTTCCCCAAAGAACGCATGGTTCTGCTTACCGGCCTGACCAATGCCCATGTCATGCGCACCTGTGAAATGCTTGACGTGCTGCTGGTGGTCTTCGTCCGGGGCAAAATCCCCGGCCCCGACGTGCTGGCGGAAGCGGAAAAGCGGGACATCGTGGTGATGGCCACGCCATATACCCTATATGAAGCCTGCGGACGGCTGTACAGCAACGGACTGCCCAGCGGCGTCAGTACGCAGGAAGGGAGATGCGGAGAATGGGTGCAATCACACTAAAGGAGAGCTACCCCGTGGAAGCCGGGGATTTCAGCACCGCCGGCGAGGCGTCGGGAAAGATCAAGCGGGTGCTGAAAAAACTGGGCATCGACAGCGCCATCGTGCGCAGGGTGGCCGTGGCGGCTTATGAGGTAGAGCTGAATCTGGTGATCCACTCCATGGGCGGGCACATGGACCTGATCGTGGAGCCGGACTACCTGCAGCTCAACGTCCACGACCGGGGCCCGGGCATCCCCGACGTCGACCTGGCCATGCGGGAAGGCTATTCTACCGCCTCAGACGACGTGCGGACGATGGGGTTTGGCGCGGGCATGGGCCTGCCCAACATGCGGCGCAACGCCAATGATTTTTCCATTCGCTCCACGGTAGGCGTGGGCACCGACATCGAAATGGGGTTTAAACTATGAACAATCCCAAAAAATACTACCATTCGGTCCGGCTGGACAAGGAAAAGTGCGTGGGCTGTACCAACTGTCTGAAGCGTTGCCCCACCGAGGCCATCCGGGTCCACAGCGGCCGGGCCCACATCATCGACGAGCGCTGCATCGACTGCGGCGAGTGCATCCGGGTATGCGCCTACCACGCCAAGGAAGCCACCACCGATTCCCTGGACATCATCCACAATTATCCCTACAAAATCGCCCTGCCCGCCCCGGCCTTGTACGGGCAGTTCCGGAACCTGCCCCACGTGAGCTGTGTACACCAGGCCCTGAAACTCATGGGGTTCAACGCGGTGCACGACGTGGCCCTGGGGGCGGACATCGTCACCCGCGCGGTGCAGGAGCGGCTGAAGCAGCCCGGCTGCCCGCGGCCCTTGATCTCTTCCAGCTGCCCGGTGGTCCTGCGGCTGATCCAGATCCGCTTCCCCGAGTTGCTGGAAAACGTGGTGGACCTGCGTTCCCCCATGGAAGTGGCGGCCACCCATGCCCGAAAGGAGTTCTGCCGCGCCCACGACGTGGATCCCAGCGAGGTGGGATGCTTCTTCATCACCCCCTGTGCCGCCAAGATGACCGCCATCCGCAACCCCATCGGCCACGAGACCAGCGCGGTGAACGGCGCCATCTCCATCCTGGACATCTACGGCGTGATGTCCGGGCTCCTGAGGAAGATCCAGCCCCTGCCCGAGGGGGAAAGGGGCTTTCGCGCCACCGCCCTGGGGGTGGGCTGGGCCCGCACCGGTGGCGAGGCCACGGCGGCGGGCATCGAGAACGCCCTGGCAGTGGACGGCATCGAGCACGTGGCCCGGGCTTTGGAGGAGATCGAGAACGACAAGCTCAGCGGTCTGAGCTTCTTTGAGGGACTGTCCTGCGTGGGCGGTTGTGTGGGTGGGCCCCTGGTGTTTGAAAACGTCTTCATCGCCCGAAACCGGATCCGGGAATTGTTGTTCCGCCTGCCCCGGCTGAAACCGGAGGAGAACATCTCCGACGAAGTGATGCATGAATTGTGGCACGACCTGCACATGAATCGCTCCATCCAACCGGTGCAGGTGATGCGCCTGGACGAGGACCTTCAAAAAGCGCTGGAAAAGATGGACAGGGTGGAAGAGATCCGGCGGCGCCTGCCCGGGCTGGACTGCGGCTCCTGCGGCGCGCCCTCCTGTCAGGCCCTGGCGGAGGACATCGTCCAGGGCTATGCCCACGAACTGGACTGCCTGTTCCTGCTCAAGGCCCGGGTCCGGGATATGGCCAAGCAGATGGTTGAACTGAGCGACAGCACAAGAGTATAATGGGAGGCATACCATGACCATTCAGCAATTCATCGACCTGACAAACGCCAAACTCGTCACCCCCGAGGTCCCCACGGATCGGGAGATCAGCTGCGGCTACACCTGCGACCTGCTCAGCTGGGTGATGGCCCACGGCGCAGCCGACATGGCCTGGATCACGGTTCAAACCCATATGAACGTGGTGGCGGTGGCCGCCCTGATGGATATGGCGGCGGTGATCGCGCCCGAGGGCATAACCTTCGAAGCCGAAGTCATCGAAAAGGCCCAGGAGGAAGGCATCGCCCTGCTGGAGTGCGGGGAAACCGCCTATTCCCTGTGCGGCAAAATGATCGCGGCGGGTGTGCCGGCCGACTAAAGATGAACTGTGCCGTCGATCTGCACATGCACTCCTGCCTGTCCCCCTGCGGGGACGAGCTGATGACCCCCAACAACCTGTCCAAAATGAGCGTGCTGAAGGGGCTGGACTTGATCGCCCTCACCGACCACAACACGGCGCGGCAACTGCCCGCGACGGCAAAGGTGTGCGGAGAACTGGGCCTTGGCCTGCTCCCGGGCATGGAGATCACCACCCGGGAGGAAGTGCACCTGCTGGCCTATTTCCGGACGGTAGAGGAGGCCCTGGATTTTTCCGACTTCCTGTATCCCCATTTGCCCCCCATCCCCAACCGCCCGGACTATTTCGGGCACCAGTGGATCATGGACGAAGAGGATGAGATCGTCGAAGAAGAAGAAAAGTTGCTGATTTCCGCGGTGGACTTGTCCATAGACAGCCTGGCGAAGGAGATCATCGGGCGCGGAGGGCTGGCGATCCCCGCCCACATCAACCGGGGCAGCAACAGCATCCTGTCGGCCCTTGGCTTCATCCCTCCCTTCACGAAATTCTCCGGCTTGGAGATAGCCCGATCGTTTCCTTGCCCGCCGGATCCCTCCATCGGCAAGTACAAACACCTCCATTCTTCCGACGCCCATCGATTGGAGGATATCCTGGAGCGGGAAGAATTCCTGCCCCTGGCGGCCCCCACCCCCGAGGCGTTTTTCGCCTACATGTTGAGCTGAAGGTTTACAGACCGGACACATTCCGGGCAGGAACCCCTCCGGGATGCGTCGAATACACAAAGATCCATTGATTGTTAGGAGGCGCACGAATGTCCAAACGAATCATCTTGTCCCTGTTCCTGGCCCTGATCCTGGCCCTGGGCTGCCTGCCCGGGATGGCCGAAGAGGCTCCTGATCCCGAAACCACCGTGGTGGTGTCCATCAACGGCGAAGCTATTCTGCTCCGGGATGTGATCCCCCAGTACCGGCAGTACGCCGCCCAGTACCAGGCCTACGGGATGGACCTGAGCGACCAGAACGTCAGCCAGCAGCTCTTCTCCCTGGTGGTGAACAACCTGATGCAGGAGAAGCTGATCCGCCAGAAGGCCGCCGAGCTGGGCCTGGACCAGTACGGCGAGGAACTGGAAGCCCAGTGGCTGGAGACCGCCACAAAAAATTATGAGTCCCTGCTGCAGATGTACATGGCATCCCAGACCGAAGAGGGGATGAGCGAGGAAGAAAAGCGGACCGCCGCAGTCGCCATGCTGGAAAATTCCGGATATTCCCTGGATGTGGCGCTCAAGTCGCTGAAGGACAAGGAACTGTTCAGGCGGGTACATACCTACGCCGTCGAGGGCATATCCATCCCCGAAGACGCCGTACGGAACGCCTATGACGAAGGGGTGGCCCAGGCCAAGGAACGCTATGCCGAGAACCCGGCCGCCTTTGGCAGCGAGGTGCAGACCGGTTCCATCATCTACTACACCCCCGAGGGCTACCGCACCGTCAAGCACATCCTGGTGAAGTGCGACGATGCGGCCGAGCTGAAAGAGCTGAAGGGCAAGGTCGCCGAACTGCAAGAAGGGGAGGAGGGGTACGCCGAGGCCAAGGCCCGCATCGACGAGATCATGGCAGGGGTACAGCCCAAGCTGGACGAGATCATGGGCAGGATCGAGGCAGGGGAGGATTTCCAGGGCCTCATCGATGCCTATGGCGAGGACACCGGCATGAAGAGCGGCCCCGCCGCCGAAACCGGCTACTATATGTGCAAGGACACCACCACCTATGTGCCTGAGTTCACCGAGGGCGGCATGGCCCTTGAGGCGGAGGGCGACGTGTCCCCGCCCATCCTCACCAATTTCGGCTTCCACATCATCCGCCTGCACAGCCTGGTCGCCCCCGGGGAAACGGAGTTTGAAGAGATCCGGGAGCAGATCCGGGAGCAGCTGCTCAGCGAAGCCCAAGACGCCGCTTATACCGCCAAGATCCAGGAGTGGGCGGAAGAAGCGGTGGTGGAGTACCCCAAGGCCTGACGCAACAGAAGAAGGTTCTTTCCCCCGGCCAGGGCATGCTGTCCCGGCCGGGGCGTTTTTGTGAGGAAGGAGGGGGTGCTGGGTCGGCAAGCAGGGAGCAGGGAACGCTTACCGGTTGTTTGCCCGATTTCAGAACGACCGTTGCAGGATCAAAGAAGGTCGGCCAAAGAGGGTTTGCATAGAAAAAAGGGGCTGTAACAAAAGCCCTGAAACAAGATCGTCACGGGAGAAATTCCGTGGCGATTTTGTATATGAAGGGAAGCATAAAAATGGTATAATAGACTTGGTAAAAAAACAAGATAAGGACGAGGG
>JAAYOH010000013.1 GCA_012520375.1 Clostridiales bacterium
ACTATGTATGATCTGCACACAAACCCTTGACTTTTGATCTCGATTGTTATATCTTCTTCTCGGAGCATGTCTGACTTCTTCCTTGTTTGTGTAGTTACTGCAATTAGAAGTCTTGCATGCTCTTTTTCTCTACCTCATTTCTGTCAATCCCTCAACTTTCCGTGATGAACCAAAAAAGCCACCCGCCGGGCAGCGGGTGACCTGGGGCCGCTGTCTTTCAGGGCATTCGTCCCATAAGTTTCAGCATGGGTCTTGGATCGTCGCACAGGCAGATTTCCACGCCGACCTCCAGCGCCTTTTGGGCTGCCGCTTCATCCGCCATGGGCGCGCTGACGACGATTTTCCCCAGCCGCCGAAGCTCCTCTGCCGCCTCCATGCTCAATTCACTCGTGGGAATGCAGACGGCGTCCAGCGTGGCATACGTGCCTTCGGGGCCCGGGACCTGGTTCACGCCCCAGGCAAAGCCTTCCGGCGGCCCAACCACCAGATACTCGGTGTTGTCGTGGAGGTATTTCGTGATGTTTCCGTCCAGGCTGTTGAAGAAAATGCGATCCATATAGCCATACTTTTCAAGGATCTCCATCACGGGCTTGACGGTCCCTTCGACGCCGGATCCCGGCTTCAGGTCTACGTTGACGATGATGTCGGGGTAATTGCTGTACAATTGGCAGAACTCTTCCAAGGTCGCCAAGGGCTGATCGTCCATGCCCAGTTTTGCCCCAATCCGGACTTGCCGCAGCTCTTCCCGCGTATATCCTGTGATATTGCCGGCAAGCGGGGAGGACTTCTTTTCCAGTAGATCGTCGTGGTAGAGCATGGGGATGCCGTCCGCCGACATGGAGATGTCCAGCTCCACCATATCGACCCCCAATTTGGCGGCTTCCTCAAAAGCCCTCAGGGTGTTTTCTGGATAACACAGGGAAAAACCGCGGTGGCCGGCTATGATCGGATACTGGGCGCTATAGGGTTTCTCGAACTTCCATGCCATGTTGATCCCTCTATTCTTCTCTTTTGTGTTTATGATGCCATACCCGCCCTGCTAGATAGCGTGCGGACTCATACACTGTTTTTAGTGCGAGATCCGCCACGGTGGTGGGCATGCCGTTGGCTCCCTTGAGCACTTCCATCGTCATGTCGCCGCGATAATCGCCCGCCAATGTCCGGGTAAAAAGCTCAAAATCGATGGTCCCCTGGAAGGGGATCAGGTGCTGGTCGCTGAATCCATCATTGTCGTGGACGTGTATCGCAACCAGGTCATCCTTCATTGCGGCTATGGCTGACCTCACATCGGTATTCGTGTAATTGGCGTGCCCGACGTCGAAGCAGTACCGGACATTTTCGCAATCGATGCTCTGGACCAGCTCAACGTGATCTTCAAGGCAGGTGCAAAATCGCCATTCCATTCTTCCGTCAAAATAGCGCTTGGTCAGCATATTCTCAAGGGCGAGGGTGATGCCGAAACGCCCGGCCAGTTCGGATTTCCTGCGAAAGTATGCCGTGTTGTCCTTCAGACAGCTTGCCCGGTCACGCCGCCCGGGCTTTGAAATGAGGGGATGAATGGCGGCGCAGCGCACCCCGAGGATCTGGGCGGCATGGAAGCTCATCTCGCTCATCGCCTCGACATGGTCTACCTGGTCCCGCCCTTTGGTAAGGTCCTGGTCCAGCGCATGCATCTGCCGGAAGGACAGACCCAGCCGTTCCGCCTGTTCTCTTGCTTCCCCGGCCCAACGTTTCCAGGCGTCGAGTTGGTTCGCTCGGGTCGCGTCACCCAAAAGTTCACACCCTGGAGCATACCAGTCCAGGACGCGGAATCCTGCGTCCCGCAGCCTCCTCATCGTTTTCAGGATGGGGATCGGTTTCTTTTCCAGATCAAGAGAACATGCCCGGGTCGTGGTCGCGACATCCATCATGCCTGCAGTTCTTCCTTTTCCTGTGATTTCAAATATGATTTCGGGCGCCCTACAGCGTATTGCTCCTGCTGATCTGGTTCATCAGGATGGAAGAGCAGATCAGGATGATGAACATAATGATCGTAGCCAAAGCGGCGCCATACCCCATGCGCCACTGGCCAAACCCTACGCTGTATGCATACAGGTTCAGCTGGGTGGTCGCCGTTCCCGGCCCGCCGTAGGTAAGGGAATCGATCAGGTCAAACTGACGAATGGCATCCATCAGGCGGAACATGACGGCAAGCAGGACCGTGGGCTTGATGATGGGCAATATGACCCGGAAGAAGATCTGGAACTTATCGGCCCCGTCGATAACCGCGGCTTCCAGATAGGAACTGTCGACGCTTTGCAGCGCGGTGAGCAAAATGATCGTGACGAAGGGCGTACCGCCCCACAGGTTGACCAGGATCACCGATACCACCGCGAGTTGTTCGTCTCCAAGCCAGTTCAGATTGCTGAACCCCAGATTTTTGAGCAAATAATTGATGATGCCCATGTCTGTGTTCAGGAGCATCCGCCAGATAAAGGCGCTCACGATACCCATGATCATCATCGGAACGAGGTGGAGCACCCGGCAGGCGCGCACCCCGATGAAATCCATATTCCAGAGCAAGGCGACCAGCATTCCGAAAAAAACCTGAACGCTCACGGTGCCCAGCACCAGTTTGAGCGTGACCAAACACGCCTGGCCGAAGTACTTGTCCTTGGTGAAAATCCGGATATAGTTGTCCAGTCCGATGAATTTCGCTTTGTTCAGCGTAGTGATCGTCGTATTGGTAAAGGACAAATAGAAGTTGATGAACAGGGGCACCACCGTCAGCGCGAACAGGACGAAAAAGGAAGGCCAGATCAACAACCGATAGGACCAGCGGTCTGAACGGATGCCCTGCGGCGGATTCGATATTCTCTGCATTTTCCTTTTCCCCTTCCGAATTGCGTCCTGGAACATATAGGACTCCGCCGTGCGGGGAGGAATATCCCCGCACGGCGATCAAGAACTATTTCTGGTACGCTACGCCGTCACGCTCGAGGATATCGATGGTGGTCGCCTGCATCTCTTCGCAAGCGGCCTCAGGCGTGATCTGGCCGGTAAGCGCGGCATAAAGGGTATTCTTCATTTCGGTAGCGATCTCGACGGACTGGGAGATCAGCGGCCAATAGACGATGTTCGCCATGGCCGCAGACTTCTCAACGGCGTGGCACAGGTCTTCGGGAAGCACCGTGTAGATTTCCTCGTTGGCATAGACATCGCTGCGGTAGCAGGAAATGGCGGTGCCGCGCATGATCTGGTCCAGTGCGGTGTCATAGCTGGTGGCGACCTTGATCAGCTCCCAGCACCATTCAGGGTGCTCCGTGCCGCTGCCGATGGAGAAACACCAGCCGTCGCCCCAGGAAGAAACGCCGTCCAGGGCGGCAAAGCCGAACTGCTCGTACAGGCTGGTCTGTTCGGGATCCAGCAAGTTGACGGCCAGCGTGGCGGCGTCCACCCACATGGCTGCCATGCCCTGCTGCATGGCGGTCATCGCCTCCTGCCAGGCATAGGAATGAATGCCTTCGGGGGCGTAATTGTACATATCCACCAGCTGCTGGGTCGCCTTCAGGGCTGCATCGGTATTGAAGATGGCAAAGTTGTCCGCATTTTCCGGATACCAGGTCCCGCCTTCATACAGCCAGTTGACGAGCCAGGGTATCGTAATGCCGCGCTCCATGCCGCCCCGGAAGGACAGGCCGTACTTTCCGTTCGCGGGATCGTTCACCTTGGCGGCTGTCGCCAGGACCTCATCGATGGTCGTGGGGATCTCGGCAATGCCGGCTTCCTCCATCATGGTCTTGTTGTACATCAGGATACCGACGCCCGCGGAATAAGCCACAGACCAGCGCTGGCCGTCGATGACGCAGGCGTCCAATGCGGCAGTCATGATGCCCTTGTACCAGTCGGTCCCGGCTTCGGCTTCCGCATGGATGAAATCATCCAGGGGCATGATCCAACCGGCGTCGATTAGGGTGCCCCAGTGGTTGGAGTTGACCATGACCAGGTCGTAGCCCTGAACATCTTCCGCCATGGCAAGGCTCAGCATGTCGGTGTAACCGGTCGAAGCAGCGAGCTCGATATTCAGCTTGATCCCATATTCGTCGGCGAATTTCTGCAGATAGGTGTTGGCCAGGTCGTCATTCTGGACCTGTGTGCAGATGAGGATGTTCAGTTCCACCCCTGTTGGATCCAGGGCAGATGCGTCTGTCGCCGCCTGTACGGCCGTGAAGCCCAGGCAAAGCACCAGGACAAGGATGAGAGACAGGATCTTTTTCATGAGTGTTCCTCCTTTATTTCTTGGGCGGTCCGCCCAAAAGATCGAATTTATCCCTTGACTGCGCCCGCCATCAGGCCGCGCACAAGGCTCTTCTGCGAGATCAGGGCAAAGATGATCATGGGCACGGCAACCATACAGGATGCGGCGCACAGGAGGCCCCAGTTGGTCCCCACATCGTTGACGAACTTGTGAACCGCATAGGAAACGGGCCGCGTATTTCTGCCGGAAATCAGTTTTGCATAAAAGTACTCGTTCCAGGAATGCATAAAGGCAAAAACGGAAGCCGTGCTGATACCGGGTTTGATGACCGGGACGATCACCCGGATGAGGGTCTGGAATACGGTACAGCCATCGATCATGGCCGCCTCTTCGATTTCCGTTGGCACGGTTCGGCAAAAGCCGTTGAGCAGCCAAGCGGTAAACGGAAGCTGTGTGGTCAGGTAGATCAGCACCAAGCCGATGTAGGTATCGTTCAAGCCGACCTTCTTGTAGATAAAATAATAGGGGACGGCAAAGCCCATGGCGGGCAGCATGCGCGTGATCATGATGTACGTGCCCATCGCCGCCGTTCCGCGGCCCTTGCCCCGGGCCAGCGCATAGCCGCAGGGGATACCGAAAGCCAGGGAAAAGGCCGTCGTCATCACGGCGACAACAAAGCTGTTCAGGTAACTCATCATGAAGCCTTCCGTATGGTAGACATTGACGAAATTATCCATGGTGGGGATCCAAAGCCACTTGGGCGGTATGGAGAAAGCGTCTACCGCGGTTTTGGTTGCCGTAGAAATGCAATAAAAAATTGGGAACAGGGTAAACAGGATGACCACCGCTGCCGCAAGATAGATAAATACCCTCCCAAGTACCCTTTTTTGGAACAAGTGCCTTACCATCCTTTCGAATTGTACAATAATCTTCCTATCTTGCCGACAATGCCATCACCTCAAGGCGCAATGCCCTGATATGTCTTTCAGATGCACGGATGATCGCTCTGGCCTGCAGAAGGGGCGTCACCGAGGTAGAGGCCTGGATCGAGAGCTTTCTGTCGGCGAGCGCTGTGCCGGAAAGGAACATCACGACCGTCCAAAGCGCGCAAACCATTTTTCATCTTGTTTCCCCTCGATATTTATTTTCGTTCTTGTATTACTATACAAATCCATTGTCAGGTCCTCGTACGAGCTCGGAAAAAGTTCGGTTAACCGCAATCCCTCTTTGCGATCCGAATTTGCCGTTGAGGATATGGCGCCAGGAAGCTGAAAGAAATGATCATTCTGCAATGGTCTGTACTGCTTCCCTGCTATGCAGCCGAAATCCAATCATGTATTGGGGGTATATGATTCTCAATTGTATGTCCTGAAGTCCGTCACTCCATACACAACCAAAGATAGTGAAAATCAAATTGATTTTACAGTCTCCGTACAAAAACACCACATACCTTCAGTATACTTTTATTAGTACCTTGAATAATTAAGAAGAAAGGGGTCTTTTGTGATGAAGGAACAACAGCTGAAAGCAAGGCCAGGTATGCCCGTTCTGCTATTGTCCATTATACTCTACCTTGCGGCCATCGGATGCGTCGTGCTGGGCGGTGTTCTGCTGGAGCATGAAAAAAATATCGGCGCCCTTCCCCTGGTGCTGGGCACCCTTTGGCTGATTGTTGGTTTCATTCCTTTCCTTGGCCTGAAAGTGCTGAAACCCAACGAAGCGCTGGTGTTGACTTTGTTTGGTCAATATACTGGTACCCTGCGAAAAGAGGGCTTTTACTTTGTCCATCCCTTTTCGGTGGCCGTGAACCCTGCTGCCAAAACCAAGCTGGGGCAAAGCGGCGATGTACAGACAACGAATCAAGGCATCACCATTTCCAGTGACGGACACAAGGTGGATGTAGAAGCCCTGGGCAAGCGGGTTTCACTGAAGGTCATGACGCTGAGCAACGCAAAGCAAAAGGTGAACGATTGCCTGGGCAACCCGGTGGAAATCGGCATCGCAGTAATCTGGCGGGTGGTGGATACCGCGAAAGCAGTTTTCAACGTGGACAATTACAAGGAATACCTGTCTTTGCAATGTGACAGCGCTTTGCGCAACATTGTACGCATTTACCCCTATGATGTGGCGCCCAACGTGGATACCACAGGGGACGGAGAGCCAGACGAAGGCAGCCTGCGGGGTTCCAGCGAAGTGGTGGCCCAGCGCATCAAGAACGAGATCCAAAGCAAAGTGCACGAGGCTGGAATTGAGATCCTGGAGGCAAGGATCACCTACCTGGCCTACGCACAGGAAATCGCCGCCGTCATGCTGCAGCGCCAGCAGGCAAGCGCCATTGTGGATGCCCGGAAGCTGATTGTAGACGGAGCCGTGGGCATGGTCGAGATGGCTTTGGAAAAGCTCGCCAAAAACGAGGTGGTTGCTCTGGATGAGGAGCGCAAAGCCGCTATGGTTTCCAACCTCCTGGTGGTGCTGTGCGGAAACCGGGACGTCCAGCCAGTTGTAAACAGCAGCATCCCGCATTGACGAGGATCGTCGGCAAGAAGGAAAGGCGCACAGGGCAATGCATGCAGCAGCACCACAAAAATCCGTCCTGACCCTTACAGGAGGTTATCATGAACGTATGCCTGATTACGGCTGTTTCCCATCCGGGCTGCACGGCGCACATCCGGGACGCGTTTGTGGCGCAACTCAACAGCCTGATGCCTGAAGCGCAAATCAGCCACCAGTTTGTCCTCCCCGAAGACGGCCCTGCCTATTGCCTGGGCTGTAAAGCCTGTTTTGATCAGGACATGAGCGCCTGCCCGCACCGGACGGTTACACTGCCCATCTGGCACGCCATGGAGGATGCCAATTTGCTGGTATTCATTACCCCCACCTATGTATTCAGCATTCCCGGACAGTTGAAAGCTTTGCTGGATCACTTCGGCAGCCGGTGGATTGTGCATAAGCCAAGCCCCAAAATGCTGGGCAAGCAAGCCCTGATCATCAATCAAGCCGTGGGGGCAGGATTTCGCAGCACCCTGATCCCCCTGAAGCACAGCTTGCGTTTCTGGGGTGTGAAGCGCGTGTACAGCATCAAAGTCCGTTTGGGCATGACGGATTACGACCTGGTAGACCAGAAGGTAAAGACAAAACTGAGCCGGAAAATAGAAGAAAAAATCCGAATCATTGAGGATGAAAAGCGGGATGTTTCTCCGGGTTTTGTTGCAAAGCTCCTGTACCGCGCCATGGCCATTGGCCATCGAGGGATCCATAAGATGCTGCAAAAGAAAGGCCAGCCTGTTGCCAGCGACTATCTGTTCTGGCAAAAAGAAGGATGGTTGGACGGCCGTTTTCCCTGGAAAGACAAGGCCTGAGCGAGCAGCATACCGGATGAAACGGAGGAAAACATGCGTTTCGTAGGAAGACTTCTCATGATCGTAGGCAGCGCTGTTTTGCTGGGCATCATAATTTTTGCATACAGAAACATGAACCATGATGTGTTGAATGAGCGTTTTTTGGAAAAAACGGGATATAAGCTGGGGTTTACGGAAGGTATGGCACAGTTGGACGATGGGTCAGAAATATACTATATCGAAGGCCCGAACAAGGGGCCAAAACTCCTTTTGCTTCATGGTCAACAGGTAAATTGCTTCGACTACGCAAAGGTATTGCCAGGATTGTCAAAAGAATTCCATGTATATGCCCTAGACTACTATGGCCATGGAAGGTCATCCAAAAACCCTGATAAATATCAGGCAGTTTCGATAGGGAATGATATCGTCTGGTTCCTCCAGAACGTGATCAAGGAAAAGGCTTATATTTCCGGTCATTCATCGGGAGCGTTGCTTGCCGCTTACGTTGCTGCCAAGGCGCCGGACCACATCATGGCCGCCGTTTTAGAGGATGGGCCTTTCTTTTCCACCCTTCCCGGCCGGGCAGAAAAGACCATTTCATGGCTGAGTTTTCAAAATATGCATGACTATCTGCATCAACAGGAGATCGATACCTTTATGGAGTACTCCTTGGAGCATGACTATATGCAGGAAATTTTTCATGCCGAAGCCCCTTGGATCTGGGACAAGATGATAAAAAAACCTGCCTTGAAGTATTTAAAGAAGCATCCCGGGCAAATCCCCAAAATATGGTACTTTCCGCCGGAATTGGGGATCAACTCCATCTATGCAATCAATGCCAACATGCAGGACGGAACAAGCCAGTATGATCTACGGTTTGGCGCTTCCTTCTACGATTTTTCCTGGTTTGAAGGATTTGACCAGGAAGAAATCCTAAAGAATATACAGTCTCCTGCCATCGTGATGCATGTAGCGCCCAATAAAATCACCGCCCCCGGCTATTATGATGCGAACGGGGTTTTGCTTGCCGCAATGGATGAAATGGATGCACAAAGAGTAGTTGATTTGCTGCCCCACGGCACCTACATCGGGGGCTTTCAGTCCAGCCATGATATCCATGCAGACCTGCCGAGCGACTATATCAAGGTTTTGCTCGATTTGAAGGATCAAATGGAAAACTGATGCTTCGCGTCATGCTTGCTCCCGCAGGTACCAATTGGGCGCGTCCGGGTCGTGGCCGTGCTTTTTGATGTGCCGTACAACCATAAAGGTCAGGAGTCTGGCGAAAAAATGGGTCATGATAGAGCCCATGGCGGTTTCTGCCCGTTCATACAGGCTGTCGGGAGATGAACTGCCCTCGATAATATGTTGGACAAACAGGTCAAAAGCCGGCACGACTTTCTTGCGGCCAATATGCTTTTCCAGGGGGTTGCCGTCCAGCATGGCGCCGCCGCCCAGCACAAAACCGCCCTGCCAGGCAATCTGGTTTTGTTCCGCAAAAAATTGAAGGCAGGTTAGCCCATGCCGGTGGGTATGTACATAAGGCATGCCGCCGTTGATGATGCCATACAGTTTCTGTCCCGAAAAACCGCCGGCCTGGGATGCCGTTTCCAGCAGTTCAATCAACCGGGCCGGATAGGTGTTGATATAGCAAGGACCGGATATCACGATGGTTGCAGCCTTTTGCATGGCCAGGACCAGCGCATCCAGACTGCCTTGCTGGGGCAGATACGTCACCTTGCCGCCGGTGACGGCACAAATGCGCTCCAGCAACATGGCGCTGGTGCCTTTCCGCCTGGGACTTGCGCAAAGGAGCAAGATGTCCGCTTTATTCATGGGTAACCTCCCGGGCGATTTCATGTATCAGCCCTTGGTCCAATCTGCTGTCCAGGAGAAAGGCCTTCCCTTTGGCGCTCATGATGTTTTTGTTTTCCGCGTGCAAGGAACAGAATGCTGACTGCTCCGCTTCCCCGAGATGATCCCCGATGCCCACCATGTAGTAGCGCATGCCCTGCCCGCTCATGCCCTTCACCAGTTCCCCGCCGCTCACCCGGTATCGAGGGTTGCCCACCGCCGCCATGCGATCCATCACTTTTTTGATATGATGGCTGACGCCGCCGAATACCACAGGGGATACCAATACCAGCGCCCGGCACCCTGCGATCCTGGGCAGCACCAGCTGCATGTCATCCTGGATGACGCACCGGCCATAGGTCTTCCCGCTGCAGCTGGCGCAAGCGGCGCAGGGCTTGATGTCCATGGTGTTGGCGGCAAAATAGACGACCTGCGGATCCAGGTGGGAAACAGCTTCCTCCAGCACAGCACCCACCATTTCCTGGCCATCATCCGAAACAATCGCGATCATACGGTGTCCTCCTTCTGCTTGATGCCATTTTCGATGGATTTCAGATTCTGATCCAGTTGATGGATCACCTGACGGGCTATAGCCAGCGCTTCGGTAGGGATCCCTTGAAACAGGCTATCCATGAACAGGACACTGCTTTCACGATATTTCTGTTCAAAAGCCTCGGTTGCCGGGGTACGCCTTACCAATGTCCGGCGCAAATCATTTTTGTCTTTTTCCAGGGACACCAACCCGACAGACTGCAAGCGCAGCAACAGTTGCTTCACATTTTGATGGGACGTACCGATAAAACCAGCCACCCGGGACACGGAGGGATCGGGCTGCAAAACGCTGGCGCCCAGCAGGGCGAACCATTGTTTCCACGTCACCTCTTCAAATACCCTGTCCCCGACGGTTTGCATGCGGTTGGCAATAGCGGCCAGCATGCCAAACAGATAGTATCGATCCTCGATGTGGCTCAGGTCAATGGATACTTGGGTAACATCTGGTGGTGTCGTTTTCATTTTTACGGCATGCAACCATTTTTCAGTGCTTCCAGTACTGCGGACCTTACCACAACGCTGGAGGCGGTTGAGCCGCTGATGTCGTCCACATCCGGGCTATTTGCCTGTACGATGCTTTCGGCCATTGCCTCGGCGCCATGATCCGGCCCATGGCGATGCTCCAGTAGCTTGACGTCCTGGATGCGTCCTCCTTGAACAGGAACCTCGACACACGCCGTTACCAGCAGGGTGGACACGCTGCCCTGATATATGCCATCAGGCAAGCCGGCCACATCCACCTGGCTGAAATCCTGCTCTTCAAGCCGGTTTACTTGTCGCCCCATCGCAAAGAAAAGAGAGATAAACACCACAAGGATGAGAATGACCAGCAATAATGCCCACCGTTTGATGCTCATGGGAAACCTCCTGCATTCATTTAGGTAATGTGTTACCTTTTATAGGATAATCGGATCGCGTTTTTCCGTCAAGGTGTTTTGATGTAAAAATTGAGCTTGTATGTAAATTATTTGCGAATTTCAAAAAACCACTTGACATCACGGAGATGGGTATGATATATGGTGTATAGAATCTTTTCCATCGTGTCATAATTGTTTGACATATCTTCCGCGAGAGGAAAGAGAATGCCGTGAAGCACAAGGAGGAAAACATGCACAACCGGACAAAAATAGCCCTGCTCTCCGCTGCATCCAGCTTGATTTGGTTCATCCTGACTTTTATCTGGAACCACTACAGGGTCATCCATCTTGAAGGCGAAGCAATGGCCAAAACCTGGGGAATCTACTTCCTGGTCTTGATCGCAGGCTTCCTGGTGCTGTACGCACTCGGTGCGATACTGGTCATGACAGGGGAAAAGCGATCCGGTGGGCAGGGCTTTGAGGAAACAACCGACGAACGCGACCGGCACATTGAGGGGTATGCCATGAAAGCCTTTGGCCTGGTATCCTTTCTCTCTTTCCTCATATCTGCTGTTCTGTTGGCTCTGGGTCTGGGGCCTTACGCCTTTTTCTGTGCCCTGGCCTTTACGGTGCTGCTGTCCAGCCTGGCCATGTGGATAACCTACATCATTGGATATGAGAGAGGGCTGTAATCATGGCAAAGAAAACCCGCATCACCAACAGCATCCGTACCCTGCGTTTCCTGGCGAATGAAATGACCCAGCAACAGCTGGCAGACCAAGTGGGCGTCACCCGCCAAACCATCTTGGCCGTGGAAAACGGCAAATACTCACCGAGCCTGGAACTGGCATTTGCCATCGCAAAAGTGTTTGACAAACCCTTGGAAGAGATCTTTTCCTACGAGGACGAATAAGCAGAAAACGGAGAACAAGCAATGAATACCCTCAAGATCGACCTGCCTGAACGGATGAAGGCAACCTGGGTAACACGCTACGGCGGTCCGGAAGCAATTCAAATCGTGGACGTCCCGCTGCCGGCAGTCAAGCCGGGCATGGTGCTGGTGCGCGTGGCAGCCAGCGCCGTGAACTCCGGAGATGTCAGGACAAGGGGACTGCAGGCGAAAGAACCCGTGAAAACGCTGATGCGGCTGGTGTTGGGGCTGCATAGACCCCGCCAGCCTATCCTGGCCACCGTGTTTTCAGGTACGGTAGCTGCCCTGGGGGCTGGCGTCACTTCTTTCAGGGTTGGGGATGCGGTCTTCGGCTCCTCGCCCGGTATGCGCTATGGCTGTCACGCCCAATACGTCGCCATCCCGGCTTCGGGCCCCATGGCGTGTATGACCCCCTCCATGGGGTTTGCTGAGGCCGCCGCCCTTCCGTTCGGCGGCAATACGGCTCTGTATTTCCTGGAAAAACACGGCGCGAAAGCGGGTGAATCCATCTTGATCAACGGTGCGGCAGGCGCTGTGGGCACCATGGCTGTACAAATTGCCAGGAACTTGGGCCTTGGGGTAACCGGAACAGCGGGGGGGAAAAACGAGGCGCTGGTGCGGGGGCTGGGCGCCCACCGCTTTATTGACTACACCCGGGACTGCATCTTTGCCCCCGGCATACGATTTGACCTGATTCTGGACACCGTGGGCAAGTTGGACAAAGCGCAGGCGAAGGAAGCGCTCAAGCCTGGCGGCCGCTTCATCAATACCTGCGGCAGCGATGTCGCCAAAGAAAACCACCGGCAGGTGGAGCGGCTGGCGCAGTGGTATGATGCAGGAAAGCTCAAAGCCGTGATCCACAGCATCCTGCCCATGGACGATGTGCAGGGGGCTCATCGCATCGTAGATACCGGGCATAAGTGGGGCAGCGTGGTGCTGATGATACGTCAGGAGGAAGGACAATGATTCAGGAAATAACCCCTATGGACGCCCGGCGCGTCCAACTGGTTGTGTGCTGGGTAGCGTTGATGCTCATCTATTTGCTGGGCGATGTGCTCCGCCTGTATGAAAAGGGCGGGGATGCCGCCTTGATCGATGGAAAACCCATGACCCAAACCCATTTGATGTTGGCAGCGCTTTTGATGCTGATTCCCATCCTGTTGGCATTGGGCACGGCCTTCCTGCCCAGGGGGTGGGCCAAATGGTCCGGCATCATCGGCTCCCTGATCCTTTTCATCATCAATGTCTTTGGCATTGCCGGTTATACCGGGCTGTTTGACCGGGTATTGATCGGCCTGAGCCTGGTGCTGAATGTCTTCACCGCCGTGTGGGCGTGGCTTTGGTAAAGGATAAGCGGCTATTCAAGCGGTCCTCTGTTACCCTCACAAAGTAGAGGACGCGCAGGAGAAGGGTCAGGGAATCGTGGGATATGTGATTCCCGGGAGGCTTTTCAAGCAATTTTGCTTTCCTTACATCAGGATTCCCAAACATGAGCTTGACAAACCAATGGCTGTTGGTTATACTGACTGCAAAACTAACGATCATTAGTTTGGAGGAACGCTTCATGCCATCTACACGGGATAAAATCATACAGAACGCCCTTTTGCTGTTTGCCCGAAAAGGATATCAGGCAGTGAGCGTACAGGAGATTGCCCGGGCCGTGGGCATCCGAGCGCCTTCCTTGTACAATCATTTTGACAGCAAACGGGCCATTTTTGATGCCATCATCCATGACATGACAAAAATATACCACCAGCAGGCGGCGCAGATCGGCCTTGGCTGGCAAAGCGGCCGTCAGGATGCGCAAGCGTTTGCCGGGATTGGGGAGGAGCGGCTGTTGGCCATGGTCAACAACCTTTTTGTTTGGTTTTTGCATGAACCGGTCGTCAGCAACTTGCGCCGCGTGTTGACTCTTTCCCAGTTTGAGGACAGAGAGCTTGCTGCCTTGCTGACCAAGCTGTATATGGAGGATCCTCTCCACTATCAAGAGCAGTTGTTTGACGTCATTTTGCCGGCAACAGACGGTACAAGTCATAGCCTCAAGGCCTTGGCACTTATTTTTTATGCCCCCATCTACTTTCTGCTGCTCCGCTGTGACCGGGAACCGGAATATGAGAACGAGGCGCGCGACCTGCTGGCCGAGCATGTTCGCAATTTTTGCAGGATATATACCAAACAGGAGGAATAAGCAATGAAAAGAAGGAAGCGTCGTGTGGTTCTCTTTGCTGTCTTGGGATGGATTATACTGGTTGGTATCTGGGGCCTGATACAAGGGATCACCTTGCAGGGCGCACTGAGGGATGCTGAAGCCAGGCTCGCATCCTATGAGGCGCAGGTTCTGGACTTGCCTCAGGGGCGGATAAGTTATGTAGACAGAGGAGAAGGCCCGGTCATTCTGGTCTCCCACGGTATCAGCGGCGGATTTGACCAGGCATATGACGCTGTAGCGGGAAAAGAAAAGAAGTACAGGCTGTTGGCTCCCTCCCGGTTTGGCTATCCGGGCAGCGCCATGCCAAAAGATGCCAGCGTCAAGGCGCAGGCAAAGGCCTTCGCCCAGCTGCTGGATGCACTGGGCATAGAACAAGCCTATTTGCTGGGCACTTCCGCCGGCGGCACGCCGGCCATTCGCTTTGCATTGGATTACCCGGAGCGCTGTAAAGGCCTCCTCCTCTACTCCTCGGCCATGCCGCAGACAAGCGCGCCGCAAACCTTCAGTACCTGGCAGGGGCCGCCGGCATTTGCCTTAAACGATTTTGTGATGTGGGCCTTCCGGGGATTGTTTTCGCCTCTGATGGGTATGGACCCGGATACGGTGTACGGCATGCTGCCTCTGCATCTGCGCAGGGAAGGCATGCGGCTGGATGCACAGGTAACCAACCCGGATATGGCCCGGAATTTCTCGGACTACCCCATTGAAAAGATTTCCTGCCCGGTGCTGATCATCGGAGCCAGGGATGACAAACTGGTGGACGTATCTGCCATGGAACAGGCTGCGCCCCGGTTTCAAACCCACCACTTGCTGCTGTTTGAAGGCGGAGGGCATTTGATGAAAGGACATGAGCAAGAGGTAGAAGCCGCTTTGGATCGGTTTGTCCTGGACATCGAACAATCGGTGAGCTGAGGGGATGAACCGGCAGAGGAGGAAAGTTCAGGCAAAGAAACCGGACGGCGGGCAGCCCCTGTATTCTTTGACAGAAATCCGAAGTCGGTGGATCCAACGATGGTCGCGAATGCGACGCCCTGAAGGATCGGCTTTATGCTGTACCGCCCCTCAGGGGAATTGGATAAAAGAACGCTCCGTCTCGGGAGAACTTACATAGATTTAATCTGCACCGTATATGCAGTTGACGCCGGCAGGGTAGCCTTGCGTTACACTGAATGGGGTTTTTGCCCCCTGAAAACTCGGAGGGGAATATGCTTTTTGCCAACAATCATTCCATTATAAAACGCTCTGCTGCTTTGGCCGTGCTGATGGCCCTGATGATGCTTTTGTGTGCCTGCACAAAGAAAATAGCAGACACAAAAAGTGGCCAGCCTACCTTGGGGGAAGCCACCTATCCGGTCACCCTGCGCATCGTGTCCGGCTCTGAAAACAAGGAGTTGGAGCCCCTGCTTTCACGCTTTGCCAAGGAAAACCGCATTGCGCTGGACATGAAATATCAGGGATCTGTCGAGATTTCCAGAGTTTTAGGGCAGGACGAGGTGCCGTATGATGCCGTCTGGCCGGCCAGCAGCATATGGATTTCTATCGGGGATACCAAGCACCGGGTCAAGTATACAGAGTCGGTTTCCATCACGCCGGTTGTGTTTGGCATCCGGCAATCCCTGGCCAAGGAACTGGGCTTCGTGGGCAAGCAGGTATCCGTTCGGGACATTCTGACGCAAATCCAAAACGGAAAGCTTTCTTTCTGCATGACCAGCGCCACCCAATCCAACTCCGGCTGTTCAGCCTATATCGGTTTCCTGTATGCGTTGCTGGGCAACCCTGACATCATCACGTCCCAGAACCTTCAGCAAAAGGAGCTCCAGGCGGATGTCCAGGCCCTGCTGAAAGGGATAGACCGTTCCTCCGGCAGCAGCGAATGGCTCAAGACCCTGTTTCTGCAGGGCGATTTTGATGCCATGGTCAACTACGAAAGCCTGATACTGAGCACCAATACAGAGTTGTTAAAGCAGGGCCGTGAACCCCTGTATTTGGTCTATCCGTATGACGGGCTGTCCATTTCCGATGCTCCCTTGGGCTATGTCGATCAGGGTGATAAAAAGAAAGAGGAAGCCTTCC
>JAAYOH010000014.1 GCA_012520375.1 Clostridiales bacterium
GCCGCCGCCCTTGGGGATGTTCCGCTTCTGGGCGAACTGGTCATGGACCAGCTGGGGCTCCGCGTTGGCGATCAGCAGCTTGTCGTAGTAGGTCTTCATCTCCGGGGACAAGTCCGCCCCCGTGGTGCTCTGGGTCGTCACCTGAACGTTGGTCTCGCTCATATCTGCCCTCCTCCTTTACCGCAGCCGGGTCTTCTGACCCCTGTGGGCTGCCTTTGCGATTTCCAGCACCTGGGCCCTGTCCATGTCCCGGACGTGGAGCCGGCCCGGCGCAGTCCCGGCGCTCCCCATGGCCCCGTTCTCCAGCGGCCGCGCCCCCCGGGCCCGTATGTCCTCCGCCGTCTTCCGGGCCGCCTGCCGGGCCGCGTATTGCATGGCCCCGGACAGGATCTCGTCCCTGTGCACCACCTCGTAGGCGGTTCGCACGTCCACCCCCGCGCCCAGCAGCTGCAGGAACCTGGGTTCCCCCGCCTCCACCGCCAGGTCCAGTCCGGGATACAGCGCCCTGGCTTCCCGGGCCTGGATCGCCCATCCCTGCAGGATGTCCCGGGCGCCCGCCAGCCGTTCTTCTTCCCCGGGATCCTCCTCTCCCGCGTCCTCCCCGGGATCCTTCTCCTCTACGTTGCTCTCGTCCTCCACGTTGCCCTCGTCTGTCCCGGGCGCCGGGCAACCGGCGTCATCCCCACCAGCGCTCTTCAATGTCCTCGTCCGCATCCCGGATGCGCCGGTCGCCTCCTCCGTCTCCTGTCCCTCGGCGCCCTCCGGCACAATGCCGGGCTGCACCGGTCCCGTCTCCTGATTTTCCATACGCACTCCTTTCCGGGCCGCAGCCCCCTCCTTTGTGCCGTGCTCAGCATACAACAAAAGGGCGCCCGCCCGTCACACGCCCGCACAAACAATTAACAATCCCCGTTCCGCCGCCCTTGACCGCTCCATCCGCCTGTGTTACAATGCGCCAAAGGAGGTGCGCCATGCAAACTTTCCTGAAAGATCTTTCCCGCCGCCCCGTCATCGCGTCCGCCCGGGATCTGCCCCAGGTCCGCCGGGCCGCCGGGGCCGACGTGGCCGCCGTCTTCCTCCTGGGGGGCACCATCCTCACCCTGCGCGAGTTGGCGGAAGGCGTGCGGGCCGGGGGCAAGCGGGTATTCATCCACCTGGACCTGTTGGGGGGCCTGGGCCGGGATGCGGCAGCCGTGGAGTGGTGCGCCAGGGAGATCCGGCCCGACGGCATGATCTCCACCCGCGGGCCCCTGCTGAAGCAGGCGGATGAGCTGGGCATGATCACCATCCAGCGCCTGTTCGTCATGGACTCTTCCGGCATGCTCAACGGCCTCAATATGCTGCGCGCCTACACCCCCGACATGCTGGAAGTGCTGCCGGGCCTGGTGCCCAAGGCCATCACCCGCCTGAAACAGCAGACGGGCCTCTCCATCATCGCCGGGGGCATGATCACCCGCATGGACGAGGTCGCCCAGGCCCTCGAGGCGGGGGCCGTGGGCATATCCACCAGCGAAGAATCCCTATGGAACCCATGAAGCGCCCCCTGTGCTTCCCGGGTTCCGCCCCGGATATCCTGTATCACGACCTGGCCCTGCCCCATCCCTCGCCGGAGCTTCATGGCCGGCCCATCGCCTTCCTGTCCGATCTGCACTACGGCTTCTTCCTGGGGGACGAGGCCATGGCCCGCATTTTTGACATGGTTATGGCCCATAAGCCTTGCCTCATCCTGCTGGGGGGAGATCTGGCGGACAGCCTTCCCCGCCAGCGCAGGCTGTGCGAGGGGCCCCTGCGCATGCTGAAGGCGCCCCTGGGGGTGTACTGCGTCCCCGGCAACAACGACTACGAGGCGGTGAAGGGCGATTACTGCATCCTGCGGGCATCCCTCGACCGGGCGGGGGTCCGGCTGCTGGTAAACGAGCGCCTGCACGTCCCCCTGGATACCACGGTCCTGGCGATCACCGGGCTGGACGAAGGCAAGTACGGCAGCCCCGACCCGGCGGTAGCAAAGCTTCCCCTGCCCTCCCCCGCCCTGCACCTGCTCCTCACCCATTCCCCCTGGTCCCTGGCTGCGGTGCTGCCGGATGCCCCCCGCACCGATCTGATCCTGTGCGGGCACACCCACGGCGGCCAGATCGCCCTGCCCGTCCTCCCCGCCCTGGCGATGGGCTACATGAACCCCTTCAAACAGCCCTATTTCTTCATGAGCGGCGAACGCACCCTCCTGGGCCGCCGCATCATCGTCAGCAACGGGGTGGGCTGCAGCCTTCTCCCCTTGCGCGTCTTCGCCCCGCCCCAGCTCCACTTCATTACGGTATCCTGATTTCCCCCGTGCGGCGCACGTGCGCTGCACGTGCCGTTTCCGTGCGAGGCTACCGTACCCAACCAAACAAGACAAAACAGAACAAAACAGGACAGGACCCGACCCAACCCCCGCGGGGGAAGAAGGGTACACACAGTTGCTACTGCCACCCCTCCCCCCGCATGGTGTATGGGCACTATACATATTGTTTTGCATGGGCATGATTTGATAAGGTATAATATTTTTCGCACAATTGAAAAGGGAACCCAAGCTGTGGTAAGCTATAGTTAGAACAAAAACAGACCACAAAGGAGGGTTCCCATGGGCAGTATTATACACTTGAACGAGAAAGAAGTAAAGCGAGAACTTGGAGAACTGGTACGAAGCACGGTGGAAGAGACGCTGAACACATTGCTGGATGAGGAAGCGGATCGGATCACGAATGCGCGTCGTTATGAGCGGACGGAGGAACGGTTGGATACACGTGCGGGACACTATAAGCGCAAACTTCAAACGAGGAGCGGGGAGGTAGAACTGCGGGTACCGAAACTACGGACGCTGCCGTTTGAGACGAGCATCATCGAGCGATACCGGCGGCGGGAGTCATCGGTAGAGGAAGCGCTGGTGGAGATGTATTTAGCGGGTGTATCGGTACGCCGAGTAGAGGACATCACGGAAGCGCTATGGGGGACGCGGGTATCGCCTGGGACGGTCAGCCGGCTGAACAAGAAGGTATACGAGCAAATCGAAGAATGGCGAAACCGGC
>JAAYOH010000099.1 GCA_012520375.1 Clostridiales bacterium
CTGTGGGCTGGATTGCTGCGTCGATCAAGGTCACCTCTTCTTTTTCGGCAATGGCGTCCAGCAGCTTTTTCGTGTTTCCATGATGCTTTGAATAGTAGACAATGGCCGTTGGCATCCGATCCCCTCCTTTTCGATTGGCTTCTGCTTCTGCGCTTGATTGTGACGGCAGCAATAATACCGATGATCATACAAATTGTAACAATGCTCACCAGCTTCTATTATATCATATCGACGGCATATTGGTGGTTATAATTGGCAAATGCCGTCTCGCATTTCGCGCGATTTAGCATTACTCAAAAAATCCGCCTCTTTTGAGTCGGATCGTGATGGTCGCAACAGGACTCGAACCTGTAGCCCCATCGATGTGAACGGTGTGCTCAAGCATAGCGGCTCCCGTGCCTGGAATACTATGGGAGATTGGCCCTATCATGATCCACAGTTATTTATCATCCGTAGAGAGATCATCAGAACCAGCTTCCGGCAACGCTTTCGGCGCAGGCTTCTCTTGCTTTTTCCCAAGCACAAAAGGTAACTGGAACTTTATTTGCGGCATTTCAATCTTCGGCAATTCGACATTTAGCAGTTGGATGTTTATCTGGGGCATTTGAATCCATGGTTTTTTCGCGTTCTCTTCAATCGCCGCATCACGCCTCTCCTGTATTTCATTGTAAAGTATAGCCAACGAACGATATGCCGAAATTACATCCTCGTTAGTTGCATCAACACCCGCGCCAAAGAGAACATAGTTTTTATCCTTCGTGACAATCATAAGGGCAGCCGCACCAACATCAGTCACGGCATACGGGGTGCCACCCTGAAAATCATAGCCCGGACTGCTCTTAAACACATCCACCCATTGGCCACTTAACAAACGTACTTTTGCGGGTATTTCTCGGATCGATGTTTGCTTTACATTCCGCCCAGATTGAAGGATACGGTATTGCCGATCCCCAGAGATCTCAATTTTGAGCAATTCATTTATATGTCCAATTAAGTTTTTTCCAGTCATACTTACGCTCTTAAAAATCTTATCTATTAGCGCCTGATGATAGGTGACAGCATAGCTTGCGGAATCAGGTTGCTCAACATCCGCTAATATGATTCCATAAGGTTCTTGACGGTCAAATTGAAGGATGCGTAACTGAGATGAATCGGTGCGCTGAAACAAGGATTTTGTTCGGGCAACCTCATGAAATACAGGATAATATACAGATATGCGCTTTTGCAGCATCAAATCCGTTATGGTTTCCGGATCAATGAATAATCCATGGACATCTATTTTCTGCGGCATCTCAAACAATCTCCTTTACAAGTTACCAGCGAAAACCATAGGCATGAAACTCACAGCGAATTACGATTAACCAAGTGTATTATACCACTTCCCTAAACCAGATGCAACATAGACCTTAACCAAAGAAAAAAGCGCCGCCCTTTCGGGCGGCAGAATCGCTTATTATGATGCTTTCTTATCGGCTCCTCCATCGGCATCCGGTTCCAGGAATTGCCAGGCCGTCAGTTTGAACTTAATCATTATCTGGCATCCGCGCCAAGCCTCGATCCGATTGAGGACCTCCGCCAGGACCATGCGCTTTTGCGTCTCGGGTGCGTCCTCGAAAAGCTGCCCCCGTTCGGCCAGTTTCCGGGCTTGCAGACGCTTCGCTTTGAGGATTTCTTCCTCGTCCTGATTCACCAGGAGGATTCGCTGGTATTCCGCGCAAGCCGCTTCGTGGCGGCCTTTTGTTTCGGTATGAGCTGGTTGATGATTGCCAAATCCAGCTGGGATTCGCCGGCAAGCGCTTTGATCGCCTGATCCTCCAGGGCAGCCACGGCCCTCCCGCCGCTCGGCATTGAATTTTCCGCGCTCCTCTATGATTTCAATCGCCTTATAAAAACAGTAAGCGTCGATAATCCGCAGCTCGTCAATCGGATCGGATAGCGTCTCTTCCAGGTGCATTTGACCTCGGTCAATGGGATTCCGATCATGGCCCAGAGGGATGTGGCGCGCCATAGCGCCGTGCCGCGCTTGGCCTTGATCCCGCGTTCGTTGAGCCAGTTCACTATGTGATTCCCGCCAAAGCCTTCGTCAACGATCAGGTGATACAACTGAGCCTTGATCGCCGCCTCTGCCTCGTTCCGTACCAAATCTCGAACAGGCTTGCCCTTCTTGTTCACGCGCCCCAGGAAGCTGCTGTTCCGCAGCCGAAGGAATGCCTTCAGGACGCCGCGATGAAAGTTGCTGACGAACCCGCCGAGGCAGCCAGTGAAGACGATCCGGGGAAGGATGAAGAACCGATCCCCGTGGCCATGGAGGTACACTACAGCATACCCAGCAGCGCTCGCAAGGCTCTGGCACATGCCATCGGCAAGAACATCGGCGCATACCCCAGTTATCAGGCCGCTCCCAGCTTCGCCTGCACCATCGGCGAATATACCCTGGATCGCAACGGCGTATTGATCGGCCCACGCAATTCCCAGCTGCTGCTCATCCTGGCCCAGGACGGATACAAAACCAAGCAAAAAGCGACGACCATTTCCCGGCGCGATGCCGGACGTGGTTGTCGAAAAGAAATTGATTTTTTCCTATCTATTGTACCTCAACCGCCTATTTGTCCGAGATGGAATATTATTTAAAAGTATATAGTACTACCAAGGATTATTATTGATTGGTATCTTGCAGTGTCTGCAGACTAAAAAGAGGGGCGCTATTTGAAAGGAAGTGTGCCCCTTACATATAGTCAGAGTATCTCAAAAGCCGCTTACATAGGGGGATCGACTCTCTATGGATCGTCAGAGCCATCGTCAAAAGACCAGCAACGCTCGTTATAGGTCTTCACGCGGAACATTTTTCGTATCTGGGAGGCCTTGGTCGATGCAGTATTGACAGACAGGTCGAAGAAACCGGCTACTTCTGCAGCATCCAAACGGTTCTTGCACCCGCGGACAAAGCGGTCGTTCTGTGCGCACACGAAATACACGATTCCCGCCGCCCATGTGTTCAGATTCCCGCTCAGTAGCGGCGAGGGCCGCTTTCTGCACAGTTTCTCCAACGCCGCAAGGCATTTTTCCAAATACCTCGCGTCCAGCTGCGCCTCGCAGAAAACCGTTATCGCGGGCACAAGGCAATTATAGATCCCTTGCATTTCTTTGGGGATCACGCTATCCACCTCCTCCTCATGCATATAACAAATATTTTATCACAAAAGCGATGAAAACCAAAAGGATTTTTCTCTTTCTTGTCGAACTATATGCAACAGATCCCCGACGTCCCCCAACCGGGTCATTATCACACCTACGGACATGTCCAGCACGCGCCTGCCCGGGTGATGCTCTTTATCCGGCACGACAAAGAAAGACAGAAGGAACGCATGCAGACCTGTGACATCCCTTCGGCATGATCCAGCACTACGATGGCGCGGGCTATTTCCTGTGCAAGAACAAGGAAAAGGTAGCCGCGGAACGCACTCATGTACTTGAGCTGTAACATCAGAAGAGCCATTGCGCTGGCGGTCGGAGCGCAAAGCCTTAAACGCTGTTCCGCAGCAGAATACACCCGAGATTTCTATGCAAATATGACGGGAAAAAGCGAGTATAGATGCGAAAATCACGCGATACACAGCACATTAAGCCCCTATTTCACGCGATTTAGCATCCCTTAAAGAAAAATCCGCCTCTTTTGAGACGGATTGTGATGGTCTGTACTGGACTCGAACCAGTGACCCCATCGATGTGAACGATGTGCTCTACCAACTGAGCCAACAGACCAAGTGCATACTGCTTATCGCAGTAACAATATACATATTATCACTGTTCCCCCTTTTTGTCAATACCAAAAATATTATTTTTAAATAGTTTCATCATAAGAGGGGGACAAGGAGGCCGATTTGTGGTATAGTGTACATTGTTGCCATCATAACCATACGGAGGAAGGTTCATGAATACGGGTCCATTCAGCCGGGTTTTTCTCGCCCGCTTTTTCCTGTTCGGCGCCGCCATCATATGGGGCAGTTCCTTTTTTATGGTGAAGGGCGTCGTGGACCACCTGCCCCCCGCCACCCTGCTGGCGGTGCGCTTTTCCATCGGAACCCTGATCCTGGCGCTCATCTTTCAAAAGAAACTCAAGGGCCTGCGCCGGAGGGATCTGGTCCAGGGCGGCATCATGGGGATGTGGCTGGCGGCGGGTTCCCTGGTACAGGGCATCGGGATCCTGGACACCACCCCGGGGAAAAACGCCTTCCTCACGGGGATCTACTGCGTCATCGTCCCTTTTTTGTTCTGGGCCTCGGGGGGCAAGCGTCCGCCCCTGCGCAGTTTTCTCGCCGCTTTCCTGTGCCTGCTGGGCATCGGGCTGGTCTCCCTTACAGAAACCCTGCGCATCGGCAAGGGGGACCTGCTCACCCTGATCAGCGGCTTTCTGTTCGCGGTACACATCGTGTCCGTGGCCCGCAGGGGGGAGGGCATGGACCCCATCGCCCTGTGTATCCTCCAGTTCGCCTCTACCGCCCTTTTCTGCTGGATCTACGCCCTGATCGTGGAGGGCAACCCCTTTGCCTTTGACTGGAGGCCGGTGTGGAAACCCGTCCTGTACCTTGCCCTGGGCCCCACCACCCTGGCGTTCCTCTTTCAAATGATGGGGCTGCGCCTGTCGACCCCTTCCGCCGCCTCCCTGATCCTCAGCCTGGAATCGGTGTTCGGGGTGCTGTTTTCTGCGCTCTTCTATGGCGAACGCATGACCTTCCGCCTGGTCCTGGGCTTTTCGGTCATCTTTGCCGCCGTGCTGATCAGCGAGTACCGCCCCCGGGAGCGCGAGGTCGCGTCCTGAACCATTTATTCACTTGTGTCCCGGGTCCGGGGATGATATAATGAGCCAGCGGATCAAATGGGAGGCGCACATGAAGAACAGAGGACGTAGGGCGCTCCTCTTCCAGGCTTTGGCCGTCATCCTGTTCACCCTTCTTTCGGTACTGGCTGTGGGCCTTGGGGGCATTTGGTACGATGTGGGCATGTGGGGGCTCGTCCCCCTGGCAGGGGCGGTGTGCGCCTGGCGGGGGGTGCGGCGCGGGGTTTCGGCGTATCTGGCCTGGATCCTTCCCCCCTGCTGTCAAACCGCCTTTCACTGGATCCTGCTGGGCTATCCCCCCAGTTCCCCGGGCATGCCCATGGTATGCGCCCTGTTGGCCCTGGTGGCCTCGGCTGCCGCCCAGGTCCTGAACGAACGAGGGAACAAGCCTCCACAAGAAAAACGCGACAGGATCGGAGGACGATAACATGGGCAAAAACTACATCATGACCTGCGATGCCGGGACCACGGGCTGCAAATGCTCCGTGTTCGATGCTGCGGGCAAGGCGATGTGCGCCGTCAAGTTCAATTATCCCACGGACTATCCCAAGCCGAACTGGGCCGAGCAGGACCCCTCCATGGTCCTGAAAGCCATCCTCGGCGGAATCAAGGAACTACTCACCCAGGTCTCCCCCGCCGACATCGCCTGTGTGGGGCTGTCCGGCACAATGAACGGCTGCATCCCGGTGGACGCCGGGGGCCATGCCTTGCACCCGAACATCATCCATTCCGATTCCCGCGCCTGGCAGGAAGCCAGGGACATCGAAAAGATCATCAGCCCCGGGGACTTTTTCCGCCTGACAGGCAACCGGCTGGACCACCACTTCACCCTGCCCAAGATCCTGTGGATGCGAAACCACCGGCCCGGTGTGTACAAGCGCGCCCGTTGGTGGCTGAACACCAAGGACTACATCTACGCCCACCTCACCGGTCAGGTGGGGGTCACCGATTATTCCGACGCCTCCCTCACCATCGCCCTGGACATCGTCAATCGCTGCTGGGCGGAGGATTTGCTCAAGGAACTGGGCATCCCGGTGGGCCGCATGCCTTCCATCCACCCCGGCAGCGCGGTGCTGGGTGGCATTACCAAGGACATCGCCGAGAAGACCGGCCTGCTGGAGGGCACGCCGGTGGCCATCGGCGGCGGCGACGGGGCCTGCGCCGGCCGGGGGGCCGGGCTGTCCACTCCGGGCACCGCCTACTGCTGCATCGGCTCCAGCGCCTGGGTCAGCCTGCTCACCCGGCAGCCGGTGCTGGATGAGGAGATGCGCATCTCCAACTACCTCGACATGGGGGGCGACGTCAACCATACCCTGGGCGTCATCCAGACCGGGGCAGCCGCCTACGACTGGGCCGTGTCCAACCTGCTCACCGGGGCGGAAGCCGCCACCGGCGCCGATCACAACCGCATCGAAAACATGGCCCGGCAAATCGAGCCCGGGTCCGAGGGCGTACTGTTCCTGCCCACCCTGATGGGCGAGCGTACCCCCTATTGGGATCCCAACACCCGGGGCTGTCTCATGGGCTTCACCCTGTACCACGACCAGCGCCACGTGGCCCGGGCGGTGTACGAAGGGGTGGGGTTTGCCCTGAACAACACCATCGAGATCATGCACGACTGCGGCCAGCCCATCCGCTCCATGATGCTGATCGGGGGCGGCGCCCGCTCCGGGCTGTGGCCCGATATGCTGGCCAACATCTTCGGCGTCCCCACCCAGGTACACATGACCCCCGGAGAAGCCACCTCCATGGGCGCCGCCATGGCCGCCGGCGTGGGCGTGGGCATCTTCGACAGCTTCGAATCGGCGGCGGCCATCGTACAGGCCCGGTCCAGCCACCCGGGCAATCCGGCCATTGCCGAAAAGTACCGGGAGGTTTTTGGCTTGTACCGCAGGATGTACGGCTGCCTGAAGCCCCTCTTCGACGGCATTGCGGAGCAGGGGTAAAGCCATGGACCACAGGGATGATCCCGCCGTCTACCTGGAGCGGGTCGGCAGCATATACGTCAGCCTGTTCCGCATGGCCCACGCCATCACCGGCAACCGGGAGATCGCGGCCTATGTGTTCCGCAGCGCCATCGTGGAAGCCTACCTGCGCCGCAAGGAATGGCAGGGCCGCATGAGCTTCCAGGACGGACTGGAGCGCACGGTGCGGGGCGTAGCCCTGGCAGAGCTCAAGCGCATCCGGGCAGCCGGGCGCTTCGAGGTGGACTGGATCCTGCCCGAACCCGTGGTACAGGGCGCCGCCGCCACCCGGCAGGCGCTGCTGGAGCTTCTGGAAAAGGAATCCGAAGTCATACAGCGCATCGCCATGCTGTACTATGCCTGCCAGCTTAGCCATCGGCAGATCGCCCAGGTGATGCAGCTGCACACCGCCGAGGTCTCCGGCAAACTGCACCGTTTGAGTTCCCGTCTGCTCCGGGCCCTGAAACTGGGAGGCCAAAGGGGCATGCGCAGCCTGGAGGATCATTTGGAAGCCCTGTTGCTCTCCGCCCTCAACCGGGAGGGGGAGGAGGTCCCCGAGCCCGGCGTGGTGTTCCGCTCCTTTGAGCGGGATGTCATGGGGGCGACCCGGCCCCGGACCAGCCTGAGCCGGGTGATCGTGACCCTTTTGAAACTGCTGGGCGCCCTGGTGTTGGCCGCCCTGATCTGGCTTCTGGCCGTCTTGTTGGAACCCTCCCCCGAGACCGCTGCACCCCATTCCAGCCCCGACCCAAAAGTCCAAAGTATAACGGAGGTGCCCCCATGAAAAAGCGCGTCCTGGTCCTCGTGCTCCTGGCCCTTCTCCTTGGCTGCTTATGCGCTCAGGCAGACAGCCTGACCCTGCTGCCCAGGCGGCTCACCTTGTACATAGGTTCGGACGGCGCGGGGGAAGGAAAACCCTTGGCGGCCGCCGTGAGTCCCCTGCGGCCCCTGCGTTTTATCAGTGACAGGCAAAGCGTCGCTTCGGTGGACGACACCGGGTTTGTCACGCCAGTCAGGACAGGCCGCGCTCGTATCTATTGCACAGCCCGTGGCCGGCCGGTGCTGAAGCGGGTGTGTTGGGTCACCGTAAGGCCCCAGCCCCCCACCGATCTCAGCCTGGACCGCCCAGCCCTCACCCTGGCCCCCGGGGTAAGCGAGAAGCTGACCCCGCAGATCCTGCCGGAAAACGCGGTAAACAAAAGGGTCACCTGGAGGAGCAGTTCCCCGAGGGTCGCTTCGGTGAACAAATACGGCGTGGTGACCGGGCGCAGGCGAGGCACTGCCTATATCACCTGCCGCACCAGGGCGGGGAGGCTGAGGGCAACCTGTCAGGTCACGGTGGACTATTCCGACAGCGACGTCCATTACCTCATCATCGGGCAGAAGGACTATGGCCCCGGCATTGTCGACCTGGAATCCTCGGAAAGCGATGCCAGGCGGTTCAAGGCGGCGATGGAAGCCATGCAATTCAGTCCCGACAGGAGCAAGACGGGAGACCTGTGTTTCGATCTGACGGGACAGGAAATCCGGCAGGCCCTGGGCCAACTGTCCGAAAAGGGCATGGACGCCAATGACCTGACCTATTTCTATTATTCAGGCCACGGGAAGGACAGCGATAAGAAGTGCGAGCGGGGAGCGCTGGTGGGGGTCGACGGCGTGATCGTCCCAGTGGACGAGGTGCGGTCCTATCTGGACCAGGTGCCCGGCACCGTGATCGTGGTGCTGGACTGCTGTTTGGCGGGCCAGTACATTCAGGCCAAGGGCGCCGGCACTCCCCTGACAGGCGAACGCCAGCAGAAGCTCCTTTCGGATATGGTGGACAACTTTGTCAGCCCCTCCCCCGCCCTGGCGGCCAAGGGCACGGTGTCCCTCGTCTCGGACAACCCTCAAAGGAACAAATACCGCATCATGGTCTCCTGCAAACCCCTGCAGGAATCCTGGGCTGCCATGTCGAGCCCTGAAACCGAGGAATCCGCCTACAGCTTCTTCACCTACTATTTGGGGGAAGGGCTTGGCGTTGTGGGGAATGGCAACACCTTCTCCCATCTGGGCACCCTCCCCGCGGACAGAAACCGGGACGGGTACGTAACCCTGCAGGAGGTCCACAGGTACACCGCCCCCAAGGTGATGCGGGCCGTCCGGGAACTGGATTGTCCCCCTCAAACTGTCATGGTGTGGCCCAGCAGGAGTTCCAAAACCGTCTTCGCGAAAGTCGGCTGACGCATACAGCGCCCCCGCAGCCAAAGAAGCTGTGGGGGCGCTTTTTTGTGTCTTCTTTCTTCTTTAGTCCAGCACGATGCAGGCCAGGATCACCAGATCCTCTGTCCCGTCGTTCTTCACGGAATGTCCCTGGCCGCCAAAGGTAGTCATGGAATCCCCTGCCTCCACCCGCAGGGTCTCTCCGTTGTCGTCCACCAGCCCGCTGCCGCTGACAAAGTAGAACAGCTCGGTCTCCCGTTCGTGGACGTGGTACCCGATGGAGGCGCCCGGGATCAGGGTCAGCAGGGAAAACAGCCGTGCATTGGCGGGCAGTTTTCCCGCCAGCGCCCGCAGCTGTACGGTCAGGTCGCCGCCCCGCATCTTTTCTTTGGTGGTCAGAACTTGTTCATGCATCCTTGTGATCATGGGTATATCCTCCCCTTCCTTTACCCTACGCCGACGACGGCGTTGTTCTTTACCTGGAACTGGTGCCGGTTCCCCAGGGTAAAATAGCCTTGAACCGCCTGCCGTTTGCCTTTTTCCCGGTTTTCCACCAGGATGCCCAGCCGGTAGGGCCCTTCTTCGTAGGTGTTTACCTTGAAAGCCGCCTGAAAATCTGCCCGTTCCAGGTTCTGCCCCTTCGCCGGGTCGTGGGTGACCCCCGAGGCGCCGGGTTTGATGTCCGCCACATAAAAGCGGTGCACTGCCCCCGCCTTGGCGGACACCACCAGGTATACCGTGCTTTCCATGGCGTCGCAGCCCTCCAAAAAGGCCCAGCCCCGCACCAGGATGGATCCGTTCTTATCCCCTGCCGATACGTTCAGCTCGGTGATCTCCGCCTCCCCACGATGGTCCGCCTTTTCCGGCATCAGCATCCTTGTGTCTTGGGTGGAATATATCTGCAGGGGCAGGGGCGTTGCCTGGGGAGTGGGGGCCGGCGTGGGCAGGGGCGTAGGGGTAGGCAAAGGAGTGGGGGTGGGGGTGGCTTCCGGCAAGAGGTAACCGTCTTCGGCAAACTTGGCCCGAAGGCTCGCATCTTCGGGCAAAAGGTCCGTATAGTCAAAGCGGGTCAACATGCCGATCCCCGCGTAGCATCCCACCACGAAGATCGCCAGGGCGATGAAGAAAAAGGCGATGGCTGCGCCCCTCCTGCGAAAAGTGGGCGTGCGCTTTTTCCGCTTCATCACGGCACCTCCCATACTGCCCTTTCAGGGCCCCATTATATCCCCGTGCCCGGTGAAAGTCAAGCGGGGGGAAAGGGGCTGTATACGCTGCATTCCAGGCCCGGCACGTCCACGACAAAGCTCCGGGGCATCAGGTCGTCCTTCCGCAGCCTTGCCGTCGCGGTCTTTTCGTCCCGGTTGATGAGGCATACCCTCAGCCCATCCGGCGCCGGGTCCCCCAGGGCGTCCTTTCCGTTCCGGATGCGCCGCACAACCGCCAGCACCCCGTCCCCGGAGGCGTACAACCGGGCCTCCCCGGTCATGAGCACCGGATCCTTCAGGCGCTCCCGGCAGCTGTCCCGGATCTGCTCAAGCAGGTCCATGTCCCTGTCGCCCCAGGGATAGGTGCCCCGGCAAAAGGGATCTGCCATGCCGGTCTGCCCCGCCTCGTCCCCGTAGTAGATGCAGGGCATCCCGGGCAGGGCGCACAGAAAGCGCCACAGGATGCTGTAGCGGGCGCGGCCCAGCTCGTACTTTTCCCGGGACAGTTTGCGGGCCCGCCGCTGCTCCCGGGGAGGTTGCAGGCCCTCTTCCCCCGACAGCACGTCGATGATCCGGGGCTTGTCGTGGCTGCCCAGCACGTTCATCAGGGAATAGAAAAAAGCAGGGGCGTAGTTCTCCTGCAAATGCCGGAACCGCCGCACCACCGCCGGAGCGTCGATCTTCCCCAGCATGAAGTCGATGAGCATCTCCCGCAGGGGATAATTCATCACGCTGTCCAGGGTATCCCCCAGGCAATAGCAGCGGGCTTCTCCGTAGGACACCTTGTTGCTCGCGTCTTCCCATACCTCCCCCAAAAGGCAGGCCTGGGGATCTTCCCCCTTGACCCGCGCCCGCATCTGCCGGATGAAGGACATGGGCAGCTCATCCGCCACGTCCAGCCGCCAGCCGGAGGTGCCGCAGCGGATGTAATGGGCGCACACCGCGTCCTTCCCCCCAATGATGAACTCCCGGAAGCTCTCGTCCTCCTTGTTGACAGTGGGCAGGGTGGGAAATCCCCACCAGCATTCATACTCGTCGGGATGCCTGGTAAAAGTGTACCAGCCGGCATAAGGGGACTCGGTGCTTTGATACGCCCCGACCTCGTCATAGCGGCCGGCAATATTGAAGTACCGGCTGTCCGCCCCGGTATGGCTGAACACCCCGTCCAGGATCACCCGGATCCCCAGGGCCCGGGCCTTTTGGCAAAGCGTTTTCAAGTCCTTCAGGGTACCGAAGGACGGGTCCACCTGCATATAATCCCCGGTGTCGTACTTGTGGTTGGAGCGGGCCCGGAAGATGGGGTTCAGGTACAGGGCGGTGACGCCAAGGTCCTTCAGGTAGGGAAGTTTCAGGCATATGCCCTTCAGGTCGCCCCCGAAAAAATCGTTGGCCTCGTTGTCCCCTCCTCCCAGGCGCAGGGCGGGGGACTCGTTCCAGTCCTCATGCATCCAACCCGCCTCCGGGACGGGCTTGTCTTTCGGATCGGTGCCCGGGTAGAAGCGGTCCGGCATGATCTGGTACAGGATGCCCCTTCGCATCCAGTCCGGGGTGGCAAAGGCGGGATCGTACACGGTAAGCTGGTAGCCCGGGGGTTCCCCCTTGTATTGCCGCCCCACGCCCCCCAGCCTGTCGGAGGCGTTTCCGTACCACAGTCTTCCCTTGGGAGTGTCTGCGATGAAGTGATACCACAGCACGCCGGGTATGTCAGGCAGCGTGATGGAAGCCCGCCACAGCCCATCTTCACCGGGGGCCAGCTCGATCAACTGCTCCGCGTCCTGCCACCACAGCCGGAGCCAGGCCTTTTCGACCCCTTTCCCGCAGCGCAGGGCCAGTGTAACAGGCGTATCGCACGCCCCCGCCCCGGGGGGTGTGCGATACGCGGCGGATCTTGAATCGTGGTACAACATCTCCTACAGCCTCAGGGGTGAGAGATGCCAGACCCGTTCGTTGTACTCTGAAATGGTCCTGTCGGAGGAGAATATGCCGGAGGAGGCGGTGTTGCGTACCGCCATGGCGATCCACTTTTCCCGGTCGCCATAATCCCGGGCAACCCGGACATGGGTGCGCATGTACTCGGGCAGATCCTTCAGCACGAAGTAGGGATCCGCCATGCCGCCGTTGTCCCCGAACAGCAGGGCGTGGTACAGTTCCCGGAACTCGTAAGGGTTGTCGGGGGACAGGGTGCAGTCGATCAGCTGCTCCATCACCCGACGGATGAAGGGGTGCTCCCCGTACATGTCGTGGGAACGGTAGGTGGCGTATCCCGCCTCCACCTCTTCAGCGGTCAAGCCGAAGATGTAGATGTTGTCCAGGCCCACGCTCTCGCTGATCTCCACATTGGCGCCGTCCAGGGTGCCGATGGTCACCGCGCCGTTCATCATGAACTTCATATTGCCGGTACCGCTGGCCTCCTTGCCCGCAGTGGAGATCTGCTCGGACACATCGGTGGCAGGTATGAGGATCTCCGCTGCAGAGACACAGTAGTTTTCCAGGAAGACCACCTTGATCATCCGGCTGGCCCGGGGATGCTTGGCCACCAGATCGGCGATGGCATTGATGAGGCGGATGATCAGCTTGGCCCGGTAGAAGCCGGGGGCCGCCTTGGCGCCGAAGATGAAGGTTCGGGGGGGCAGCTCCAGGCGCTCATTCTGGTCAATGCGGTTGTACAACGCCAGGATATGCAGCGCGTTCATCAGCTGCCGCTTGTACTCGTGGAGGCGCTTTGCCTGGACATCGAAAATGCTGTCGGGATCCAGGATGACGCCCTGGCTCTTTTTTAAAAATGCGGCCAGGCGCAGTTTGTTTCCGTGTTTCACCTGGGCAAAACGCTCCCGGAAGGCGGGATCATCCGCGAAGGGCAAAAGCTCCGCCATGCGGGCAGGGTTCTTCTTCCAGCCCGTTCCGATGGCTTCGTCCAGCAGGCGGGTCAGCTCGGGATTGGCCTGGATCAACCAGCGCCTGTGGGTGATGCCGTTGGTGATGCCCAGGAATTTGCTCGGCTCCACCAAGTAGAAATCCCGGAAGGTGGTGCGCTTCAGGATGTCCGCGTGGATCTGGCTGACGCCGTTCACCGTGTGACACATGGAGACGCACAGGTTGGCCATGTGCACGCTGCCGTATCCGATGATGGCCATGCGGCCGATGCGCTCCCACTGGCCGGTATACACCCTCCACAGCCGGTCGCACAGGCGCCGGTTCAGCTCCTCCAGGATCATGTAGATCCGGGGCAATAGCCGCTTCACCAGGTCCACGGGCCAGCGCTCCATGGCTTCCTGCAGCACGGTGTGGTTGGTATAGGCAAAACTGCGGCGGGTGATGTCCTCGGCCTCTTCCCAACCCAGCCCGTTCTCGTCCATGAGGACGCGCATCAGTTCGGGGATGGCCATGCCCGGGTGGGTATCGTTCACATGGAGGGCCACCTTCAGCGGGAAGAGCTCCCAGTTGGTTCCATGCACCTTTTTGAAGTCATCCACCGCATACTGCACGGTGGCGGAAGAGAAGAAATACTGCTGCTTCAGCCGCAGCTCCCTGCCCTCCTCATGGTTGTCTTCGGGATACAGCACCTTGGAGATCACCTCAGCCAGGGTCTTCTCCTCCATGGCCTTGGCGTACTGGCCCTGGTTGAACCGCTTCATGTCAAGCTGCGTGGGGCTCTTGGCGGACCAGGTGCGCAGCATGTTCACCATGGTGGAGTCGTAGCCCAGGCTGGGCATTTCGTAGGGCACAGCCAGCACCGTGGAGTAGTCCACCAGCCGGAATTTCTTGCTGCCCCCCTCCTCGTATTCCTCCACCCGGCCCCCGAAACGCACTTCCTGGGTCTGGTCGGCCCGGCAGATCTCCCACAGGTTGCCGTTGACCAGCCAGTTGTCCGGCAGCTCCACCTGGTAGCCGTCCACGATCTTTTGGCGGAACAGGCCGTACTCATAGCGGATGGTGCAGCCCATGGCGGGCAGCTTCAAGGCAGACAGCGAATCCAGGAAGCAGGCCGCCAGCCGTCCCAGGCCCCCGTTGCCCAGGCCGGGTTCGGGCTCCTGCTCAAAGATCATGGACTTGTCGATGCCCAATTCACGGAAGGCATCCAGGTAGTTCTGCTCGTTCACCAGGTTCACAATGTTGTTGTGGAGCGCCCTGCCCACCAAAAACTCGGCAGACAGATAGTACAGCTTTTTGTTGCCGCTCTCCTTCCGTACGCCCCGGGATTGGGCCCGCCGCTGCATGATCTCGTCCCGTACCGTGGAGGCAATGACCTGGTACAATTGATCGCAGGACGCCTCTTCTATCCCACAACCGAAATGCCGATCCAGCTTGCTCCGGATGTTCTCCTTGATCTTATCCTTGGAAAAGTTCTGACGGACTTCTCTCTTATCTTTCATATCGTTAGCCTCCCTGTCCCCTGCTGGCCTCGCCGGCCGCACACTCAGGGCATTTTAGCATATTTGCCCCCCCCACGCAAGCCATCCTCTTTATCGCGTGGTGAAGATTTGCCTCATTCCGGCTCCTTATTCCCTGTTCCGGAAGGATTTTACATCAACTTTTCCGGAATTCAATGGTTCCACCCGTTTACAAACCCCTGTTCCACTGGTATAATGTATTTTGTTCGCAAGGGCAACCGAGCATCATGGGGCATTAGCACAGTTGGTAGCGCGCCACAATGGCATTGTGGAGGTCAGGGGTTCGACTCCCCTATGCTCCATCCGCGGGACGCAAGAGAGGTCACGGTACATACCGCGGCCTCTTGTCGTTTTGGGCAGTACATAAGGTCCATACTGCCCGTTGCCGGAACGTCCTCACCGGATAACGCCGTATCATATTTTACACCATCGCAAAGGGATCCCAGCCCCCTTCAATCGACAAGGCCGCTTGCTATTCGATCGTTATATCATGATCCCACGCTTCTCCGCGCAAGCATAAGCAGCCTTCACCTTATCGAGAAATCTTTTGGTTCTTTCAGAACAATGCTCGTAGACATAATCATTCAACATCTTCGAGAATTCTTCCTGCTCCATATTCTCCATCGCGGGATCAAGATTGTCAAAAAACCGATGCGCGGCAGCATCCATTTCTGCTGCAATGTCGTCAGGGTATCTGATCATTTTTTGCCAATCCTTTCATAAGAATATGCGGACCACCAAAGCAAAACGGTATCGCTAGGCGCAGTCACTTTTTCAGCAGCTCACCATCTTCGATGTCAGAAAGAATCCACCCGCGGTGATTTCGCAGGTGGATTCTTGTTGGTTCGGAAGCTTATGCGTTCAGAGCGAGGGTGTCGTAGTACTGGTCGAGGTTGTCGATGGTCGCAAGCGGGACATCCTGAACGATGATCTTTTCGCCTTCGTACACCCCGCCGTTCTCGAAGATGCTGATGAGCACGTCAACTGCGGCCTGGACCGAGGTGGGATAGATCGTCGTTCCTTCGATCTTTCCTTCCTTGATCATGTCGAGGGTCGAGCGATAGCAGTCGTTGCCGTAGATGAGGACGTCCGTCGCCCCCGCCGCTTCGCAGGCAAGATAAGCGCCTTGCGCCATATCGTCGTTTTGGCAGAATACGCCGTCAAGGTCCGGGACGCGCATCAGGATATCTTCCATGCAGGCCATGCCCTTATCCTTCACATAGTCGCCGCTCGTCTGGGCAACCATTTCGATGTCGGGATACTTCGCTATGGTCTCCAGGAATCCAGTCGTACGATCGGTGGTATCAGAAGCGCCCAGCGTTCCCTCTATCAGGGCAACCTTCCCCTTTTCGCCCAGCTTTGCCGCCATATCATCTGCAACGAGCTGGCCGATCATGTAGTTGGAGCCGGTGATCGCGCAGGTGAAGTCTTCCGACGTGATGCGGCGATTGACGAGCACAAAGGGGATGCCTGCCTCCATCACAATGGCGCCCGCAGGAGCCATCGTATCCGCAGTCACAGGACAGCATATGATGGCGTCAACGCCCTGCATGATCATGTCCTCAATGTCGGAAGTCTGCTTGGACGCATCGTTGTTGCCGTCCGTGACAATGATCTCCCAGTTGAGTCCCTTTTCGGCGACATAGGCCTTGAGCTGTTCGACCCCCGCAACTCTGAAAGCTACGGAAAGCTTATTCTGGGAGAATCCAATCTTCATGGGGGTTTCGTAGGACCATTCTTCTGCAGTGGCAAAGGCTCCAACGCCAAAAACCATTGCAAGTACCAGGATGACAGTCAGGATCTTCTTCATGTTCCCTTCTCCTTTATAATATATTTCTCCGCCTTCCTTCGGCAGAAATCACAGATTGACAGCCGCCACGATCAATTCATCTTGACGCGGCGGAAAATATCCGAGGCAACCGCACCGATGATGATCAAGCCCTTTACCACATACTGGGCATACGGAGTCACCCCGGTCAGGTTGAGGATATTGCTCAGGACGCCCAGCAAAAGAACGCCCACCATGGTTTTCATCTGGTGGCCTTCGCCGCCGCTCATCAGTGTACCGCCAATAACGGTCGCTGCTATGGCATCGGAATGATAGTCCTCTCCAAGCGTGGGCTCGCACGACCCCAACCGCGCTGTTCCGATCACAGCGGAAATCGCTGCCAACACGCCGGATATGATGTAAACCAGAATGCGCGTCTTCTTGACATTGATGCCCGAAAGCCGTGCGACCTCGATATTTCCACCGATAGCGTAGACGCTGCGGCCAAAACGCGTCCTGCCAAGGACGATGGTGGCAACAATGACAATCAGGAAGTATATATAGACCTGCACCGGTACCTTCAAAAAGTAACTCTGGCCAAGGGCATTATAGGTCGTCGAGGAGGATGCAATGGGCGTACCGTTGCTGAGGATAAAGGAGCAACCTTTCAGCAGTATGGACATCGCGAGGGTCATAATGAAAGCCGGCATGCCCCGATAGACCATGTATCCATTGCAGCATCCGATCATTGCTCCCAGGATCAAACCCACCAGGATCGCGCCCATCCAACCCGTACGGGGCATGACAAACATCATGACCATGCCGCACATGCAAAAAATTGTGCCTACGGACAAATCGATCGCGCCGGAGATGATGACAAACGTCATGCCCGTTGCGAGGATGCCGTTCACTGATACCTGGCGCAACACGTTGGTAATGTTCCTCGGATGAAGGAATACCGGCTGCAGGATTGCCGCGACTGCAACGAGCAATACGAAAATCAGAACAATGCCATACTTGCCGCTAAATTCTCCAATGTGCTTCGCCACACTCATGCCCGTCTTTTCTTTTTTCAAGTGTGAGCACCTCCTATCGCCATTTGCATAATCCTGTTTTCAGTGGCTTCCTCAGAGGAAAGCTCGCCTTTCAGTTCACCATCGTGCATCACCATGATCCGGTCGCTGACGCCGATTACTTCCGGCAACTCCGAGGACACCATGATGACAGCCACACCGCCATTTGCCAATTCCCGCATCAGGCGATAAATCTCAACTTTGGCGCCAACATCGATCCCCTTTGTGGGCTCATCGAAAATCAGTACTTTGGCATCGGTAAACAACCACTTGCCCACGATGATCTTCTGCTGGTTCCCGCCCGAGAGTTCGCGCACGCGCTTGAAGGCATCGGGGGTCGCCGTGTTCAATACCTTGATATAGTGATTCGCAACGTCTTCCTCTTTTTTCAGGTCCAGAAACCCAAATTGATTGAGAATACCCTTCATGTTGGCGAGGGTCGTATTGTGCATGATCGAGAATATCTGCACCAGGCCCTGGTTCTTCCTGTCCTCGGGGGCCAACGCGACACCTGCCTGTATCGCCTCCTGAGGATGTTTAAACCGTACCGCCTTCCCCTCCATCAGCACCTCGCCGCTGACATCGGGCATGGCGCCGAATATGGACATCATGGTCTCTGTCCGCCCCGCACCAATCAAACCGGCAAAGCCAAGGATCTCGCCAGCATAGGCAGTAAAGCTGACATTCTTTACGCGATCGCCCTGGCAAAGATTGCGCACCTCAAGCACCGGTTTCCCCCGTTTTCCGTCGTGTACGGGATAATAGTGCCCCAAATCGCGGCCAACCATTGCCAGGATAATATCATCCTTGGTGCATTCGGCGGTAACCATCTGGCCGCTGTTTGCGCCGTCCTTCAGGACAAACACACGATCCGTAATCCGGAAAAGCTCGTCCAGCTTGTGGGTGATGTAGATGATGGTGATCCCTTTTTCTTTCAGGTCCATCATGATCTGGAACATGTATTCAATTTCCTTGTCCACCAATGAGCTCGTTGGTTCATCCATGACCAACACCTTGCACTGGTTCACGACGCAGGCACGGCAAATCTCAACCATTTGGCACTGCGCTATGCTCAAATTGCGCATGGGCGTATTCACATCGATGTCAAGGTCCATGGTCTTGAGTGCGTCTACAGCCTCTGCCTGCATGGCTTTCCAATCCACAAGGCCGCTCTTTGTCGTTTTCAGGTTTCCAAGAAACAGGTTTTCAGCGACCGTCAGGTTTCGGAGCACAGAGAGCTCCTGGTATACGATGTTGATCCCCATTTCCCGCCCAACGATCGGCGAATTGATTTTGACCCGCTGTCCTTCCAGAATGATTTCTCCGCTGTCCATCGAATAAACACCGGTAAGTACTTTCATCAATGTTGACTTACCGGCGCCGTTCTCGCCCACAAGGCCAACGATTTCGCCCTTGTTTAGCGAGATGCTTACATTGTCCAAGGCTTTAACGCCCGGAAACGACTTGCATATGTTTCGAAGCTCAAGAATTTGAGGGGCCTCTGCCATCAACCGAACCTCCTCTCTTCTTCGATGTTCCTATCATGTTGGATTATAACACACCATCATCACGTAAGTCAATATCATCTCTTCAATTTGTTCTCATTTCCTCATCATGCTCGCGCAAATTTCCAGCAATAGACTCAAAACAGGCGCTTCTCGTTTGTGTTGTTCGTTGACTTCCCCTTTTCTTGATTCACCTCATGGCCGCTGCGCAATTTGCGGGAAACTCCTGTCAATCCCATGCAAACGCGCATATGGTGTTTTTCCATGCAAAAACTTTTCATCAGGGAAAACGCACCGGTCAACTTCCCTGATGTGATGAAGGAACGTGCAAGGCTCAGCTTGTCAAGGCAGATCGGAACACAAACGTTTTTTGATCCAAACCGTCTTTGTCCCGTCCCAGGGCACACCTGCGCGGAGCCGCTCTCGAGACGTTTTGCAGCGCCTCAAACGAAATCCGGCTCCGCGCAGAATGCCTTTTGCCCGATAGAGAAACCGCCCGGCACAAAACCTTCCTTCCTCCCGCAAAACCCTTCCAAGAAGCATACATCCAAACAAGCTGACAACTACAGGGAGGTAAGGGCGGTTTGCTTACGCCTCGCAATCGACAATTACATGTATTGTGCCTTCCGGCGGGTTGTCCCGCAAACGAAAAGCCTCGTCCAGCTTGCTCAGCGGGATTTCGTCTGTAATGATCTCTTCGGTATTGATGATGCCATCCGTTACCAACTGGATGCTGTCGTCGAAGAAGCGGCGCATATCTATATCGCGTCGCGGTTCTGTCGAGTAAATCTCCAGGCGTTTGCGGTGTACCTTGAAGAAATCTACCGGCTTATTGCACACGCCGATGCAGCCGTACATGACAATTTTGCCACACATGGCGCTGAGTTCAATGGCGTCTATCATCCCATCGCCCTCGAGGAGACAGGGAATGACCACGTCGAACCCGTCCGGGAAGTCTTTCATCAACTGTTCGTACGGATTGGCGGCTTTTTCATCAATTTTATAGGTGTCGGTTGCGCCATAGCTGCGGGCAAGCTCAAGGTTGTAGTCGTGCAAATCAGTGACGACGAGCCTGCGCGGAGCGTACAGGCGAAGCACCTGGGTCAAGATCAAACCCGAAACCCCTTGCCCCATGACCAGGACGTTTTTGGACGCATCGATCCGGGATAGTTCCGCTGCATGAATGATTCCGGGCAGTATTTCTATGAGGCTTACCGCCTTCATGGGGAAATCTTCCGGCAATTTGCGCACATTGAATGGATCGCACACGATATATTGTGCAAACGCCCCCCAAACATAGCGGCAAGTAACCTTGTCGCCAACCTTTAGCCCATTTACTTTTTCGCCTACGGAATCGATGACGCCCGCTACTTCGTGTCCCAACCGCGCGGGAACACTCACGAATTCCGCAGCGCGCGTCCCGCGATAGGCTTCAAGATCCGACCCGCAGATTCCCACCCACTTGATCTTGACCCGAACCTCTCGTTCCGTGGGAACGGGAATGCGCGCATAGCCGGTCATCATTTCAAAGGGTTTCGTCATGATCCCGATACGCTGTGTATCCTTTGTGGATGAAGGCACCAGTTCCAAATCCGCAAGTGTCATTTTCCTTGCCATATCATTACCTCCTTCATATAATTACCTGCTTTGGTTTCACCATACTGATCTCCCCTAGCGAGGGAGGAGTATCCCATGTGATATCTACGCATAGCTTTTTTCCGCCCGGTCAATCGCCTTGCGCATACTGTCTGTATGTGCATGCCAACGATGTTTCCGGCAGCGCCAGGCAGCTGGGGCTGTACCGGATGGGCCATACGATAGCCCGTCAGCCGCCCTGTCTGGACCGTCCCGAATCCTCAGCCGTTGCCGGTGGGAAAATACCGCCGCAGCGCCATGGCCACGTTCATGATGGGCATGGTCTGCAGCCACACCCGCCCGGGCCCTTGCAGGTGGGTGTTGAACAGCCCCTCGCCCCCCAGCAGCTTGTTCTTCAGCCCGGGCACCTGCCGGATGTCCATGGAAACCGTGGACTCGAAACCCGCCACATTGCCCGTGTCCGCAATCAGCTCTTCCCCGGATTTCAGGTGGTACTCCACCAGTTCCCCGTCGATCTCCACAAAGGCCATACCCCGGCCGCTCAGCTTCTGCATGATAAAGCCTTCGCCGCCAAAAAGGCCGACGCCCAGCTTTTTGTTGAAATGCACCGACAACTGTACCCCGGTTTCAGAGGCCAGGAAAGCGCTCTTCTGCAGGATCATCTCCCGGCCCGGCTCGATCTTCAGGGGAAGGATCTGCCCCGGAAAGCTGGAACCAAAGGCGATCATGCCCTGCCCGGAGGATCTGTATACGTTCTGGAACATGCTTTCCCCTGAGAAAGCTTTGCCCAGCATCTTACCCAGGCCGCCGCCCCGGGTCTCCATCTCCATATTGGTAGACATCCAGACCATGGAGCCCCGTTCGGTCAACATCGCTTCCCCATCGTTCAGGTAGCAGACGACCACCGGGAAACTTCCGCCCTTGATCTCGTATTCCAAACTGCATCCCCTCCATTTCCTCTGCGCAAAGTCGCGCTATCTCTAATCCATATTATAGCACAGATCCGGTAACGATACAACACAGAAGACACAAAAGAGGTCGCGGTGCATGCCGCGGCCTCTTTTGGTTGTAGGCAATACATGAGAATCGCACTTCCTTGAAATCATGGCGCCTTCCCCGCAACAGCAAAGAAACGCCCGGCTTCCTACGCTTCTGCCAGGATGTAGAGGTTCTCGCCGTCCGTGATCATGCTGTCGAGGCGGCGATACAACAAATCCAAACGCCGCGTGTTCTCGATAAAGGGCTGCATGCAGGAATCCTCCAGCGGAGCGAATGTCTCCAGTTTCTTCGAGACCGTATCCTCATTATACTGCCCGAGAGATTCGCCTACGCTGATCAAAGCTTCGTCCACGGGGCCTTTGCTCAGAACGGGAACGGAAGCCATCGCCTGCCCAATCGTCTTGGCAGCGCTTCCCAGGCCGCCAATCAGCTGTGCCTCGATGGCGCTGCGCTGGTAGTTTGCGATCTGAGAACGGCATTCGCTATAAAGCTTCGAATACTTTTTGGCATGGGACTCCATCTTTTTTGCAACAGCAGAAGCCGCTTCAAGGTTCTTCTGAAGCATGACTTCCAGAAAAGAGGCGTAGGCATAGAGGTAGCTGGCCAGTTGAAACTCGTAGAATTCGTTCATCACGGCATCCAGCAGGTTCTGTGCTATCTGTACACCGTGGATGGCCCTTTGCTTCCGCAATTCCCGGCCGATTTGCTCCTCGTAAAACAGGATGTCCTGGTGGGCTTCCCGCTTGATATCCTGTACGGCCACAACGCGAAGGGCGCACATCTTTTCGTTGTGACAATCCCTTTTGTACTCCTCCGTAATTTCAGCCAACATATTCAGGTTGCCGCGCTGCCTGGATTGCTTCTCCAATTTCAGGAATTGGAGAATCTCTTCGGCTTTTTCCTGCAGGGCATCCAGTTTCTTGTCAATGTTGATCAAAGCCGCGGCAACAGCCATGGTCATCGGATTGAAGGGGATGACCGTGGAGGTGTTTGTCGTCAACGGCAAGCCGTCAAGCTGCTGAAAGCGCATGCGGCCTACGATTTTGTTGTCAGGTCCCAGAATATTTCCCGAATGACCCTTCCCCTTGTCAATCATTTTTCCGATGACGCCTTGGGGCCATATGCCTACGAACACGGGCTTGTCGGTCGCTATGCGGGTGGTGGCCGTCTTTGCAATCGTTCTCGCAGCATTGGGCAAGGTGGGAAAAGCTGCACCCAAAGCAGCTATGCCCGTCAGCGGCGCCTTCTGATACCTGCTCAGATTCACGTCGGATGCCCGGATGATCGGGAAGTCAGCAGCCGTCAAAAGTGCGTTGGTGTTGGCATTATCGGCATGGTATTCCTGGACAGCGATCTCTTTTTTGCTGTTCAACGACTTCATCAATTTTTTCAGAGCCATTCCGGCATCTCCATACAGACGGTCGAATACTGTTTGGGTACACTATACAAGGGTATCTCTCCTAGTTCTCATCAAGAGGTCAAGCGCCGACTCGTCTTATGCATTGACGATAGCAGCCGCTTTTCCTGTCCCTGCACTTTTAAAAGGGGCGTATGACCCTCACTACGCATTCCGTCCTTACTCTTCCAGCTTTTCGATAAATTTTTCCCAATCGTAGCTTCCATTCGATACCGTCTTGATCTTGGTTTTCCCATCCCCATACCATACCTTGAAAGTAGTATATCTGTACTCCCGGTACGTCCGCCGCGCCGTAGCCCCGCCGATGATCGCGCCAACCGGGCCGCCTAACCATTCCCCGATCATCGCCCGTCCAGCGGTTTCAAGCAATCCTCCGCCAGAACCCCTTGTCACGCTGTACCCGTCGAGGATCCTTGTCTTTACCACCGTTTGCGCAAGTTTCTTCCTTTCCCGTTCTTCCCGATGTTTCCGGAACCGTACTTCCTCAACCGGATCAATACCACCGTTTTCGCGCTTGCGTCGCTCACTTCGGATATCTGAAACAGTCGCGATTATCGCGAAAACTAGAACTTCCACAACGACTACGGCAGCCCAAATTTTATCGCTTTGGCTCACGCAATCTCCCTCCTCCTCCCACACCAAGTGAATCTGCTGATTCCCAGCGCCTCGCAGCATTCCGCTACCGTCAATTCTCCCTCTTTTTGTTTTTCCGGGAATTTTCGAACTCCGGTATCCCCTTCGTCTTGCGCCCCTCCCGCCAACCTTTTCGAGCAGCCCGGCAAGTCGCCTTCCCCGCCGCCGTTCGCTCCACAATCGCACCTCGCTCAAATTCGGTATGGGGAAACAAGGTCGCCATCACCGGCTTTGATGGATCACACTTTTTCACGCTAAAGGGAAACTGATCTGTGGTTCGTGAAAACCGAGAAACCACACCATCCCGCAACACGGTTCCCATTGGTACCATTATACGCTGGAACGAATCGAAAGTAAAGGGTTTGTTGCTGCGGATCCAGAACAATGCATCAGAAAGTCCACGATATTCAAAAGCGTCCAGGCGTATCCTCTCCCGACTTGTTCCCTGCCACACACTGGCTGCCGGTTACCGGAAGAAGTTCTCCAACTTCACGTGGATGGGATACTCGTCGCCCGCTTGAACCGGCAGCGCCGCATCTGCAATCGGAAGCCGAACGGAAGACGTCCCTACGGCAAGCCCGTCCACGATGGCATACAAATCCCGCCCTTTTCGGGTATAAAAAGCCGTGGCGCCGCCCGGAAGCGCATCCTGTTGCCGGTCCCTCCAAGGCCGGGTGCCGTAGATGGACTCACCGTGCGCCTTCATCCACGCGCCAAGCTTTTTCAACCGGTCCACCTGGATCTCCGGGATCACGCCGTCCGCCCTCGGGCCGACGTTGATCAGCAGGTTTCCGTTATGGCTCACAGAATCCACCAGGATGCGCACCAGGGTTCGCCCGGAGATGACGGTCTCGTCCCCTTCGTTCCGGTTGTAGCCGAAAGATAGTCCCAGTCCCCGGCACATCTCCCACTTCTTGTCCAGCGTCCGCGTCCCGTGCAGGTATTCGGCGGTTGTGTAATCGCAAAAATCCATATCCCACCGGTCGTTGATCACGCCCTCCGGCACGGTGTTGTAATAGTGGGCAAACAAATGCTTCAGGTCTTCGCGCCCTTTTTCCGGCCAGCCGATATCGTTCCACAGGACGGACGGATGGTAGCGATCCACCAGTTCCAACGCCTGGTTGTACGAGTAGTCCGCGAAGGCATAGGTGTGGTTGTAGCTGTCCTCGTTGTTATGCCTCAGCCTCGGACGGTCAAATGTGGTCCAGTCGAAGAGACCCGAGAAGTACGTACCCATCCTGAGGCCCTCCCCACGGACGGCCCCGGTCAGGTCCCCCACCAGGTCGCGCTTCGGCCCGAGTTTGGCCGCGTTGTAATCGGTGTACTTGGACGGGAACAGGCAGAAGCCGTCGTGGTGTTTGGTGGTCAACACGACGTACCCGGCCCCCGCCTCCTTGAATAGTTTTGCCCATTCCCCAGGGTCCCACTGCTCGCAGGTGAATTGTTCCGCAAAGCGCTCGTAGTGAAAGTCCTTCCCGTACATCTCGTCGTGGTGCTTCCGCGCCGGGGAATCCTTGATGCGGATGGTGTTCAGGTACCATTCCGCGTAGGGGTTGTGCCGATGCCACGCTTCTTCGGAAGGCTCACCGCCCAATTCCCAGGTAACTTCGGCCCATGCGGGTACCGAGTACAACCCCCAGTGGATGAAGATGCCAAGCTTGCAGTCGTCGTACCATTCGGGCAATGCATGGGTTTTGATGCTCTCCCAGGTCGGTTCGAAAATTTCGTTCTTCATGGCGGTCAGTTCCTTTCTTAAGAATCGAGGCGATGGCACATCGCGCCTGCCCCTCGTTGACCTGCATTCCGCGCTCTCTTCCCTGAATCAGTCGATTTCGATCTTAAAGCCGATGGGATACCCTTCGTCCGATGCGGCCCCGATATGGATCGTCATGCAGGTTTCGTCCCGCTCGAAGGGCACTTCCCCGTCGCCCAGCAATGAAACGTTTTTCACGTCGTAGTCCGCGTCGTCACCGAAGCACCGGGCCAGAGCTTTCAGGCGAACGACTCCGTCGGAGGGGCGCTTCATGCAGAATGCGTAGATCCTTCCGGGCTTGTACGTATAGCGGATGTCTTCCGACACGAAGGGCGCTCGGCTGGTATCGGAGAACGCGCCTTCCTTGATACGGGTCGGGCCTTCCCCGAACTTTGCCCACGGCCGGGTGCCGTAGATGCCTTCCCCGTTGATCTTCAGCCACTTGCCGATTTCGAGAAGCACATGCCGTTCCTCATCGGTGATCGTGCCGTCCGCCCTGGGGCCGACGTTTAAGAGCAGGACGCCGTTCTTGCTGACGATATCGATCAGATCGCCTACGATATCCACGGGATTTTTGAATTCGTTGTGCTCGGTGTACCCCCAGGAGTTCTTTGCGATGGCGGTGTCTGTCTGCCACAAGGCCGGGCGGATGGCTTCGAGCTGTCCGCGCTCCACGTCAAATACGGCGCTGCCCAGCATGAAGGAAGAGAACTTGTAGTTGATGGCGACTTCCACGCCCCATTCGGCTGCGCGGTTGTAGTAGTACGCCGCAAATTTCCGCAGGTATGGGCGGAAGGCGACCTGCTGGATCCACCAGTCAAACCACACGACCTTTGGCTGGTAGTTGTCCGCCAGTTCACACAGCCTCGCCAGCCAGTTGTCGAGGTGCGCCGTGGGCGGCACCGGGGCGTACAGGTCGTGCTTGGCACGCCGGGACTCCTCATAGGGTACCTGCAGGTCGTAAAAATCAGGGTTCTCGGGAACATCCGAATCGAAATTCAGGCCGCCGTTGAAGAACCAGCAGTGCTCCGCCCGGTGGTCGGAGGCACAGAACATCATTCCCCTCGCTTCCGTCTCCCGCTTGATCTCCCCCAACACGTCTCTCTTGGGCCCCATTTCGGCCGCGTTCCAATGGGACAATTCGCTTTTGTACATTTTGGAAGCCGTCGTGATGCTCGGCCACCGGCATGATGTACTTCGCGCCCGCCTGTTCAAAGAGGTCCAGCCACTCCCCGGCATCAAACTTCTCCCCCTTGAACAGGGGAATAAAGTCCTTGTATCCAAACGTCTTATGGTCGCCATAGGTCTTTTTGTGATGGGCATATTCCGGTGTCCCTTCGAGGTACATGTTCCGGGGATACCACTCGTTGCCGAACGCGGGCACGGCATATACGCCCCAGTGGATAAAAATCCCGAACTTTGCCTCCTCATACCATTTGGGGGACCGGTATTCACACAGTGATTCCCAGGTATCCGAATATGGCCCCCGGGCGATCACTTCCTCTACCCGGTTCAGGATGTCCGGCTGTGTTGCCCGTTGTTTTTCCGTCATGTGTCCGTCCTCCTTAAAAGTGATTTCTGTAGGGGATGCACCGTATCTCCCTCCGAAACGTCAGCTCCTTTTCACAAGCGACGCCTGTCTCGTTGAAGTGCTGATCCGGCACGCCAACAGAATCTTTTGAATCGCCCTGCGGGAGCAGGGCAAATCCTTCTTCTCCCAGTACAGGACGCGCCTGTCAGAACTGCCCCATACTCTCGCAATGCCATGCACGCAGGCATTTTTAAAAGGACTTGGCACATACGGCACGCAAGGCCAGCTCCAGCCCATCGGCAAAAAGCATTTCGATATCGGCAATGCCAGGTCCGGACAATGCACAATCTTTTTGTTCAACCAAAAGTGGATATGACAGGCAACGCTATACATTGACCACATATCCACAGGGAATACGGCGGCAACTGTGCTACGAGCGTGTCCATCATACTGGGTCATCTACTCAAACGGAGGAAAAATACTCGACACATCCTTTGCATTCGGGTAATTCACACAACCAGGCGAACAATGTTATCGATTCGGCATTGGTCTCTACAAAGCACGCCCTCTACATACCAAATGGCAATGCACCTTCCTTGGCTCCGTAGACATGCCATGTCCCCGGAGAAGTCTATCCAAGCATAAGGACTGCCGTATAATAGCACGACCTTGAAGTAGTGTCAATGTCAAGAAAGCACGACCATTTGGTGCCCATCTATCCTATCAACCATTATGCAGGCATAACCATCCTCATACCGCACAGGTATAGCGATTCCTTGCGGTTCCAATACTGCTCTTTGTGGTGCTTTCTCCATCCGAACAGCTACCTCAACATCATACAATGGAATCACATCCTCTAACGTTTCGATGGTGTGGCAACGTTTCGCAGGATTATAGCTAAGTAAGTGCAACACCGTTTCACCATTCAACTCACGCAATGTCACTTCCGCCGTTGATGGAAGATTGCCCTTCACCACAGGTTGAATCAACCGAAAGATCAGTTGTCCAAGCACATCCTTATATATCTTACATCCGTTTTCAGCATAATCAGAGAAAAGAGGATGTGTTACACTTATTATATTCCCATTCTGGATAATCAAAGGCTTATCGGATGGATATGGCTTTGGAGGTGTCTGACGATGTGAGCAAAAGCGATCGTATGTCCGATTGAAATAGGATTCAACCAGCCAACTGAGTACCTCTCCTCTTTCGGCTTTGACCTCAATACCCCTCATATACAATACGTGGTACATTTCTGGTAAACCATCAAATTGGCTATTATCAATTTGCATGTACGCCACCGAATACTGCTCTGGCCCCACATAGCGAAGGCCGAACTCTTCAAGCGCGTACTCGTCCGTATCATATTTGAGGCCTGATTGTCCCGTCGCCAGAATCCTTCCGCCTCTTTTCAAATAAGAGGACAGTTTTCTGGCTACATGATCCGGCAATCGAACATGATCTGGAAGAATAACCAATTCGTAATGATCTATATCGTCGGAGAAGTCGACAAAGTCGAAAGGAATTTTTAATTCACTCAGTACCCGATACACACCCTCATTTGCCAGGTTGATGTTCATCGTGGTCGCAGAAAAACCTCGTTCGTTCTCGAGTACCCTATTCCCCGCATAAGCTGCAACGCGTGTCAATTTTCGGCTACCAATGCAATAAGGCTCTTTTTCCTGAATCTTGGCCATTACCTCTCCAATGCGGTTGTAGACAGTTTGATCCAATTCTCCATTCGGATGCAACTGGTCTCCCACACAGATACCCGTACCATATGCAAGTGCCCGAAAAGCCTCAAATTCCAACGCCGCCTTGTTGCGCAATGTACCAAAATCCCCCCACGTTTTGTGGAATTTTCCATTCATCATGGTAATCGGCTTTTCCATCCGGTTTACATAGTTAACCAGCACAGGAAAATGTGCATAGCCCCAAACCTCCGATGGTAGCGATTCAATATCAATGAAATCGTTATGACGTCGACGCTGTGCAGTTGATAACGCCATATCATCCGCTTGGTCAAATTCTGCAGGACATCCGTTAAAGTACACTTCAAGAGAAGGATCCATTCCATGAAGGAAACGGCCAATCTCCTCAGCAAACCTAATCTCCACCATTCGGTCATGTTTCATCACGTCATCGTGGCTATGGTAATCCATACCCAATGACAGCATTTCTTTTCGACAACTTGGGCATATGCAATTGAATTGGAAGATAATGTCGATCCAGAACCCATCCGGGCGATACAGGGTGTATACCTCTCGAAGTTCTGCCTTCATATACTCGACATAATCACGATTGTTCATACAAAGCGAACGCCATGCTCTAACCTCTGAATTGTAACTCTCATTGAAAGGATGCCGCGCACCCAGCACACCATCTTCATCGATTTGCATCCATTCAGGATGCAGATCACATGTGTCTTCTGCCCATACCACGGTTGTATATGCTACAGTGCGGATTCCTGCTTCCCGGCAAGCCCTCACCTGCTCGCCAAACAAGTCCAGACCGGGTTTCAAACCAGGATGTACTCTGCCTATCTTTGTTGGATAGTAATAGAAACCGTGGTGGCATTTCGTAAAGAGGTTAATCGAGTTGATGTGGTTCTCCGTCAAAGTTCGTGCAAACGCTTTTGCATCAAAATCATTGCCCACTCCCGGAATCAGGGGGGAAGTGTGAAAGTCTAGATGGATTTGACGATACGGCATATTCGCTCTCATGTTGGCATCCTCCTTAATATGATGTTTTAACCCTTTACTGCTCCAGCCATCAGTCCCATTTCCACTCTTTCTTGCATCATCACATATGCCAGGATTGTAGGTGTAATTGAAATGACAATTGCCGCCATCACACCACCGTAATCGCTGCCGCGTTCGGCAAAAAATGACTGTAAGCTAAGGGCCAGCATCTGTTTCTCAGCACTTCGGATAAAGATTAGTGGAAACAGTAAGTTGTTCCAAATATTGATAAAATTAAAGATGGAAGCAGATACCAGCGCCGGTGCTGACAAAGGGATGATTATCATGAAAAGAGTGCGAGAATGCGTTGCACCATCTATCACAGCTGCTTCTTCAATCTCATGTGGAAAACCTTTCATGAAACCAGTTACAACGAACACAGTCATTGGAATCTGAAAGGCTGTGAACAGCAAGATAAGTGCAGGATGATTGTCAAATAGTCCCAGTTTCCCCAGGTAAAATGCAAGCGGAATAATAATTGTCTGGATTGGAATCATCATACCAGCAACTACAAAAACATAGATAAAGGCTCTGCCCCGGAATCTGAATTTTGCCAGAATATATGAAGCCATTGCGCCCGACAGCATAGCGATCAACACGGCTGACAGTGTGATATATATGGTATTGAAGAAACTCTTGTCTATGTGCCCAGTTTTGATAGCCCGGGGATAATTCTCAAATACAGGTGAAACAGTTGGTACAAATGGATTGCTAAAAATCTCCGTATTGCCCTTCACTGAGGATATCAATGCAAAATAGATCGGAAACGCCATTATTATCGCAACCAATATCATAAAGGCATAATAACCCATCTGTAAAAAATACCATTTTGTGGAATGCCTGCGTTTATTCATTACCTTACCCCCTCAGTATTCCACGCTCTCCCGCCGCATCAGTCGGATCGTAAGCCCGGCAAGGGCAAGGCTTGCAACAAAAATAAAAACTGAAATAGCGCTACCCAACCCATAATGATCATATTTAAAGGCTTCATAATACATAAGTGTAGAAGGTACATGGGTTGCTCCATTCGGCCCTCCTTCTGTCATAACAAAAATGATGTCAAAGTTCTTCATGCTGCCTGTAATCAGTAGCACGAACGATATCTTCATTGATTCCCAAATCATTGGCAGAGTAATACTGAAAAACTGTCTAAAGCCGGTTGCACCATCAATCATAGAAGATTCCATGATGCCGTCGGGAATAGCACTGAGGGCTGCAAAGCCTATTACCATATGATATCCAAAGCCTGTCCACACGTTGGCGATGGAGACCGCATTGAGCGCTGTCTTCGTGTTGATGAGCCAGCCAGTCTTCAGGCTTTCTAAACCAATAGCATTTAGAAGTTGGTTCAAAACGCCAATGTTATTTGGAAAATAGATGAATTTCCACAGCAGTGCCGTTGCAGTCAATGGAAGTACAACAGGAAAAAAGAATATGGTTTTGAAGATCTTAAAACCTGGTCTGTTCTGGGCTAACAGCACCGCTAAACCATATCCAATAATGATCTGGAATATCAGGTTAACGGCAATAAATTGCAGCACATTTTTCACGGATAACCAAAACTTTGCCGAACGAAACATGCTCCCAAAATTATTCATGCCTACATACTCCATAGGCACACCCTGAAGGCCATTCCATTCATAGAAGGAAAACACAATGCTCTGGACTATCGGATACACTGCAAGCCCGACATATATCACCAGTGCAGGCAGCAAAAATAAAAGGACAATCCGTTTATTCGAATAGTATTGATCCACCGTGCTCCCTCCAGCTGCAAGATGGACGACCGGATATCCGGTCCGGTCGTCCATCGATTACTGTTCTGTGCTACCTGGTTAGCCGTTGGTGTCGATCTCGTCCTGAATAGCCTTCGCACACTCTTCAGGAGTGTTCCCAAGCAACATTCCTACAATATTGTTGCGGGTCACATCCTGCATGGAAGAAAGCTGGTCATAGTCAAAACTGTCGCCGGCTTGGGAGGTAGCATTATTGAGTACATCCATACATCCCATAAATAAATCGTTCAGTTCGATGCCTGAATAGTCGATGTCCTTTCGAATGGGCAACGTGCCCTTCTCAGCGGTTACACGAGTCTGGTTGTCTCGCCCTGTATACTCTTTGACAAAGGCAACCGTAGCATCATACTCGGCGCCTTCCATACCGCCTTTCAGGCACCAGTTTTGGGGATACTGCACAACCGCTCCCTTGTTCTCTTCACGTTCTGTGAAGTACGGCCATGCGGCGAAAGCAACATCAAATCCAAGTTCGCCTTGAGCAGTGATGTCGCCAATAAACCAGGAACCGTTGCATGTCATAGCTGACTGCTGAGTGAAGAACATGGTCTTTTCCATATCAAGTGTCAATCCCGCACAATTCTCCATCAGATAGCCACGATCATTCATGTCCTTCAGCCATGCCAAGGACTGCACTACATCCTCATCGGTCCACTTTGCCGTACGTGCACCTAGCTCGGTCGCCTTTGAAGTACCGCACCATTTGTACAGTAGCTGGTTATGCAGATGACCCACACGCCATGTTTCTGCCGCACCAGGGGCAAAAGGCACATAGCCTTTCTCCAGCAACTTATCCATGCAAACGTAGAACTCTTCCATGGTTTCAGGGAATGCTTCATAGCCCACTTCTTTCAGCATATCTGCATTGTAGAATACGCCTTCCGGAGTGGCTGCGAAGGGAACAGCATATACCCCTTCCACGCCATAGGTTGCAAAGTCAAACATATCAAAGGCACCGTCTAAAAAGCCGTTATACCATTCTCCATCCTCGAACAACACAGATACATCCATGATTAATCCATTCTCGGCATATTTCACCAGTGAGGCAATACCGGGCAGATAGAAGACATTGGGAATATCGCCCGTAGCGACCAGCGTCTTAAACTTGTTGTTATAAGACGCCTCCTCATTGATGGAGATATTATTTACCTTCACATCGGGATGACGTTCTTCGAACTCAAGAATATAGTTATCCAGATAATCTGCCATTGGATCACTTCCAGACCAGCGAGTTAAGATGGTAATCTCGGTCTTGGCTTCTGCAAAAGCCACCCCTGTCACCAGCAACGCGAACATCATCAGACATGCCAGAACCTTCCTCATTTTAAACATTGGAAACCCTCCTTTTGAAACTCTATGCAGATAATATCATTCTATATTCATATTGACAATGGAGAATCGTTTCAAAAATATGGAAAAAAGTCATTCCTTAACATTTTCTTGCCGATACTGGCTCGGCGACATGCCTGTTCGTTTCCTGAATACCTTGCTGAAATATAGCGGGTCCTCATAACCGACTGCGTCAGCGATTTCGCCGAACGGCATCCTGGGGTTTTCGCAGATTAGTATTTTCGCCATCTGAATCCGCCGCTTTGTCACATTCTCCATGATGGTACCTCCACTGTGTTTCTTGTACAGTGAACACAGACTTGCTTCGCTCATATGATAGCGGTTGGCAAGTAACTTGACAGACATGTCGACCCTTTGATATTCAGAAAGAATGTCTTGCTGAATCCTGTCGATAATCTCCCCTCCTCCTTGTCTTATTAATCTGTTCGTTTCAGTCCGTCTCGCTCTTTCCAGACGCTTTCTCTCAATCTGAGGCTTGAGGCGGGTAAAGGTATCTCTTATCTCCTCGGGATCGATCGGTTTGAGCAGATACTCAAACACGTTCAGTCGAATTGCACTCTTAGCGTAGCTGAATCTCTCATACGCAGTCAAGATAACAATACAGATATCCGGTTCGATTTTTCCGATACTTTCAATCAACTCCAATCCGTTCAATTTGGGGAGGTTGATATCGACCAATGCGGCATCAGGTCGTATATCTGTGATTGCTTTTAATGCACTTTGCCCATCCTCTGCTTCAGCAACAACCTCATATTCCATCTCATGCCAGGGAGTTCCTTTGATCAGCATTTGGCGGATATAATACTCGTCATCCACAATAACCAACTTATACAAAAATTAAGCCTCCTTTCTCAGTGTAATTGTCACCGAGCTGCCACCCTCGTCCAAATTACTGATAACCATTCGGCATTCGGGATCATAATAGAATCGCAGGCGATTAATGATACTTTGAATGCCAAAGCTGCGCTTATCTCCCACTTCTTCATCGTGTATCCGGTCGAAATCTCGTAAGGCCTCTTTTGAAAAGCCTTTCCCATTGTCACACACTCTGATTTTCAAATATTCTCCGCTCTGTGTGCAATCTACGCTGATTTTGCCTGGATATTCACACTCCCTAATCCCATGTTCAAGCGAGTTTTCTACCAGTGGTTGTACGATCAACTTGGGTACCAGCACATCACGGCATGCTTCCTCAAAGTTGATATGAAACGCAAAGTTATCACGGAAACGAATCTTTTGAATGGTCAAATAGTAATTTATTATGTTCATCTCTTGCTCGAGCGTGATCAACATCTGTTCCCCACTCAGACAAGCCCGGTAGAACCGCCCAAGTGTTCGTGTCATGTGTAGCGCTTGGGAGTTATAACCAAGAGTAATTAATGCATGTATGTTGTCCAGGGTATTATACAAAAAATGTGGTTGTATTTGCTGTTGAATCGCCATGAACTCAAATCGTCGCTTTTGTTGTTGCTCTCGTTTGTTTTCCAAAATCAAATAATCTATTCGCTCCATCATTCCGTTGAACACATGTGACAGCAGACTAATCTCATCTCTTCCGGATTCATCCGCCCTCAGCGTTATTTCGCCTTCTCCGACCCGCTCCATTGTGCGCGATAAATCAGTGAGCGGACGCAGTATACTTCTGCTCATCAAAAATATTGGCACAAGCGCCATCAAAATGCACAGGCCTCCGATAAAGCATATCTGGATAAAAGCTAACCGATTTTCATGAACGATTTCTTCAAAGGGAAAATGCACAACGGCCGTCCAACCGTAGTCGCTTAGTTGTTTCATCAGTGAAAGATATGTAGATGATTTGCCAAGGCTCAGCCAACCAAATTTACGGCACATACCTGTATCCTGGTATTCTTCATTCAATCTCGTGTAGATTTGTTTTTTATCTTGTGATGAGATTACATAATTGTTGGCATCTATCACACAAAAAGACGTGCCGTTTGAAGATATGGCATCTGACAGGATTGAAGCAATCGTAGTTTCCAGAATATCGATCTGTAGAATCCCCACAATGTCGGTGGTTGTATAAGAAATGATTGGACGGTACATCGTAATCAGGTTAGTTGGACCCCTGTACCGAAGATAATTCACCTTTCGCGTATTGATTACCTTGACTCGGTTTTTGTACTCCAGTTTTTCATAGGGAAACCGCACGGGTTTTTCTCCAGTCTTTGCATACTGCTCAATATCGACACCAGATGTTCCATAGATGCGTTCATCGCAGAAGTATATTATGATGTTTGCTATGTATTCGGAATTTTGCAAAAGGTAGTTGAGGTCATCTTTCAGGATAGAACCATAATCGTACGCTTCGGCTGCAGTAAGTGTTTCTATGTTTGTCAGCCGCTGTAATGTGCTGTTGATTACTGCGAGGCGGGAAATGGATTCAGCCTTCTTCATCAATGCATCTACTTGATTAACAGCAAGTGTAACGCTGTTTTCTTTTTCCCTGACTGTCATACCGACCAGAATCCTTGAATACAGCACAAACGAGCCAAACACAAGTATTCCTGCTACGATCAATGTAAGACAAAAATATGTGAGGAATAATCTGGTTTTCATGGATGTTCCGTGCTTTTTCCAAATGCGTCTCTTATTGCCTTTTCTTTTGAGGCATACTGTCGGCTCCTGCGCCAACGCCATATCCTAGCCCCCGATCACCTTCGCCAATTCTATACCGGAGTCTTCAAAACAGTTTGGACATGTTTCGTATGATAGTTCGCAGCCCACACCCTGCCCGGCAACCTATGTTACTCCTCGTTTCATATTTTACCACAGGTATTCCGACAGCGTCAAGCAACTCAACGATTCTTCCCAGGACAATCGGAGCAGAATTTCAACAAGTCGTCTTCCCCGCCGTTCGTCGGACATCTTTCCCTCACCTGTACATCATCTCCGGCATCCGCACGCTGTGCCGGCCGTCGTCGGGCACAGGCAGATCCTCCAGCAGGGAGGCGGCCCGGATGGCGTCCTTGCCGAAACGGGCGCGGATCTCCTCGATGGCTCCCTCCAGCCTTTCCCGCCGCATGCGCCCCTCGGCGTCCCCGAAGGCATCCAACTGCATCGTTTCCCCCACCCGTTCCAATTTGTGGGTGGACAGGACGACGGCCCGGACGGGCATATCCCAACGGTAGTTCTTTTCGAACAGCGACCAGCCCGCCCGGGCGATCTCCAGGGGGCTTTGGGTGGGAAAGGGCAGCTGCCTTTGCAGCCGGATGCCCTCCAGATCATTTTTCCGGATGGCAATCCCCGCTCCGTTGGCGGCCAGCCCGTTTTTCCGCAGCCTGTGCCCGATGTCCTGGGACAATTCCAGCATGACCCGCCACACGTCATCGTCCTCGTGCAGGTCGCGGCTGCAGGTGATGCCATGGCTGAGGGATTTGAGGGGCGCCTGAAAGCCGTCGGGCATCACCCGGGACTCGTCCAGCCCGTTGGCGAGTATCCACAGGCTGTGTCCGTTTTTGCCCAGCCAGCTGCGCAGCAGCCCGGGATCGCAGGCCGCCAGCTGCCCGATGGTGTGTACGTTGCGCCGCATCAGCTTCTGCGCGGTGTGAGCACCTACGAAGATGAGTTCGGACACCGGCAAGGGCCAAACCCGCTCTTTCCAGTTGTCTTCCCCCAGCACGGTCACCGCGTCCGGCTTTTTCATGTCGCTGCCCAGTTTGGCCAACACCTTGTTGAAGGACACCCCGATGGACACGGTGATGCCCAGCTCTTCCCGCACCCGAAGGCGGATCTCCTGGGCGATCCGTTCCCCCGAGCCATGCAGCGCCCCGCTGTCCGTCACGTCCAGCCAGCATTCGTCCATCCCGTAGGGCTCCACCAGGTTGGTGTACTCCAGGTAGATCTCCTTCAGCAGGCCGGAAAATTTCACGTATTGGTCGTAATGGGGCGGCACGAGGATGAGCCCGGGACAGGCCCGCCGGGCCTCGTGATTGGCCTGGCCCGTCTTGACCCCCGCCCGCTTGGCCGCCTCGCTCTTGGCCAGCACGATGCCGTGGCGCTCCTCCGCGCATCCGCACACCGCTACGGGCCTTCCCCGCAGGGAAGGATCCAGCAGCATCTCCACCGCCGCGTAAAAACAATTGGCATCGCTGTGCAGGATGGCCCGCCGCATCCCTATCCCCTCCCCATCTCCTTCATTCCTTCGATTTTTCATGAAGTTCAACTTCTTGATTTGCATTGTAATGCATCTATCCTTCATTGTCAAGCGTTATTTCCCGTTCTCCGCTCATATCCCCTCCTGCATCCGATTTGGGCGATTTCTCATTCCCGTCACATTTAGTTCAGAATGCTTCCACCATATCTGCACAGCAAATGGTATAATGTACATAGGCGATCAGGATCGCTGTTTCCGCAGCCCCCCTTCGCCGATTTCCTCCAAGGAGGCTGGGTATGCTTTCCAAATTTTCCGTCAAAAAGCCCTACACCGTGGTGGTGGGCATTTTGTTGGCCTTGGCTCTGGGGATCATCTCCTTCGTCAGCATGAGCACCGACCTGCTGCCGAGCATGAACATGCCCTACGTCGTGGTATATACCACCTACATCGGCGCCACCCCCGAGCGGGTGGAGTCCGAGGTCACCCGACCCATGGAGGCCGCCTTTTCTACCCTGTCCGACATCAAATCCATCAATTCCACTTCATCGGATAACGTCTCCGTCATCACCATGGAGTTTTCCGGTGGCGCGAACATGGACGGCGCTCTCATCGAGATCTCCTCCAAGATCGACCTGCTTCGGGGCACATGGAACGATTCCGTGGACTCTCCGGTGGTCATGAAACTGAATCCCGACATGCTGCCCATCAGCGTGGCCTCGGTGTCCATGGAAGATTCCGACCTGCACCAGCTGTCCGACTTCGTCAACGATACCCTGGTGCCCCGGCTGGAGGGCATCGACGGCGTGGCCTCGGTGAATGTTTCCGGCGCCGTGGAGGAGTCGGTGCGCATCACCATCGACGAGGACCGGATCGATATCGTCAACAGTCTGATCCTCAAAGACGTGGACGCCGAGCTGGCAAAGGTGGAGCAGGAGCTGAAGGATGCCCAGCAACAGTTGTCCGACGGCAAGCGCACTTTGGCTTCCAAGCGGCGCAGCACCCTCAAACAGATCGACGACATGCTGAAACAGATGAACGAGGACACCCTGACAGGGGCCGTAAATGAGCTGGTCGCACAACGCGATCAGCTGCAACAGCAACTGAACCAGGTAGAGGCGGGGCTGGATGCCCTGGATTCCCTGGCCTCCCTCACCCCCGAACAGCAGGCCCAGCTGGAAGCCCTGCACACCCAGCTCGCCCAGTTGCAGCAGCAGAAGGCCGCACTGGAGGCCCAGCGGGACGCCCTGGATGCCGCGCAGTTCGACCCCGACGCCCAGGCCGCCCTGGAGGATGCCCGCACCCGCCGCGCCGCATTGGTGGAGCAGCGGGACGGCTATGCCGCTTACATCGACGAACAGCAGATGCGGGACCCCGCCGCCCTCAACCAGCGTATCCAGGCGCTGTCCGCAGTCATCACTGCCCAAGAGCAACAGCTTGGCCAGGTGAACGGGCAGATCGCGAACAAAAACCAGGCCCTCGCCCAGCTGAACCAGGACATCGCGGAATTGGAACAGCAGATCGCGGAGCTTGAAGCCACCCCCTCCCCGGATCCAACCCCCGGCTCTTCCCAGGATCCGGGGACCGGCTCTACGCCCGATCCCTCGCAGGAACCGGGGACCGATACCACACCCGACCCTTCCCAGGAACCGGGGGCCGGCTCCTCTCCCGATCCTTCTCAGGATCCGGGGGCAGACGCCACGCCCGATCCTTCTCAGGATCCGGGTACGGGAACCACCCCCGACCCTTCTCAACCCCCCCAAGGCAATAGTACACTGAGCCCTTCCCAGGATCCGGGGGCAGACGCCACGCCCGATCCCTCTCAGGAACCGGGGACCGATACTGCCCCCAGCCCTTCCCAGACCCCCGAAGGCAACGACGCCTTGAACGCTTCACAGGAACCGGGAGCCGATACCACGCCCGATCCTTCTCAGGAGCCGCAAGGCGATATCACACCCGATCCCTCGCAGGAGCCGGGGGCCGACGCCACGCCCGATCCCTCGCAGGAACCAGAGGCCGACGCCACCCCGGATCCCTCTCAGGCCCCCGACGCAGGGACCACCCCGGATCCCTCGCAGGCCCCGGAAACAGGTGCCACGCCCGGCCCCTCTCAGGCCCCGGAAGCCGATCCCACCGCTCGGCCTTCCTCTGCCCCCGAACAGGCCCCCGCCGCCCACCACACTACCTTCCCCCTCTTCGAACAGGCGGCCATGGCAGCGTCCCCCACCATCGAGTCCCTCCGGCTGGAGCTGGAGAATCTCATCAGCCAGCGGACCGCTCTGCAGCAAGAGCTGGATAACCTGAACGCCCATAAAGGGGATCTGGAAAGCTCTCTGGAACAAAACCGGGCGACCCTCGCGAGCTATCAGGCTACCCTGGATCAGTTGATCGCCTCCGGCAGCGGCGAGGACACGAGCCTCCGGGTGCAGGAATCCCAGCGGCAGATCGACCGCCTGAACGGGGAGATCGCCCAGGTGGACCAGGAAATCGCCAGCCTGGAGGCAGGCCTTCTCACCGATGCGGAGCGGGATGCCCAAAAAGCCCAGATCCAGCAGCAGATCGACCAGGTGGATGCCGCCATTTCAGCCATCACCAGTTCCGAGGCCTACCAGATGCTGGCCCTGGCCGCGGACGAAGACGCCTACAACCGGCAATACGCCGAACTCACCCAAGCCAGGGCCCAACTGTCCCAGGGCATTGCCCAGATGGACGTTCTGATCGATAAGCTTCAAAGCGGCATCATCCCTGCGGGCTTCGTGGAGGGTGTGGACGAGGATACCCCAATGGCGGAAGCCGAGGAAAAGCTGCGGGCGGGCCGCTCCGCTGCCCTGGCCGCCTTCGCGGACGCGGCTGCCAAGCTGCAGGAAGCAGAGGAGGAACTGGCAAAAGGCCGGAGCGAATTCTATGAAAAGCGGGACGAGGCCCTGGAGGACGCAGGCATCGACGGCATCATCACCATGGAAATGGTGGCGGGCCTGGTGGCTGCACAGAACTTCTCCATGCCCGCGGGCTACGTCGGCCAGGGCGACGAAGAATACATGGTCCGGGTGGGCGAGGAATTCGCCTCCCTGGACGAATTGCGCCGCATGCGCCTTTTCTCCCTGGATCTGGACAGCATCGACATCGTGTCCCTGAGCGACGTGGCTCAGGTAGACATCCTGGACAACGCGGACGAGGTCTTCACCAAGGTGAACGGCGCGGACGGGCTCATGCTGTCCTTCCAGAGGCAGAGCATCCACTCCACCGCCGACGTAGCAGAGCGCATCACCGACACCTTCCGGCAGCTGGAAACAGAGTTTCCTGGTCTGGACTTCGTGGAGCTCATGAACCAGGGCGATTACATCGACATGATGGTAGAGTCGGTGATGAGCAACATGATCTACGGCGCGGTGCTGGCAGTGCTGGTGCTCTTTGTCTTCCTGCTGGACATCCGCCCCACCCTGATCGTGGCCCTGTCCATCCCCATCAGCGTGCTCATGACCTTTGTCTGCATGTACTTCACCGGCATCACCCTGAACGTGCTGTCCCTGGCTGGATTGGCCCTGGGCATCGGCATGCTGGTGGACAACTCCATCGTGGCCATCGAAAACATTTACCGGCTCCGCAACGAGGAGCACATGCCCGTATTGCAGGCCTGCGTGGAGGGCGTCCGGCAGATCTCCGGGGCGCTTTTCTCCTCCACCCTCACCACGATCTGCGTCTTCCTGCCCGTGATCTTTGTAGAGGGCATGACCAGGGACCTATTCGGCGACATCGGCCTGACCATCGCCTATTCCCTGCTGTCCAGCCTTTTGGTGGCCATGACCGTGGTGCCCACCATGGCGGCGGGTGTCCTGCGCAAGTCCAAGCCCAGCAAGGAGCGCTTTGCCAACGCCCTGCGCAGGGGGTATACCGTCCTGCTCCGGGGCGCCCTGAAGGCCCGCTGGTTGGTACTGCTGCTGGCTGTCGCCCTCCTGGGCTACAGCGTCCACGAGGTGCTCCAGATGAGCATGTCCTTCTTGCCCGACGTCTCCTCGCCCCAGATGACCGCCATCCTCACCTTCGAAGAGGATAGCCCCGAAAGCGCCAAGAAGAAGCAGGCCATGGACCTCATGGATGCCATGCTCCAGGTGCCCTCGGTGGATTCCATCGGCATGACCACCGGAGCCATGATCGGGGTCAGCGCTTCCGAAAGCAGCCTTGGGGACACCCTCAACTACTACATCGTTGTAGACAAAGACGCGGAGCGCAGCAACGTCGAGATCGGCCGGGACCTGCTCCAGTGCGGCAAGGATGCCGGACTGGACCTGGATGTGCAAACCAACAACATGGACATCACCATGCTCAGCGGTTCCGGCATCGCCATCGACATCACCGGCAGCGACCTGAACACCCTGCGCAGCATCGCCCTCGAAATCGCCGAACTTGCCTCCACAGTGGAGGGCGCGGGCAAGATCTCCGACGGCCTGGAGAAAACCGTCCCCGAGATGTCCGTGGTGGTGGACAAGGACGCCGCCAACGCCGAGAAACTCACCGTAGCCCAAGTCTTCCAGTTTCTGGCCGCCAAGCTGGCGGATCCCCAGGAGATCACAGACATCACCATCACCGGCAAAGAGTATCCGGTGCGGGTCGTGGAGGGAAAAAACCTGACCCTGACCCAGGCAGACCTGGAGCATCTGGAGATCGAGGTGGAGAGCGAGGATTCGGCCAAGATGGTGCGCGTCGGGGACATCGCCGATGTGAACGAAAGCCTGAGCATGGCCAGCATTTCCCGCCGCGCCCAGCAGCGCAGCGTCACGGTCACCGTGTTCGCCGCCGAGGGCTATGCCCTGTCCAAGGTCAGCGATGCACTCAGTGAAAAGCTGGAGGGTTACACGCCTCCGGAAGGCTATACGGTATCCCTGTCCGGCGAAAACGAAATGACTCTGGACATTATAGGCGACCTGATGAAAGTGGTCCTCGTCGCCCTGCTGTTCATCTTCCTGATCATGGTGGCCCAGTTCCAGTCCTTCAAGTCCCCCTTCATCGTCATGTTCACCATTCCCCTGGCTTTTACCGGCGGCCTGCTGAGCCTGTTGGCCGGCGGGATGGACCTGTCCGTGGTGGCCATCGTGGGCTTCCTGCTGTTGTTCGGCGTGGTGGTAAACAACGGCATCGTGTTCGTGGAAACCGTCAACCAGCTGCGCATCGGGGGCATGGAAAAGCGGGAAGCCATCCTGGAAACCGGCCGCATACGCTTACGCCCCATCCTGATGACCGCCCTCACCACCATCCTGGGCATGGCTCTGACGGCCCTTGGCAGGGGCATGGGTGCCGAGTTGATGCAGCCCATGGCCGTCGTTTCCGCGGGCGGGTTGATCTACGCCACCTTCATGACCCTGTTCATCGTGCCCATCCTGTACGATATAATCATGGGCAAAAAATTGAAGGCCCGGGAAATCGAGATGATCCGGGAATCCGCCGGGCTGCGCAGCGACGAAGAAGTCCTGGCCGCCCCCGACAAGTTTGTCGCCTGAAAGGGGTATCGCCATGCACATCCGAAAAGCCCTTGAAATCGACCTGCCCCGCATCATGGAGATCTATGCCGGCGCCCGCCGTTTCATGGCCGCCCAGGGCAATCCCCGCCAGTGGGGCGCCACCAACTGGCCGCCGGAGGAACTGATCCGGGAAGATATCCGCCGGGGCGCCTGCCATGTGTGCCAGGAGGAAGGCCGGATCGTCGCCGTCTTTTTCTTCGCACCGGGCCCGGATCCAACCTACCGGGTCATCCACGAGGGCGCATGGGCAGCAGACACCCCCTACGGCGTGGTCCATCGCATCGCCTCGGACGGCACCGTGAAGGGTGCAGGCTCCTTTTGCATCCACTGGGCTTATGGGCAGTGCGGACACCTGCGCATGGATACCCACCCCGACAACGCCCCCATGCTGCATCTGCTCCCCGCCCTGGGCTTCACACGCCGGGGCATCATCTACGTGGAGGAGGACGACGAGCCCCGGATCGCCTTCGAAAAGATCTGAATAAACGCCAAAAAGCCGCTGCGCTCCCGGCCCCAGGGAAATGCAGCGGCTTTTTCGATGGGCTCAGTCCCGGCGCTTTTGTCCCTTCTCCCGCACGGACCCCGCCAGGCGCCACAACGGCTGCAGGTACAGGAAAAAGGCAAAGGCGATGGACAGCATGGGCGCCCCCACCGTCGTCAGGGGGATCACGCTGGCGGTGGACCAGGGGATCAAAGCCGCCGTTAGCACGGCGGTATCCTCCAGGTCCTGGGCGAATCCCTCATTATCCGGTACCAGTTCCCGGGTAAGCTGGTCCGTCAGCATGATGGTCAACGCCTGGTTGCAGGCGATCATCCCGGTGAGGATGGAGGTGAGGAAAACGGCGGCAAAGGGAGTGGTGCATTCCGCCAGTTTTTGGATCGTGGATTTGATGTGGGTCAAAAGCCCGGTATTGCGAAAGATGCCCGCATAGGCGGAAGAAATACAGATGATGGCCGTCACCCGCAGCATGGAAAGAATGCCCCCGCCGTTCAACATAGCCGCAACTTCGGCATTCTTGGCCTTATAGCCCATGAGGAGCAGCTCCGGGATCCGTCCCGGCTCCATATGTTGCAAAAACAGGCAAATGGGCAGCGCTGCGATGAGGCTGGCCCCCATGGCGGCTTTCACGTTCACCTTGCAAAGGGCCAGGACCAGCAACACAGCCGCCGGGATCACTGCCGCCAGAGACAGATGGAATTCTCCCCCGAAAATAGCGGCCAGGTCCGGCGCCTCGCCCCGGCTGCCCAGGAAGAAGCCCAAGCACCCATAGATGACGCAACACAGCAGGAAGGGGACCCGCGCGGAGCGCAGCATCCCCTTGATGTTGTCGTAGATGTCGGTATCCGTCAAGGCAGCCACCAGCAGCGCGCTGGTGGATACGGGGGAGCAGCGGTCCCCAAAGAACACGCCGGAGAGGATGGCCCCGCCCAGGAGCAGGGGGGAAACGCCCATGGACACCCCCATGGTGGCGCAAATCACCCCCATGGTGGCCGCCGAGCCGATGGCGGTCCCCGTGAGCAGGGAGATCATGCAGTTCAGCAAAAAAGTCATCAGGAGAAAGATGGACGGGCGAATCAGGCGCACCGCCAGGCATACGATGGTGGGGATGGTGCCTGCCGCCCGCCACAGCGCCGTAAGCATCCCCACCAAAAGAAGGGTGATGAGGATGTTCTTCACGGTTTTGATGCCCGACAGGGCAAAGTTCAGCACGGTCTTGAACGCGTATCCCCTGCGCACCCCGTATGCCGTGAACAGTACCAGCCCCAGCCCCAGGGCATACAGGATGGAAATGTCCAGAAGCAAACAGGCAAACAGCGAGGCGCAGAAAACCCCCAAGGTGATATACTCCATATCTTCTCCCCGTACCAATTATTATTCTCACTATACCACCGGTCATCCACATTTACAAACTGTTGCTTTTTGTGTATAATACAGTCTGTACCTGTTTTAAAGGAGAGAAGAACGGTATGACCTTGATCCAGATGGAATACTTTCTGATGGCTGCCCGGGAACGCAGCTTCACCAGGGCGGCTTCCAGGCTGTTCATCACCCAGCAGTCCCTCAGCGCTTCCATCGCCGCCCTGGAGGAGGAACTGGGTTGTCCCCTGTTCCTGCGCCGGGTACCCCTGGAACTGACCTACGCCGGCGCCCAGTTCCGGCAGCACGCCCAGGAGCTCCTGCGCAAGGTAGAACGGATGAAGCAGGACCTTGGCGACATCAGCGCCAACCAACGGGGTATCCTGCAGGTCGGCATCGCCCCCACCCGGGGCCGGGCCATCATGCCGGACATCGCAGAGGCCTTCCTGAAAAAGCATCCCGGCATCCGCCTGGTCATCAACGAGGGCACCAACGACGGCCTGCACCAGGACATCCTGAACGGGGATATCGACATCGCCATCGGCAATTTCCAGGAAGGGCGGACGGGCATCGCCCTGCGGGACTTCTACGAAGAGGAAGTGGCCCTGTTCGCCTCCGACGAATTGCTGGATCGCTGCTTCGGACAGGAAAAGGGCCCCGTCATCGAAGCCCTTGAGCGCGGCGATTTCCGGCAGCTGGTCCACTGCCCCTTCGTCCTGGGCAACCCCAAGGATATAGCGGGCAAGATCGGCATGACCGTCCTGGGCGCCCTGCCCCTCCAGCCCCAGTCCCCGGCGCAAGCGGACAACGCGGAAACCATGCTGACCCTCTGCGCCAAGGGCATCGGCCTTTCCTTCTGCCCGGTGATCCTGGCCAAAACGGTGCTCCCCGAAAGTAAGTACCGCTCCCTCCATACCTTCCGCCTGGGGGATGTCGGAAAGTACCGCATCCGCTTCGCCTACCGGCCCGAGGAACAACTCTGGAAGGTGATGACCTCTTTCATGGACATCGCCACCCGGCTGCTGGGGTGAAGGCGGAAAACACACGGTAGGCGCACATCCGCGTTGATTCCCATCCCATGCACCGGACCAATTGTTGTGATCGTTTTGCTATACTTCAACCTTATTGTGCAAGCCATGTGTATGAAACCAGGGATTCTTTCGAACAGCCGCCTTGATACAAGCACACGATCCGTCTCAATCCTGAAATTGACGGATGAAGTTCGCAAAGATTTTCATAAAAGGGCTTGCATCCGGCAGATATTTGGAATAATATATATAATAAGCTTCTGCTAACTTGCTGCGGGGTGAACGATCCGGCAATCCTTGGGCGATCCCGGTAGATGCCGAAAAAACAGCAAGGCAAACGCAAGAGGAAAAGAGCAAGGTTGTCGAACCAAGCGGCCTTATTTTTTTGACCTATTGTTAGCTTTTGCTAACTACCGAAAGGAGAGCCTCGTGGACCATCGTATGCCGCAAGACACAATATCCCATGTAACTCCCCTCGGCAGAATCTTTTCCGTCCCGCTGATCCATCGGAAGCGCGGCCACATCTGTCGCGGCCTTATGGGTTCATCTTCCCTGGACCAGGGCGACATGGCGTTTGTGTGTCTTCTGACCGGCAGCGCTTCCTTAGGGCCCGGGTATCCGCAAGTTTGGCAGGCGATGCAAGTCCTCGGATAACGATACCTGGGATCGGATTGTTCCGGGAATCTTTACCTGCAGGGAGCAGGAACCATACAGAGGAGAAGGAAAATGAAACGTAAGGATGAAATCAAATCCGCATACAAAAGCCTGGGAAAGGCGCACGGCTTCTATGACGGCATGATGATGGGCACAACATTGTTGGGGCGGATGGTGATGAAGACCGTGTGGCGGATGACCCAGGAGGATGCCTTGGAATACCGGTTTCGGGCATTTGAAAGGATCCCGGCGGGTTTCGCGGGGAAACTGCTGGAAGTGCCGGTCGGCACGGGTGTATTGTCCCTGCCGGTTTGGAAGAAGATGCAGAAAGCTGATATCACCTGCCTGGACTATTCCGACAAGATGATGGACGCAGCGCAGGCGCGTGCAAAGGAAATGGGCATTTCGAATATCACATTCTGCCAAGGTGACGTGGGCGCGCTGCCCTTTGAAGACGGAATGTTTGACGCCGTGGTATCCCTCAATGGTTTTCACGCCTTCCCGGACAAGGACAAGGCATATTCGGAAACTTTCCGGGTGCTGAAAGAGGGCGGCATCTTTTGCGGTTGTTTCTACGCCCAGGGACTGAACAGGCACACGGATGGATACATCCGTAGATTCTATGTGCCCATGGGCTTCTTTACGCCGCCCTTTGAAACGATGGATAGCCTGGAAATGCGGCTGAAAGGGATGTACGGCGAGGTGGCGGTTTCGAACGTGCAATCCATCGCCGTATTCCAATGCAGGAAATCAAAAGGCAGGTGACCGACATGCAAAAATACCACATTGAGAAGGACACCGTGCAGGAAACGCTGGTTATCCCACTGTATGGACGCAAGGTCTGTTCAGAACGTTTCCCGCACCTGTTCAAAGACCCGGATGCAGAGCGGATCTGCAATATGCTGGACTATGACTTTTCCGAAAAGGGAAAGAAGATGGAGAGCGCAATCGGGCTTTTTGGCGCACTGGAAGTGAGCCAGCGTCAATTCGACGTTGGCTGTGAAGTAAAGGAGTATTTGTCGGGCCATCCGAGGGCTGCCGTGGTGAACATGGGCTGTGGCTTGGATAACACTTTCCGGAAATGCGACAACGGCCTGTGCAGGGGGTATAACATCGACATGCCCGATGTGATCGAAGTGCGCAACCGTCTGCTTCCGGCAGGAGAACGCGAACAAAACCTGGCTTTTGACCTGAACGATGACCGATGGATGGACGGCATCGACGCAAGCGACGGCGCGGTTTTCTTCGCCGCTGGCGTGTTTTATTATTTCAGAACGGAGGACGTGAAAGCGCTTTTCCGGAAAATGGCCAAGCGTTTTCCGGGCGCGGTGCTGGTATTTGACAGCTGTAACCGGCGCGGTACGAGGCTGATGATGAAAACCTGGCTAAAAGAAGCAGGCATCCGTGATGTGGGCGCGTTCTTTTTTCTGGAAGATCCAAATGAATTGAATGCGTGGAGCGAGGATTTTGCTTCCGTGACCTCGAAAAGTTACATGCGCGGATACAGGGACATATATCGGGAGGTTGGCCTTCTCCATAAGCTTATGATCCGTTTCTGTGACAGCGCAGTGAATATGCAAATCGTGAAAATATCTTTTCGGCCGGCGAAATCATGGCCGAAAAAGATGAGGGCAATAGAGCCAATGGAGCCAAGGTACAAGCCTCCATGGCCCGCAACGGTTCGGACGGCAGGGACGCCGCCGGCAACCAATCAATAACAAGGCAAAGGATTGCGTCATGAAAAAGAAGATCTGGGACGTATACGCGCCCATCTACGAGCGATCTATGCGCGCAAATCGGAAAATCTATACGTTTATGTATGACCGCATTCCGGAAATGATCCGGGATAAGGAGGTTTTGGAGGTCGCAACCGGTCCAGGCCTCTTAGCCAAGCGTGTAGCCCAAGCGGCGAAACGCATGATCGCCACGGATTCCTCCGAGGGCATGATCGCCGAGGCAAAGAAGGGTCATTGCCCAGCCAACCTGACTTTCGAGGTAGCGGATGGCACTGCCCTGCCCTATGCGGATTCTTCTTTTGATGCGGTGCTGATTGCAAACGCCCTTCACGTGATGCCCGAGCCGGAAAAGGCGCTTTCTGAAATCGACCGGGTGCTGCGATCCGACGGCATCCTGATCGCGCCGAACTTTGTGAGCCACAAGGCCGGAATCGGCAGCCGGCTGTGGTCGGGCATCCTGAAAATCGCCGGGATCAGATTTGAACACCAGTGGTCGGGGCAGGAATACCTGTCCTGGCTGGACGCCTGCGGCTGGCAGGTGACCTACCGGCAAAAGATAGAAGCCCGCATCGCCCTGATGTACGCAGAGTGCAGAAGAAAGGGCGTGACATGATCATGTCCAGAAAAGCGACGGAATTTCAGCGCAAAACCATGAGCAGGCTGTATCGCGGGAAGCAGATATTCAAGCCCCTGAAAACGGGCCGCATCGATGGGCATGTGGCTTGTGTTCGGGAGTGGGCGGCAAACATCTTCTTCTACTCAAAGAACGGCGCGACGATCATGATCGACGCGGGTTACAATTATCCGCGTCTGAAGGAAAAGATGCGTTGGCTGGACCTCGACCCTGCCTCCATCCGCCATGTCCTCATCACCCATCAGGACACCGACCACGTGGGCGCGTTGGAAACGGACAGCGATTTGTTGTTCAGGGATGCCACTGTATACCTGAGCGAGATCGAGAACCGTTACCTCACCGGAGAAGTGCGCCGCCGGGTCATCTATCGTTTGTACAGGCTGCCCTTGGTGAAAATCCATAACAGGCGGGTCCTGCTGCAAGACGAGCAAGTGCTGGATGTCGAGGGCGTCAAGGTGGAATGCCTGCTGGTGCCGGGGCACACGTGGGGCCATATGGCATACCTGATCGACGATGGATATCTCTTCACCGGAGACACCGTTTGGTTTGGCGCGGACGGCGGCTACAGCTTCATCAGCACCCTTGCGGAAAGCAATAAACTGGCCGTGAAGAGTCTGGAGAAATTGGAAAAGAACATCCGGGCGAGAAATCGGCCCATCGCTGTCATCACAGGGCACACCGGATGGACGGACGACCTGAACTATGTTTTCGCCCACACAGACAGGCCCTGTTCTCCTTTCCGGAGACGTGTTCCGGACCCTTCGGCGCCTTATGACGGATACAATGAAGAAGATGATACGGAAGAAAAGGCCCGGACGATTCTTCTTGCGAAGCAACAAGAACGACCCGCCGATGGAGGTGCGTCATGATCAAAACCGCAGTGAAGATTGCCGATGTGCGGTATGTGCGAGGCGCATGCCAGCGACGCCATCCGCGCCGTTTGCCCGGTAAAGAGCGGCTTCTTTTCGGACCATTGAAACGATACAGCAGAATGAAAGGCGGATTCTCATGAAGCCGGATTATAAGAACTGGATGCCCAAAGGCATGATTGCCTCGTTTTTGTCCGCGGCGCTGGTTTTCGGCATGGGAGTTTTTGGTGTCCGGATGCTGCCGGACGGAACGCTGAAAACCGTGCTCACCATCGTGTTTGTTTTGCTCGCGGCAATCTTCTGCGGATTGACCATCTGGTCGATCCTCCTGTACCGCGCATTCGATTACAACGGCAAACGGCAGATGGCCCGGCAGATCGTCGAGGGTACGGCGGCATATGTGAAAGTTCCCCCAGGCGGCAAATGCCTGGACGTCGGCTGCGGCAGCGGAGCCCTGGCCATCGCCGTGGGCAAACGCAATCCTCAGGCAAAGGTCGTCGGCATCGACCGTTGGGGCAAGGAATACGCCTCCTTCAGCAAGGCGCTTTGCGAAAGCAATGCAAAGGCCGAGGGCGTCAGCCGCATCTCTTTTCTTTACGGTGACGCCGCGCGCCTGGACTTCCCCGATGAAACCTTCGACGCCGTAGCCAGCAATTATGTGTATCACAACATCCCCGGAGACCGGCAGAGCTACCTGCTGGAGACCCTGAGGACATTGAAGAAAGGCGGCACATTTGCCCTGCACGATATCTTTTCCCGCTCCAAATATGGGGACATGCAAGCGTTTGTTCGGGAACTGAAGGACATGGGTTATCAAAAAGTGGAACTCTTCGACACCACCGATGGCACATTCATGAAGAAATCCGAAGCAGCCTGGATGGCGTTGGGCGGCTCGGCGCTGCTGACGGGCGTAAAGTGAGGAGAGACAGATGAACGGACAAATCGCAATAGGTATCCTGCTTCCCTTCCTGGGCACCAGCCTGGGAGCGGCCATGGTGTTTTTCCTGAAGAAGCATATATCCACCAGAGTACAGAAGGCGCTCGCCGGCTTTGCGGCAGGGGTCATGGTGGCAGCCTCCTTTTGGAGCCTTTTGCAGCCCGCGCTGGAGGGAAGCGCCGGCATGGGATCGCTTGCCTTTTTGCCCGCAGCCATCGGGTTTCTGGTGGGCGTGGGCTTTCTGCTTGCGTTGGATACACTCATTCCGCATATGCATATGAACAGGCAACATGAGGGTCCGCAGAGCGGGCTCAAACGCACCACCAAGCTGATCCTGGCCGTGACGTTGCACAATATCCCCGAAGGCATGGCGGTGGGCGTGGTGTACACAGGCTTCCTGGCGGGCGACATCGGCATCAGCGCGGCAAGCGCCATGGTGCTGGCCCTGGGGATCGCCATCCAGAATTTTCCTGAGGGCGCCATTGTTTCCATGCCGCTTCTGGCGGAAGGCATGCCCAAGGGAAAAACCTTCTGGATGGGTGTGCTGTCCGGCGTGGTGGAGCCCATCGCCGCCCTGTTGACGTTGCTCGCCGCCGGGCTGGTAACGCCGGTGATGCCTTACTTTCTAGCCTTCGCCGCCGGGGCCATGATGTATGTGGTGGTAGAGGAACTGATCCCCGAAATGTCGGAGGGAAAACACTCCAATACCGGAACCATCGCCTTTTCCCTGGGTTTTGTGCTGATGATGATCCTGGACGTGACGCTGGGTTGAGAGAGGAAGCGAAACCTTGGCCGATCACAACGATATCAGCATGGATAACATATCGGCCCGGCGCCACGCCCGGAAGTTGATGCGCATCGGCTTGCTGACGGGCTGTATGGTGCTGCCGGGGCCTACGTATCGGCAACATCCGGGCCATGGGCGGACTGCTACTGACCATGAAATCCGCGAGACGGGAGGAACGCATATGAAGACCGCGGCGCGAATCATGAAAAAGAACGCCGTCATCAAAGGGGAAATCAAAAAGCAGACGTCCAAGGACCGGGCAGATGTGATCTGGTCCCGAGCAACGGAAAAACTGGCTTCGATCCTGGAGCAATACACGGAGCTTCCCCATGGCGTTCGCATGCACACAGACAAGTATATCTTTCCGGCCGCTGCGATCTACCTAACGGCCAAAGAGGCCCTTGAAGACAGCGCCGCCTACAGAATCATCGAAGAAGTTGCCAGCCGCTATTCCTCCGCCGCAGGGAGAAAGCTGGCGGCGTTGATGCGTATTCCGGGGATGCGCAGCCTGTTCATCAAAGCCTGGGATCCGATAGCCCGTCGGATGTTTGGCGTGAAGAACGGCTTTCGGAATGTGTTCTACCCGAAAAAGAAGGGTGAATACAGGATGGACATTACCGCCTGTCCCTACTGCCGGTATTTCAAAGAGCTGGGCTCCCCGGAGCTGACAAGGATCTTCTGTGAGAACGATGAACGGGTGTATGGAAACTTGCCCGGGATCGCGTTCGAGCGAACGGGAACCTTGGGCACAGGCACGGACCGGTGCGATTTCTGCGTCAAAAAGGTGTAAGGTCGGATATATGTTTGCAGCAGGAGGTGCGATGCCATGACCGTGCGGAAAACATCCGTCTTTCCGGCGTCGAGAGAAACCGTTTTCAGAAAATTCCAGCGGTTGGATACGCTCCAATACATCGCAAGACCCTATGCGACATTTGAGCCAATGGGAGATGCTTCCCTCACATGGGAAGCGGGCATCACCTTTTCTTACCGTCTTTGGCTGTTTGGCATCATTCCGTATGGCGTCCACACCATTCACATTGTGAGGTGTGATCCCACCGGGATCAGCAGTCGGGAAGAAAACCGGCATGTGCCGGTGTGGCATCACACCATCACGCTTGTGCCGTTGGAGGATGGCCGCACCCGCTATACAGATCAGGTGGAAATTCAGGCCGGGTGGAAAACGCTTTTCATTTGGCTGTGGGCCAACGCTTTCTACCGTCACAGACAGCGCAAATGGATCAAACTGCTGAAGGAGACGGACCCATGAAGGTATACGAATTCGGCAAAGGACATGAGAAGACTTTCGTCATGTTCCCGTGCACCGCGGAGCCATGGTGGGTATTCAGGGATTCCGCAAAAGCAATGGCAAAGGATTATCACGTGTTCCTGGTGATCGCAGACGGGCATGACGAGCAGGGCACGACCTTCGTATCCATTGAGAAAAACGTATCTGACGCAGCCGATTTCCTTCGGGCAAAGGGCATCCGCAGACTGGATGGGCTGTACGGCGTGTCTATGGGCGGAGCCAGTGTCATCCGCTTTCTGGCAACAGAAAATATCCCGGTAGACAAGGCAATCATCGACGCTGGGATCACGCCCTATCCTTATCCCAAATGCATCTGCCGCCTGATTGCGCTGAAAGACTGGGCAACGGTCATGTTGGGCACGAAGTTTTATCCGCTCATGCAACTGGCTATGCCGCCGGATCGCTGGACGCCCAAAGGTCAGGATCCCGAAGTGCATTATCGGAAAGTGTTTGAATTTGTCAAACATCACTTTTCTCCAAAAACCATCTACCGCGTTTTCTGGAGCGCGAACAATTATTCCATGCCGGACCCGACGCCAACGGTCGATACAAAGATCGAATACTGGTATGGCGAGGAGGAAAAGAGGGCCCGGAAAAACAACCTGGCGTATGTCCGCAGAGCCTATCCGCAAACAGTGCCCAGGGAATTCAAGGGCCTTGCACACGCAGAATTGGTTTTGATGTTCCCGGAGCGGTTCTGTCGGGAAGTGGCTTGCTTCCTGAACGGGGCGTGAACGCAGATTTCGCCGGATGACCCGGACAAAGCTGTATCCGAAAGTCATGGGCCGATAGGACGCATTGTGATCGACCGGCTGTGGACGGGCATGGTAGGCTGTGAATCGTTCCCAGCAAGAAGGATCTTCCTTATCCCCTTTGCGCAAACCTGACTTCAGGTGCTGAAAAAACGCGGAATCTCAATGATGAATTGAATCCCGGCATTTCATTTGTTTCCGCGCTCGTCTTGTTAATTTTTGATTTTTCCATCAAATACGATCGCGCGGTCTTGACAACGAGGAAAACGTATGATAATATGCGGATGTTAGCTTATGCTAACCTTCGCTGCGGAGCATGGGATCATTGCAAAAATGCCAAAGCAGCTTTTCTTAAACACATTGGTTAGCTTTCGCTAACTTGCGGATCCGTTCGTTGCAGGAGGCGAAAATGTCCATCGAAACCCTTATCCGTTACTGCGCGCCCACCATAGCCTGTCTGAAAACAGGGAATATGTTCAGCTGCGCATTTGAAAATCGGGAGCAGATGACCGTTGAACTGCGCCGGTTGAATCGGCGTCTGCGGCAGAAGGGCCTTCGTATCCTGCCGCTGAGGTGGCATCAGGGGAAAGCGCTGCTGTACCTGTACCGCCCGAAGCTTCTGGAAGATGACCTGAGCGATCCTCTGTCCAGAAAACTCCTGTCAAAATGCGGGTATCCCCCTGGAAACGCAAACGCCTGTTTGGCGCATCTGATCGCCCGCCTGCGTGCCGAAGGTGAATTTCCCCATGAGGTGGGGCTGTTTCTGGGCTATCCTCCGGCGGATGTCGATGGGTTTATGCACCGGAAGGACAGCTACAAGCTCTGTGGACTATGGAAGGTCTATGACGATGTGGAGGGTGCCATCCGGCAGTTTGCCCGGTGCAGGCGTTGCACAGAAGCATATTTGCGCCGCTACGCACAGGGGTATTCTCTGGACAGGTTGGCCGTAGCCAGATAAGAAGGCTATTCAGGATCCTGCAAAGGAGTGGAATAGGTCAAAAAAGAGGGAGGTATTCTCATGAGCAAGGTTGCAGTAATCTACTGGAGTGGAACGGGAAACACGGAGGCCATGGCGAAAGCAGTGGCAGAAGGCGCAGAAGCTGTCGGCGCACAGGTCGACGTTTTGACCTGTGAGGAGGTGACAAGCGTAGAGGCTTATGACGCCGTGGCGTTGGGCTGCCCCGCCATGGGAGCGGAAGAGCTGGAGGATGGTGAATTCCTGCCCATGCTGGAGGGGATCGAGCCCTCTTTGCCCGGCAAAAGGGTCGTCTTGTTCGGCAGCTATGATTGGGGCGACGGAGAATGGCTTCGCCTGTGGGAAGAACGCTGCGCAGAGAAGGGCATCACCCTGGCTGCAGAAAGCGTGATGGCCAACAACGCCCCGGATGACGAAGCTCAGGCCGCCTGCAAGGCGCTGGGCGCTGCGATTGTATAACGGTTTCGAATCATCAACGATTTATGAGGAGGGTTTCCATGAAAACATACCGTCTTATGCTTGCCCTGGTCATGGCATTCTGCATGATGCTGACTGCGTCCCAGGCTTTGGCACATCAAACGCTGGAGGGCGATGCCAACGTGGACCAGCGTTGCTACCCCTCCATCGATCCCTTCATCCATCCCCCGTTCTACAATATAAGGCTGACAATCGAGGTGGATGACGATGGCGTCATAACTGCCGTGAGGGACAACGGCACCGGCGGCCCCGGTTCGGTTCAGGGGGACGACGAGGACTTCTGGATCAAAAAGAACAAGCCCTACTTTGACGTCGCGGTCGACGGCGGCTTGCTGGAAAAATTCATCGGCAAGACCCTGGAGGAAGTCAAGGCCATGGACATGAACCCGGGCGGCCCGGATGCCGTTTCCGGCGCGACCATGGTGGGCGCCGCCGCCCAGGAAGCTGTGGTGAATGCCTTTGAAGGCAAAGCCGGAAAGACCTTCCTGAACGTGGAAGGCTCCGCATTGCCGGTGGAAGGGCTCAGGGGCAACGTGCTGACGCTGGCCAACGCCCTGCCCGAAGATTTCGATCTGCAGGTTCTGGACATCCGCTGGGGCGTGCGCAATGAAGAAATTGTTCCCGCGGACAGTTATGCTGTGGAAATTGGCGACAGAAATGTGACCATCACTTTCCGTGACATGGCTGAACTGAAGGCCGGTTACTACTATGTGAATGTGGTGGATGCAGGCGCCAAATATCGTTCTCCTTCCTTTGAAGGCGGCCTTGCGGTGGCACAGGCCCCTTGGTTTGTCATCGACAGCGGCCTGAAAGCTGAGGATATTTCTTTCGACTGCGGGGGAATCGTCCTTGCTTCCGGTTCTATCACCGATTATCTTCAGAACATCCAGCATGTGCTGGTCCTGGCCGAAGGCGATGAAAAAGCCACGGAACAGGAGATCATTGGGCACCACGGTACGGTGGGCAGCTTTATTGCGTTGGACGAAAACGGCGTGCTCAATGTTGACGGCGTGGTAAAACCCCGCAAAGGCGATGCGTACCCGCTGTTTGAAGACGGCAAGCAATATACCGTGACGGTCGCTTCCTTCGGATATCCCGAGCTTGCTTTCTCGTTTGCCAAGGATTGACGGCGCTGCAAAAGCCAAGCCCTTCTAATGGAATTCCCCGCTTCGGCAGCGATGTGGATGCTCTGGTGCACCACAATGAAGGCCTCTGCTGGCTGGCAACCGGTTTCCCTGTGGATGCCAACGCCGATATGGTCGCGAACGTCATCACCCGGTTCTGCAGAAAAAACCCGGCGGAACTGCAAGAGATCGCTGCTGCTTGGATGATTTCAGGTATACGGCGGATTCAAAGCAGCGCATAAGGAACCGTCAGATGCCGCTGACGTATTCAACCCATTTTGCCACCCTCCAAATAGCCCCCGTGCTCCAAGAACACAACATACCATGGAGCACGGGGGCATTCTTAGCTATTTAGTTGCTCAGCTGCTCAGCCCGTTATTCGGCCAACAGATTCGTTGCCGCATTGCGGCCGGTTGCAATCACCTCAGACACTGCGTTTCCGCCCAGGCGATTGGAGCCGTGGAAACCGCCGGTCACCTCTCCTGCAGCATACAACCCAGCGATGATGCTGCCGTCCTCGGCCTCTACCTGGTTCTTTGTGTTCACCTTGATCCCGCCCATGGTGTGATGCACGGCAGGTGCGCGCTTGCATGCATAGAACGGACCTTCCATTTCCAGCGCCGCGTTTTCCGGGAACACCACGCGCCCGCACTCGGGGTCGTTGCTTTCGGCAGCGTATTTGTTGAAGTTCGTACAGGTCTCCACAAAAACGTCCGCAGGGCAGCCGATCTTTTCCGCCAGCTCTTCCAGCGTGTCCGCCGCTACCACGGCGCCTTCAGCAATCAAATCATCCAAATAGAGATGGTAGTTGTTCTTGTAATCGGCGTCCATGCGGCTGTTCCAGAAGGTTGAAATGACATAGCAATACGAACCTGTCTGCGCCAGAATCGCTTTGGCCAAGACGTCCCGGCGTGATGACTCGTCCACAAACCGCTTGCCTTCCTGGTTCACGTACATGTTTGTCCCTTCACCGATGACATTGCTCGTCCTGCCGCTTACCGGATCAGCCAAAGGCAACATTTGGATTTGGCCCATTCCCGTCAAGGCGGCGCCAACTTCCTTCGCCATGACAATGCCATCTCCCGTGATGGTCGGCGCATTGGTCGTCGGGACAGCAGCCGTCAGGTTGCCCCAGAGTTCATCGTATTCCTGCCGCATTTCGACGTTCGCGCCGAAGCCGCCGCAGGCAATGATGACGCCTTTTCCGGCCTTGAAGGAATACGGCGTGCCGTCCACGGTAGAGACGCCCGTCACGCCCACGATTTTCCCGGTTTCATCCTGTATCAGGTGCTCTGCCTTGCAATCGAAAACGGACTGACCGCCGGCGGCAGCAAAGGCGTCGCCCAGGATCTTGATAAAGCCCTGGCCACTGGCATAGGTGTCGGACGCTTTGCACCTCATCCAAATAGAGCCTACAATGGCAACCGTGCTTGGCTTCCAGGTGAAGCCGTGTTCGCTCAGCCAGTCCATGGCTTCAACGTCCTTGTACGCCATCATCTCGATCAAGGCGCTATCGCCCAGATAATCCCCGCCGTCATAGGTCTGGATCATGTGCAATTCCGGGGAATCGAATAAGTACTCATTGCCCGCGTCAATATGCGCTTTGTATTGTTCCTTCACGGCCGCCTGCCAGCCGGCCATCCGCTCATCCTTGGGTTCAAGCGCAATATAGCGCTCAATTTCGCTCTTTTGTCCTTCCGTCAGGGGGGCATACTCCAGATAGTCCGGATGCGCCGCCTGAAAATACCCACCGGATAAAATGGTATTTCCGCCGTACGCCGCACCCTTCTCCACCAAGATAACCGATGCGCCCCCCTCTGCCGCAGCTGTCGCAGCGGCCAAGCCCGCGCCACCGCCGCCAATGATAACCACGTCGGCTTCCATCGCAACCTCTTCCCCTGCGACCTTGTCGACAGCGACATCCTTCAGCGCCTCGACATCGCCGCCGGCTTGCGCGACCGCATCTGCCACCGCCTCCAAAATGCCCATGGAAGTGATTGTGGCTGAAGTCGCCGCATCGACACCCAACGATTGATAGGTGACGATATCTGCCGGGACTTTCGCAATCGCGACATCCGCAATCCCCGCGCTGTCATTGCACGACACAACTTCAATGTTTTCGATCGCGTCTTCTCCGAATGTCACTTCGACTTTGATTTCGCCCAGCATGCCCTGTCCTGTTCCCGTATAAGTCCCTGCATCGTAGGCAAACGCAGGCACCACCATCAGGAAAAGGACAACGCTCAGGAGCAACGACAAGAATTTTCTCATTGAAATCCCTCCCTTTATTATTCAAAGGCCTTTGGCCCTTGTGTTTGCATGTACATAGTCCGTATCAGTGCTGTCACAAAACAATTGTTTTTAATTTTAACCAAGGCTTCAAGGGCTTTCACATACCATACCAATATCCCACCAATATTCCGTGGGGTGCCTCCGCAGGCTTCATAGAAGCATTTTCCGTTCGTACTGCCCCAGCAGGGTATTCCGCATCGGCCAATCCCAGCATCCGCAAAAAACAATGCCGTTCCATCAGTGGAAGAAAAAGTTCCGACCGTTACATGATTCTCAACTTGGCAAAGGGTTGGTTTCCGATGCCAAGAAGTCAAGAACCCCGTGACCGACCTGCGGCTAAAGTGTACCATATTGGGCTCCTGAATTCTACTATCATTGAAAGATTTCATAGCCTCGGGCAATGATTTAACAAACCGAGAACATGGGATCAGCCAATCCGACAAGAAATTCCTTGCTCCGCGAACAAGTTACACCATGACCCAACCCGGTTCCAGGGTTAGCCTTCATAGGATGCATTGCCCGCTACGGTTCCTCGCGTTCTTTGTGTCACGCCTCCATCCCGAATGACCCAAAGGTCCCGATCTCCCCTGCCCGTGTGGGCAGGTCCCCCGCTCCCCCGAAACCGATCCTGTGGTAGTGGCTTTCGTCCAGGATGGTGACGGGATCCTCCGTCGTGGTGTATGTGCCGCTCTCTCCAAAGAGCGCCTGGGTACCGTACCAGTCCACCCCTTTGGCGCACCATAGGGCATAGGTCCCAGCGGGGAGATGGGCCCGGCAGCTCTCTCCCGAGCGCAGGAAAACGGCCAGGCGCAGCCCCGTCCGGTCCGAGAAACAGATATAGCGCCCCAGCCCGTCGTCTTCGGCGCTCAGGAGCAAGAGCGTGCCTCCGCCTGCGTTTTGCTCTCCCAGCACCCCCGTTTCGGGCTGAGGCCGCAGGGGATGGTCGGGCAGGGTGCGGGCGTATGCCGCCAAGGCAGGCAGTTCTCTTTTCATGTCTTCCGCGATCCACTTCCCATGGGCGGCAAAGTCTTCACAGTACAAATCCCCAGCGAGGAGCGCCTCCATATCGATGAGGAATGTCTCCCTGTTTTCCCCGAAGCCGGAGATGGAGTCGGCAAGGGACCGGAAGAGCAGCGCCCCGATCTCTTCTTCCTCCAGGCGGTTGCTGTAGTCATTCGCGACCAGCCAGCTCCTGGCCTTTTCCACGGCTTCCTTCACGGGCAGGTCCGCTGCCGTTTGAAGCCGAAGATGCAGCGCGCCCGGGCCGTTTTCCACCAGAAGTACGCCGTCCCCACAGGCGGCGAGGGCAGCCTCCAATTCATACGGGGCAAAAACGCCGGAATAGGTGTGGATCAGGGCGCGAAAGGCCGGGCTCGCCATGCCGTCGTCATGATATAATGCTTTGGGCAGGAGCCGGGCGACGATGGCCCTGCGCACTTCCACCCGGTCAAACTGCCGCTGCGCTTCCCGGGCCGCTTCCTCCACGTCAGCCAGGAAGGGCTGCAGGTCGCCGGTGATTCGTGCCTCACCATTTTCGAGGGCAATGTCCAGCCTGGCCCGGATCCGGCTTTCCGCAAGATGGGCCGCGATCTGCCCCAGGTGCCGCTCCTCGGGCCCCTTCAGGGCGTCCACGCCGGGATCCCAGGCGCACAGGGAAAAGGACAGGGTACCCGCTTCCGGATCCACCTGCAGTTCCATGGGCTGCTGGCGCAACAGGTAGGCAGTCCACGGATCTGCACAGCCCGCCGCCTCGGTTTCAAGGCGCTGGCGCAGGGCAAAGAGGGCCCTTTCCCGGACGCCTTCCTCCGCCGTTACCGCCCTTCCAAGGAGCAGCAGCGCCAAGGCGATCCATACCATTTGCCTTTTCATGGTTCCTCCCCCCAGATCTCCTCTACGATAGCCGATACGATATCCCATGAGAAGCCCCGCCGGATCAGGGCCTGGGAGAGTTTGCGGATCGCGGCGCCCTTTTCTTCCTTTTGGTAGCGGCGCGCCAATTTCCGGGCCGCCTCCCGGCAGGCGCCCTCCTGCTGGGCATCGTCCAGGATTTCCAGGGCTTCCCGGGCTGTTTCCTCTTCGATGCCCTTCGCCATCAGCTTGCGCCGCACCGCGTACCGGCCCACCGCCCCCGTTTTCTGGTTTTCCACCAACCGTCGGGCGTAGGCCTCGTTGTCGACCAGGCCGCTCTCCTTCAAGCGTTCCACAACCGCCAGGGCCGCCGCCTCCAGGATGCCTTTTTGCGCAAGCCCCCGGAGGATCTGCCGCTCCGTGCGGTCGCTGTAGTCCAGCATGGTCAGCGCCATTTCGTAAGCCGGCCCCGCCTGCCAGGCGGCAACCCGGTCCAGATAGGAGCCTGTCTCGATTTCCTCCCCAAGAACCAGGGGAAACCGCTGGAAGTCGCTCTCCGGGATGGTGCATAGCAGCCGCTCGTCCACCGATATCCGGACCATGCGCCCCTTGAACCCTGCCCGTTCGATCCCCGTTACGACCGCCATGTCACGTCCGCCTTTCCCTTCGCACGATGAGGCCCGTCCCGGTCGCCAGCACCAGGACCAGGCTGATCAGCTGAGATACCCGGAGGGGCCCAAGGTACAGGCTGTCCGTTCTGAGTCCCTCCACCAGCATGCGTTCCAGCCCGTACAGCAACCCGTAGCGCAAAAAGAGGTCTCCCGGCCGTCCCTTCACTTTCTTTTCCCGATGGAGAAGGTAGAAAAAGACCAGCAGGCACCAAAGGGACTCGTAAAAAAATGTGGCCAGATGCCAGCCTCCTTCCGCTTCGATCAGCACGCTGGCGGGAAACCAGCACAGGACCTCCGGGGCGGCAATGCCGTAAGCTTCCTGGTTGAAGAAGTTGCCCCATCTTCCGATGGCCTGGCCGATGGCAAGGGCCGGCGCCAACAGGTCCAGCAAAAGGGCAAAAGAGATCTTCTTTGCCCGGGCATGGCAAAAAAGGGCCGCACCGCCGCCCATCAAACCGCCGTATATGGCAAGGCCCCCCTTGTGCAGGTACAGGATCGATGCCGGGTCCCCCGCAAATTCTTCCCAGCGGAAGGCCACATAAAAGGCGCGGGCAAAAACCAGGCCCATGGGCACCGCCCACAGCGCCGCATCCAACCCCGTATCTTTGGGAAGGCCCAGCCTGGCCTCCCGCAGGAACAGCACCAGGGCGCCCGCAAACACCCCCAGGGCAATGCAGATCCCGTACCAGTACACGGGCAGGCTGCCCAGGTAAAAGGCCGTATCGGAAACGCCTGGCATCGTACACCTCCGCCTCACGCAAAGGGGGAGAGCACATCGCTCTCCCTCCTACGCTGAAATCGCTCTACTTTTGTATGACCACCGTGGTGCCGTCCGTGATGTTTTCATGCAGCCACTGGGCGTTGGGCACCGCCAGCCGGATGCATCCGTGGGAGGCGCGCCGGCCCAGGGCCCTCACCGAGGAACTGGTAGGGCGCTTGCCATTCTTCTTGGTATACAGCACCGAGTGGAACATGACGTTGCCCGTCGGGTCGATGTGGATGGCGTATTGGGCCCAGCAGTTGCCGAAATCCTTGAAGTGGTGCCACAGCGCACCCCGTCGCACCGTCTCGTCGAAGGTTCCCAAGGGCGTGGGATTTGACCTGGTCCCGGTAGAGCATTTGAACTTCTTCACCAGTTTTGCGTAGTTGTCCTTGTTGGCATCCCACTGGTAGACGTATACCCGCTGCTCCGATATGTCCACCACCACCTTGTACTCGTGGAGGGGCCTGTCGCTGACCAGAGCGCGGGAAGAAAAGAGCACCGCGATGGTGTTCGCGTCTCCAATACCGGTCTGGGCAAGGCCGTTTACCTTCTGAAAGTACTTGAGGGCGGTGACGGTTTTTTCTCCCAGGGCGCCGTCCACCCCCTTGTACAGATAACCCAGCCCGTTCAGCCTGACCTGCAGGCGCTTGATCCAGCTGCTCTCGCTGCCCTGATCCACCACCTGCATGCCGCTGTTGAATCCCTCGTCGTGCAGGATCTGCACAAAAGCGGCTTCCGCCCGTCCGTCCAGGGGATACGGCGGCTGCAACATCTCGCCTTCCGGGGGGGGGGTGGATTCCGCAAGATACAAATCGTTCAGGAACTGCTTGGCATCGTTGACGGCCGTGGCGGTGTCGTTCCCAAAGACCCCGTCCACCGTTTCACTCAGGAAGCCCAGTTCCGTCAGCCGGTTCTGCAGCGCGGTCACGTCCTCGTTCTGCATACCCTTCACCAGGGGCGTGGGTTCGGGGGTGGGCCGTGGGGTAGGCGTTGGAATGGGGGTGGGGATCGGCGTGGGCTCCGGCGTCGGAATGGACAGAGGCGCCGGGGTAGCCGTCTGCTCGCGCTCCGGCTCGGGGACCTCCGCCCGCCCGGGTTCCGGCACTTGCTGCAGGACCAGGTCAAAACGCTGTTCGTTGACAGGAGAAAAGGTAAACACAAACAAGGCCGCCACAAACAGCAGCAACGCCATCTTTTTCGCCACTCCGATCACCTCAATTCATTCGCTTGCCCCTATGACCTGGGGTTCCCCCGCGTCCAGGAGCAAATATCCGCAACCCCCGGCCCCAAGGCACAGCCCCATCAGGAGCGCTGCCAGGAGGATGGCCTTCAAAGCGCCCTTCACAGCAGGGGGATCATGTCGGCCAGATAGCCAAAGGTCATATGGGGTTTGGTTTCGGAAGCGGCCGCCATCTCCGGGGTGGTCTCGCCGCTCAAAACCAGGATGGAAGTCATGCCGTTGCGCAGCCCGGTCTCTATGTCGGTGTACAGCCGGTCGCCCACCATGGCCAGCTGGTCGTTGGTGAGCCCGGTACGGGCCAGCACCGCTTCCACAATGCCCGCATGGGGCTTGCCTACGATCAAATCGGGCCTGCGCTCGGTGGAAGCCTCGATGAACGCTATGATGGCGCCGATATCCGGGGCGAACCCGGTCTCTGTGGGGCAATTGAAATCGGGATGGGTGGCGATATAGGGGAGCCCGGCGCGGACCCAGTCGCACACCGCCGTCATCTTGGCATAGTCCAGGGTGGTGTCGTAGCCGATCACCACGATCTCGGGATCCTCCTGATCGATGATCACACCGCCCTCCGTCAGCTCATCGAAGAGATAGGAATTGCCCAGCAAAAAGGCCCGCTTGCCGGGATACAGCTGGTTCAGTTTGATGGCGGTAGCCTGTCCGCTGGTCAGGATCTTTTCGGCACCCACCGCAAGGCCCATCCGCTCCAGGCGCTTGACGTAGTAGTCCGCATTGTGGGAGGAGTTGTTGGTCAGAAACAGGAAATCCCTGCCGGAGGCCTTCACCGCCTCGATAAAATCAAGGCTGCCGGGCAGGATATTCTCCCCCAGATAAAAAGTGCCGTCCATGTCCAACAGAAAACATTTGACGTTTTTCAGATCCTTTGCCATGGTTTCCCTCGCTCCTTCAGTTTTCTTCAAATTCGATGACGCCCTCGTCCAGGCGGCCGATCCGCGCCAGGGCAACGGGTTCGTAGCCCAAGGTGCGCAGCTTTTCCCGGCCCGGCTGGAAGGCTTTTTCGATCACACTGCCGATCCCCACCAGGGTGGCGCCGGAACTTTCTACAATGCGCACCGCGCCCATGGCCGCCTCGCCGTTGGCCAGAAAATCGTCGATGAACAGCACCCTGTCACCCGGCTCCAGGAAACAGCGCTTGGCGGTGAGCAGATAGTCGTTCCCCCTGGTATAAGAATGAACCGGGGTTTGCAGCAGCTCCTGGGACAGGATGCGGGAGACCTCTTTCTTCATGATCAACATGGGCACGCCCAGTTCCAGGGCGGTCATCAAGGCGGGAGACACGCCGGATACCGCAATGGTCGCCACCTTGGTCACGCCCTTGTCCCCGAATATCCGGGCGAACTCCATGCCGATCTGGCGCATCATCTCCGGATCGACCTGGTGATTGATGAAGCTGTCCACCAGCAGAATGTCGTTGCCCAACGCATAGCCGTCCCGCAAAATCCTGTCTTTCAGCAGTTGCATGGCCATCCCTCCCCAACTACTTCATTGTACCGTTCGGAAGCACAATTTTCAAGCAAGATTAGGTTAGGGCTGTTTCATCGGCACAGCGCGACGCACTCGATCTCCACCAGCCCGCCCAGGGGCAACCCTGCCACCTGCACACAGCTCCTGCCGGGATAGCCGGCTTCCTCGTTGAAATAGGAAGCGTACACTGCGTTTACCACGGCAAAGTCCTTCATGTCCGCCACGAAGACCGTGGTCTTCACCACGCTGTCCAGGCTGGCGCCCGCCGCCCGCAGCACTTCCCGCAGATTGTTCAGGGCGCACTCGGCCTGCCGCTCCACGCCCTCCGCCAGCTTCCCGGTCGCCGGGTCGATGCCCAGCTGTCCCGAAGTGTACACCAGATCTCCCACCCGGATCGCCTGGCTGTAAGGGCCGATGGCGCCGGGCGCCTTTTCGGTATGGATCCTCTGTTTCATCCTGTTCTCCTTTCTTCGGGACGCCCTGGTCCCGTCGGTATGTCATGTCAAGGAATGCGCTTATCGTATGAAGCACGGCCCCGCAAATGGCTCGCGGGGCCGTGGGAAGGGATGCGGTTGTTAGTTTTTGGCTCTCTTCTCCATGATGGCGGCGTGGGCTGCAGCCAGGCGGGCGATGGGCACCCGGAAGGGAGAGCAGGACACATAATCCAGGCCCACGTCATGGCAGAAGATTACGCTGGACTGGTCGCCGCCATGCTCGCCGCAGATGCCCAGCTTGATCTCGGGGCGGGTCTGACGGCCCAGCTTGACGGACATTTCGATCAGCTTGCCCACGCCGTCCTTGTCCAGATGGGCGAAGGGATCGAAGTCGAAGATCTTCTTCTCGTAGTAGGAATCCAGGAACTTCGCCGCGTCGTCCCGGCTGAAGCCGTAGGTCATCTGGGTCAGATCGTTGGTGCCGAAGGAGAAGAACTGGGCTTCGGTGGCGATCTTGTCGGCGGTCAGGGCGGCCCGGGGGATCTCGATCATGGTGCCGACCCAATAGTTCAGCTTGACCTGTCTTTCCTTCATGACCTTTTGGGCAGTCTCGTCCACCACACTGCGGACATAGGCCAGCTCCTTCACGGCGCCCACCAGGGGGATCATGATCTCGGGATGGATGACATGGCCCGTCTCCTGGGTCACCTCGATGGCGGCTTCTATGACGGCGCGGGTCTGCATCTCGGCGATCTCGGAGTAGGTGACGGACAGGCGGCAGCCGCGATGCCCCATCATGGGGTTAAATTCGTGGAGGGCATCGATCTTGGCCACGACGGCATCCGGCGTGGTATCCAGTTCCTTGGCGATGGCTTGGATCTCCGCGGTCATGTTCTTGGAAGGCAGGAACTCGTGCAGCGGCGGATCCAGGTAGCGGATGGTCACCGGGAGCTCGCCCATGACCCGGTATATGCCCTTGAAATCCTCCTTCTGCATGGGCAGGATCTTGTTCAGGGCAATGCGGCGCTGGCTCTCGGTGTCCGCCAGGATCATCTCCCGCATGGCAGCGATGCGGTCGGCGGCAAAGAACATGTGCTCGGTACGGGTAAGGCCGATGCCCTCGGCGCCAAAGCGAAGGGCCACTTCGGCATCGTGGGGCGTGTCGGCATTGGTGCGCACCTTCAGCCGGCGTACCGAGTCCGCCCAGCCCATGATGGTGGCGAAATCGCCTGTGACGTCGGCGTCCACGGTGGGAATGGATTCGCCGTACACGTTGCCGGTGGAGCCGTCGATGGAGAGGAAATCTCCTTCCGCGAACTGGCGGTCCCCCACGTACATGACCTTGTTTGCCTCGTCGATGCGGATCTCGGAGCAGCCCGCGACGCAGCAGGTACCCATGCCGCGGGCAACCACCGCCGCATGGCTGGTCATGCCGCCCCGGCTGGTCAGGATGCCCCGGGCGTGGTTCATGCCCTCGATATCTTCGGGAGAAGTCTCTGCGCGCACCATCACCACCGTCTGTCCCGCCTTGGCGGCTACAGTGCTGTCAGCAGATGTGAAATAGATCTGTCCGCAGGCAGCGCCGGGGGAAGCCGCGAGACCCTTGGCAATGGGCTTGGCGTTCTTCAGGGCTTTGGGGTCAAACTGGGGATGCAACAGGGCGTCCAGCTGACGGGGCTCTACCTTCATGATGGCTTCTTCTTTGGTGATCATGCCCTCGTTCACCAGGTCCACGGCGATTTTCAACGCCGCGGCTGCGGTGCGCTTGCCGTTGCGGGTCTGCAGCATGTACAGTTTGCCCCGCTCGATGGTGTACTCCATATCCTGCATGTCCCGGTAGTGTTTTTCCAGGGTCTTGGCGATCTGGGCGAACTCATCGTACACCTCGGGCATGATGTCCTTCAGGGTTTCGATGTGCTCGGGCGTGCGGGTGCCGGCCACCACGTCTTCGCCCTGGGCGTTGATCAGGTACTCGCCGTACAACTTGTTCTCGCCGGTGGAGGGGTCGCGGGTAAAGGCGACGCCGGTACCGGACGTCTCGCCCATGTTGCCGAACACCATGCTCTGCACGTTCACCGCGGTGCCCCAGTCGCCGGGGATATCGTTCATGCGGCGGTAGTAAATGGCACGGCTGTTGTCCCAGGAGCGGAATACCGCCTTGATGGACTCCATCAGCTGCTCCCTGGGATTCTGAGGGAAGAAGGTACCCTTCTCTTCGTAGTAGAGGTTCTTGAACAGGGCCACGGCGTTCTTCATATCGTCGGCGTCCAGATCGGTGTCGAACTCCACGCCCTTTTCTTCCTTCAGCATGTCCAGCAGGCGTTCGAACTTGGCCCTGGGGATCTCCATGACCACGTCGGAAAACATCATGATGAAGCGGCGGTAGGAATCGTAGGCAAAGCGCTCATTCTGGGTGAGCTTGGCCAGGCCCTTGACGGTCTTGTCGTTCAGCCCCAGGTTCAGGATGGTGTCCATCATGCCGGGCATGGAGACCCGGGAGCCGGAGCGCACGGAAACCAGGAAGGGGTTCTCCTCGTCGCCGAACTTTTTGCCGCAGATGATTTCGATCTCCTTCAGGGCGTTCTCGATCTGCCCCGTGATCTCGTCGTTGATCATCTTGCCGTCGTGGTAGTAAGCGGTACAAGCTTCGGTGCTGACCGTAAACCCCTGGGGTACGGGCAGACCCAAGGAAGTCATCTCCGCCAGGTTGGCGCCCTTGCCGCCCAGCAGGTTGCGCATGCCCGCGTTGCCTTCGTTGAACAGGTATACATACTTGTGAGCCATAATGATCCCCTTTCACGTTGCGCAATATTTTCTTTATAACCGGCTATCAGTATAACCCCATCCGCTATATTTTACAAGGGGAAGCGCGTTAATTTCCAGACTTTACTTCAAATCAATCCGAAAATCAAAGCTGCAGCCCAGTGTCTGCGCCCAGTGCAGAAAGCGCTGCTCGGGTTCCGCCCGAAACAGCAGTTCTTCCCCCGTCCTCGGATGTGCGAAACCCAGTTCATGGGCGTGCAACAGCTGACCTCCCTGTACCCCGTGGGGCATCCGGGCAGGCCCGTAGACGGGATCCCCCAGCACCGGACAGCCCAGGGAGGCCATATGGACCCGGATCTGATGGGTGCGTCCGGTCTTCAGCCGGGCTTCGACGAGACAGGTCCCCCTCATGCGCTCCAGCACCCGCC
>JAAYOH010000100.1 GCA_012520375.1 Clostridiales bacterium
CCATTCTTGAACATGTGCCATGTCTTTTATCGCCTGAGCTCCCATTCCTCCCGACCTCCTGTGTCTGTTGAAGTCGGTTAGATCCCCTTGGTTTCTATCCGACTTGCTTAGACACAGTTTCTCATATCCTCATACCCTTTTACAGGTGTGCTTTATTGAGCGCTTACGATTTAAATCCCATAGCCTTCCCCTTACAAACAGACGGACCGACTAAGCCTCGTACAAAAATGCTGCACAGTGACTGGCGCTGTGCAGCAATAAAGAGAACGCGCTGACTCTGTGCCCTCTTCTCCAAGGTTCCAAAGGGCTCATCTCGTCATTTGGCTTTGTGATATAACATGCAATGGCAATATCCTTCGAATTCCGGGTCGGCGATCTGATCCCGGAATTCTTTACACATACATTTGTTCTCCGGGGTGCGCTGCACGCGGCAAGGGCAATACCCTCCGGTGCTTTTCAACCCCTCTTTTATGGTCCTGACAACCTCCTGGTCGGGATTCAGTGTGATTTTCATGGCTGTGCTCCTCCTTGTATTTCGGGCATCATTCGATTTTGCTCATTTATTATATCTTATATCACCCTTTTCCGCAAGCTATAATCATCCTTGGAATATCGTCGAGCTTTTCGAGCTTTTCCTTATCTTTTGATGTCCATCCTTTTTGGAAATCCTATTCAATACCCTTTTTGTTTCTTGACCCATCAGACGCAGTCACCCTATAAAATAGTGACGACATGATTTTTGCCTGGTGACGGAGATTCGGATGAACTAAACCTGATTTTCATATTTCTGACACCAATTTGGTGTACGATATATGATAGAGGTGATCATCATGCGTGGGTTTTTGTATAAAATCCGGGAAGCTCTGTCCAAGTTCATGATCGGGCGGCATGGAATGGATCAGTTCTCCATCACCATGATCTACGCCTCCGTCATCCTGAACCTGCTGGCCCTTATCCCCTTGTTCAGCATTTTCAGTACGTTGGCGCTGTTCCTGTTACTATACGCCCTGTTCCGCATACTTTCAAAAAACAACCAAAAGCGCTATGCAGAAAACGCATGGTTCCTGAAACACTTCGGGGATCTGCCCTCCAAGGCGCGGCAGCTTTTTACCCGCATCAAAAACGCTCGAACCTACGTATATTTCGCCTGTCCTCAGTGTAAGGCCAAGTTGCGTCTGCCCCGGGGCGCTGGGGATGTGACGGTTACCTGTGGTCGTTGTGGCAACCGCATCCAAAAGAAGGTCTGACGATGTTCGGCTATGTCATGGCAAATAAAGATGCGCTTTCAGAAGAGGAACGAATCCGCTTCGGCGCGTACTATTGTGGGTTGTGCCGCACACTGGGCCACCGCTATGGTACGCTGGGCAGGCTGTCATTATCTTATGAGATGACTTTCCTGAGCGCATTGCTCACTTCCCTATATGAACCGGAAACCGTCATGGGGAACGAACGCTGCCTTCTCCACCCCCGCAAAAAACAGAAGCATCTGAGCAACGCCTACATCGACTACGCTGCGGACATGACCATCGTACTCACCTATCATAAGGCCCTGGACGACTGGAAGGATGACCATAGCCTTGTCGGGTATTCCCGGGCCCGTTCCCTGCGCAATGCCTATAAGCGCATCGAGTCCCAATATCCCCGTCAGCTGGCCCAGGTGACCGCTTCCCTGGAGGAATTGGACAGGCTGGAAAAAGCAGGTTGCAGCGCCTTGGATCCTTTGGTCAACGCCTTTGGCGACTTGTTGGGCGAATTGTTTGTATACCACAAGGACATGTGGAGCGACACCTTGCGCAAGCTCGGAGCCGCCATGGGGCGTTTCATCTACCTGATGGATGCCTACGACGACCTGGAATCCGACCGAAAACATGGCCGTTTCAATCCCCTCCTGTCCTGTTGTGAGCAGACGGATTTCGAGCAGCGTACCCTGGATAACCTGCAGCTTTTGCTGGGAGAAGGCACCGTAGCCTTTGAGCAACTGCCTCTGGTACAAGACTTGGGGATCCTTCGCAATGTACTGTATTCCGGCGTTTGGACCAGATACCGCATCATCCGACACAAACGTTTCGGCGAGGAGGCTAAGGCATGATCAACGACCCTTACAAGGTTTTGGGCCTTGACCCCGGCGCTTCAGACGATGAGGTCAAAGCAGCCTACAAGCGGCTGGCAAAAAAATACCATCCCGATTTGAACAAATCCTCTCCCTACGCCGAGACCCGGATGAAGGAGATCAATGAGGCTTATACCCAAATCATGAAGGGCAACAAAACCGGTCCCCAGCAGAGTGGGTATAGCGGCTACGGCAGCTATGGCCCTTGGGGGAGTTGGGGGAACTGGGGCCAAGGATACGGCAGCGCACAGAGCGAATCCCCCCGCATGACCGCTGTGCGCAATTACATCAATTCCAGACGTTTTAGCGAAGCCATCAATACCCTGCATTCCATCCCTTCTGCCGAGCGGGGCGCCCGCTGGCATTACTACTATGCGGTAGCCACCTTTAATTTGGGCAATCGCACCGAGGCCGTGGATCATGCGCGCCGCGCCGTGGAATTGGAGCCGGACAACTACGAGTATCGCCACCTGTTGGAGCAGGTGCAGTACGGAGCCACACAATATCGTCAGTTTGGCCGGGACTTTACCATGCCTGGCCTGGACATCGGCCGCCTGTGCTTGTGCCTGTGCGGGGCAAGGCTGTGTTTTCCCTTTTGGTGCTGCTGTTAAGCAAATAGCAAAACCCTGCCGCCGTTCCGGCAGCAGGGCGTTTTTTTCGTTATGGTTCAGTCACCGAAGAGTTCGGTGCTGAAGTAGCGTTCTCCGGTGTCGGGGAGGATGGTGACCACCGTCTTGCCCGGCCCCAGCTCTTTGGCCAGGCGCAAGGCTGCGGTGACGTTGGTGCCGCTGGAGATTCCGCAGAGGATACCCTCTTCCCGGATCAGGCGCCTTGAGGTATTCAGGGCCTCTTCATCTGTGACGATATCGATATGGTCATAGATCTCCAGGTTGAGATTTGCGGGGATCAGCCCGTCCCCAATGCCCATCTGAAGGTGAGTGCCTACGCCGCCTCCGGATAAGATGGCCGCATTTTCAGGCTCCACCGCCCAGATCCGGATATTGGGGTACACCCCTTTCAGGGTCTCGCCGATGCCCGTTAAAGTGCCGCCGGTGCCCACTCCGGAACAAAAGCCGTGAATGGGTCCCCCCACCTGTTCCAGGATCTCTACCGCCGTGTGGTACTTGTGCACCAGGGGATTGTTGGGATTTTCGAACTGCTGGGGAACCCACACCCTATGGTCGCTCCAGGCCATGTCGAGGGCAGTCTCCAGACAGCGGGCGACACACTGGCCTATGTCTCCCTCGTCATGGATGAGGATCAGTTCGGCGCCGTAAGCCCGGATCAGCTTTCGCCGCTCCTGGCTTACGGAGTCGGGCATAATGATGCGCACCTTGTACCCCCGCACCGCGCCGACCAGGGCCAGACCGATCCCCTGGTTGCCGCTTGTGGGCTCCACGATGATGGTATCGGAAGTCAGGATGCCCTGGCGCTCCGCCTCCAGGATCATATTATAAGCGGTCCGCGTCTTGATGGAGCCGCCGATGTTGACGCCCTCATATTTTACCAATACCCGGGCACTGCCTCCGGGCACCATGCGGTTCAGCTGGATCACGGGAGTGCCTCCGATCGCTTCAAGCACACTGGAATAGATCATGGCGGCCGTCTTCCTCCTTGCAGAATATACCCGGCGATTATACCATAGGAAGTACCGGCTTGCAATCCACCCTATGGAAATCCAAGGTAAATCGTTCCTTCAAATGCACAATTCTTCTGTTGACAAGGAGTATTGCATATCCTATAATAACCCATAGCCCAATTTGGGAAGGAGAAGAGAGCGATCATGAAGGAATTGTTTAACGAATTCAAGAAATTCGCATTTAAAGGGAACGTCATCGACATGGCCGTCGGCGTTATGATCGGTGCTGCCTTCGGCGCCATCGTCACTTCCCTGGTCAACGACCTTTTCATGCCCATCCTTTCCCTTTTGACCGGACGCATCAACTTCGCCGACCTGAAAATTATGCTGGGCGAGGGCGAAACCGCCGCCTCCATCAACTATGGCGCCTTCCTGCAGGCCGTCATCAACTTCCTGCTCATCGCAGTCTGCGTCTTTCTCTTTGTCAAGCTTATCAGCAAGATGCAGCGAAAGCCCGAAGAAGCGCCAACAAAAGAAGCCCGCAAATGTATGTTTTGCAAAATGGAGATCGCGGATGACGCCATCCGTTGCCCCCATTGCACCAGCGAGCTGAGCAAGTAGAATCTTTTTGCCCCCGCACCGACGGGGTGCGGGGGTTTTTCTTTACCGGGAGGTGTACATACATGAAAGCAGATAAAAATGCAAAAACCCAGGAAAAAATGCTGTACCGCTCTGTCTTCACCGCTCTGATGGCAGCCATCGTCTTCGTGACCACCATGTTCTTCAAGGTCCCAATCCCTACCCCTGTGGGCCAGACCATGCTGAAGGTGGGCAATGTTTTCTGCCTGCTCAGTGGTATGTTGCTGGGACCTGTATTTGGCGGGCTGGCTGCCGGGATCGGCTCCGCGCTGTATGACCTCACCGATCCGGCATTCACCGCCAGCGCACCCTTTACCCTGGTGTTTTTCTTCATCATGGGCTTTGTATGCGGGGTCATCACCTCACCCCGCGGCACCTACAGGGCCCCGAGTTTCCTTCGCACCGCGGTGGGCGCGGCTGCGGGCGCTTTCAGCTATTTCCTGCTGTACGCCGTAAAATCTGTTGCGGTGCTGATTCTTGCAGGCTCCACTTTGCCCGCCGCCATCATTGCCTGTTCCACCAAATTGCTGGTCTCCCTGACCAATGCAACTCTGGCCACCGTGGTATCCGTGCTCCTAGCAAAGCCTCTCCTGGGTGCGTTGGAGCGTAACGGCCTGCTGAACAAGCTTCGCTGAGAAGGAGAGATATTCATGTTTGTTTCCAAACAGCCACCTGTCCCGGAAAGCGTGTGCGTAGCCACCGTATACGACGGTGTGCAAGGCCCCATGCTCCGCGGCTTGCTGGAAAGCGCGGGCATCCCAAGCGTGATCCGCCCCAAGTACGGCATGGATCCCCTGCCCATTCTGGCTGGTTCCACCATTTTGGGTCAGGAGATCTATGTGGATGCCGACCGCGCTCAGGAAGCCCTGGATTTACTCCACGCCTTTACCTCCGGAACATATCAGGAGGAGGCCTAAGAGCCATAATCCCTATGCGCCCTCAAAGTTGGAACCGACGCCCAACAGAAGGTACTCGATGGAGTCGCTGAGGGCAATAAAACTGGCCTCGATGATGTTGCTGGACACCCCCACCGTGCTCCACACGTTCCGTCCGTCCGTTGACTCGATGCCAACCCGCACTGCGGAGGCAGTGCCGTTGGCGTTCACAACCCGCACTTTGAAGTCTCTCAGCCGCATATCGTTCAGGCAGGGATAGAATCGCGTGAGTGCTTTGCGCAGGGCCAAGTCCAGGGCGTTCACCGGACCGTCCCCCTCCTCTGCCGTGATCTCTACCTGCCCGTCCACTTCTACTTTCACGTAGGCTTGGGCGTTTTTGTCGTCTTCGGGTCGGCGAGAGAATACGTGGAAATCCCGAACCTCGAAGAAGCGTCTGCGTTTTCCCAGCACCCCCAGCACCCGAAGGGCCAGGGAACCTTCCGCATCTTCAAAGGAATAGCCTTCCATTTCCAGTTCTTTCAGCATATCCATGATAGCACGGGTCTCCCGGCTGTCTTTGGTCAGTCCGGGGGCCAGCTGGGTCAGCCTGGTCATCAAGGCGCCCCGTCCCGCCATTTCGCTCATGAGGTAACGGCGGCGGTTTCCCACCCGCTCGGGACGGATGTGCTCGAACGTTCCCGAATCCTTCAGCATGCCGTCGATGTGCATGCCTCCCTTATGGGTGAAGGCGGAACGGCCTACGTATGGGCTGCGTTCGTCCATGGCCAGGTTGGCGATTTCGCTGATCAGCCGGGCTGTGGGGGTCAGGGTTGCCAGTTGCTCTTCCGTCAGACAAGGCAGGTTCAAAAGCAGCTGAAGATTGGGGATGACCTGGCACAGGTTGGCGTTGCCGCAGCGCTCCCCGTAACCGTTCATGGTGCCCTGAACCTGGGTAGCCCCCGCCAGCACGGCCTCCATGGTAGATGCGGTAGCCAAGCCGGTGTCATTGTGGCAGTGGATGCCCAGGGGCGCGCCCAGTCGTTTCTGCATCTCCCTCGTCACCCTGCCGATATCGTTGGGCAATCCGGCTCCGTTTGTGTCGCACAACACCACCTGGGCAGCCCCTGCCTTCAAAGCCGCCCGTGCCGCCTCCAGAGCATAATCCGGATCCTCCCGGTACCCGTCAAAAAAGTGCTCCGCATCGAAAAACACTTCGACGCCCATTCCCCGCAGAAAGGCGACGGAATCCCGGATCATGCGCAGGTTTTCCTCCAGCGTACATTGCAGCACCCCTTCTACCTGGGTTCGGGACGCTTTGCCGAAGAGGGAAACGGTACGGGCGCCCGATGCCAGGGTCTCCAGCAACCCCTCGTCCTCCCGGGCTTCCCTGCCCACCCGGCAGGTAGCGGTAAAGGCCACGATACAGGCGTTTTTCAGGCGCAGGTGCTCGGCGGCAAAGGAGAAAAGGGCCCGGTCTTTGGGGTTGGATGCGGGATTGCCCGCCTCGATATAGTTCACCCCCAGGTCATCCAGGGCGCGGATGACCTTGATCTTATCCTCCCTGGAAAAGACCACGCCCTCTCCCTGTGCTCCGTCCCGCAGGGTAGTATCCAGGATCTCAATACGGCTCATTTGCCTCTCCCCTCTTTAGTTCATCAGGTATCCGCCATCTACGCACAGCACTTGGCCCGTGATGAAGGAAGCCCGGTCCGAACACAAAAACTCCACGGCCTCCGCCACTTCCCGGGGCTGTCCAATGCGGCATAGGGGCGTGTCGGCCGCGAAAGCCGCCACCTCCTCTTGGGAGAAATGGGCGTTCATCCCGGTATCGATCCAACCCGGCGCCACGCAGTTCACCCGGATGCCGCTGGGGCCCACTTCCCGGGCCGTCGCCTTGCTCAGGCCGATGAGCCCCGCCTTGGCCGCTGAATAGGCCGCCTCACAGGATGCCCCGGATATGCCCCACATGCTTGTCAAGTTCACCACCGAACCCCGTCCCCGCCCGATCATGACCGGCAGCACCGACCGCATGGTGTAAAAGGCGGCGTCCAGGTTCAAATCCATAACCTTTCGCCAATCCTCATCCCCCGTTTCCTGGAGCAGCCCGGTAAAAGAGATCCCGGCATTGTTCACCAGGGCGCTCAACCAGCCCATCTGTCTCAGTACCTCTGCCATGCCTTGCCGGATAGGATCGCACGCCGACAGGTCGCAATGGACGGCCAACGCCCCCGTATCCCGGGAAAGATCCAGGGCAGCATTCTTTGATGTATTGTAGAAGAAGGCTGTCTTCCAGCCGCGCTCACAAAACAGGCGCACCAGTTCTGCGCCGATGCCCCGTGCGCCCCCGGTAATCAATACACGCATCAAGAGACCTCCTTCCATAAGCTTCAGATCAATACTTGGCGCCTGCCCCCGCACGTGGTATAATGGTTCCAAACATATTCGAGGGAGGCGCGGTACATGCAATGGCCCACGGGCGTCCTGGATATCCTCTCCCGATTGGAAGGCGCGGGCTTCGAGGCCTGGGCGGTGGGTGGCTGTGTGCGGGATACCTTGATGGGCCGGATCCCCAGCGACTGGGATGTCTGCACCCGCGCCCTGCCCGCAGAAATGAAGGCAGCCCTTCAAGGGCTTCGCATCATCGAGACAGGGCTCCCCCACGGAACACTCACCGTGCTCTCTCCGCAGCCCGTGGAGGTTACCACGTACCGGGTAGACGGGGACTACAGCGACCACCGGCGGCCGGACAATGTGCGCTTCGTCCCGGACCTTGTCGAGGACCTGTCCCGGCGCGACTTCACCATGAACGCCATGGCCATGCATCCCGAAAGGCCCCTTTGTGATCCCTTTGGGGGACGCGCCGATATCGAAGCAAAGCTTGTCCGCTGCGTGGGCGCCCCGGAACACCGCTTCCGGGAGGACGCCCTGCGCATGCTGCGCTGCCTGCGCTTTGCCGCCCAGTTGGATTTTGCCGTGGAAGAAGGGACGGCACGGGCTTTGGAAAAAGCCTGGCCCACCCTGTTCCATGTGAGCCGGGAACGCATCGGCGCCGAATACCTGAAACTGATCGTCGGGCCGGGAGCGGGCCGTGTTATCAAGCAGTTCCATACCCAGGTGGATGCGATTTCCCCCATCCGGGAGGATATGGAACCTCATATATTGGATGCCCTTCCCCGTGAACCCGGGGTGCGCATGGGGTATCTGCTGAAAAATGCAGACTGCCTGCCCGGCCTGCGCCTCCCCAATCGGTTGATCCGGCGGGTGCGCACGCTGTTGGACCTTCGAAGTCGACCCCTTCCGGACAGTCCCTATGCTTTGAAGCGCCTGCTGAGCCAGGTTGGAGAGGAAGCTGTACGGGATCTGTGCGCCCTCCCCGAGGGCCAGGCGCTCATGCCCATGCTGGAAGATCTCCTGTCCGCCGGCGCTTGCTTCAGCCTACGGGATCTCGCCCTCCGTGGCAGCGACCTGGATGCCCTGGGCCTTCAGGGTCCTGCGGTGGGAAAGACCTTGCGCGCGCTATTGGACGAGGTCATGGCCGGCCGGCTCCCCAACCAGCGGGAGGCTCTCCTTGAAGCTGCCCTGTCCCTCCGTTCAGGCCCGGATAGTCAAGGGTAGCAAAATAATCTTCCGGCGTTTCCGCCCGCCTGATCAACCGATATCCCTCATCGGTCAGCAGCACCTCGGCAGAGCGCAGTTTTCCGTTGTAGTTGTAGCCCATGCTGTGGCCGTGGGCGCCGGTGTCATGGATCACCACCAGGTCTCCCGGAAGGATTTCCGGCAGTTTCCGGTCCACGGCAAACTTATCGTTGTTCTCGCACAAGGAACCCACCACATCGTACACCCTGTCGCAGGGTGCGTTTTCTTTGCCCGGCACGGTGATGTGGTGATAGGCCCCGTACATGGCGGGCCGCATCAGGTTGCAGGCCGTGGCATCCAACCCAATGTACTGTTTGTAAATATCTTTGGTGTGGATGGCTCTGGCCACCAGCCACCCGATGGGGCCGGTCATGTAGCGCCCCAGCTCGGTGACCACCCTCATGGGATGCAGGGAAGTGCCGCGGATCAGGCTGTCGTAAGCTTCCCGCACCCTTTCCCCCACCTTGGCGATGTCCACGGGTTCCTCTTCGGGACGGTAGGGGATGCCAATACCCCCGGACAGGTTTACCATAAACACCTTGGCTCCCAGTTCCCGGTGAATTTCCAGGGCCAATTCCATCAACATGGCGGCCATCGCGGGATAATAATCCGGCGCCCGGGTATTGCTCACCAGGAAGGCATGGAGCCCAAATTCTTCTGTCCCCATGGCTTGGAGCCGGCGAACGCTTTCGAAGATCTGGTCCCTGGTCATGCCGAACTTGGCTTCCTCCGGACGCCCCATCACCTGATTGGCCACCACCGCGTCGCCGCCCGGATTGTAGCGCAGGCAGATCACTTTCGGTATGCCCCCGTGTTCCTGCAGAAAATTGATGTGTGAGATGTCATCCAGGTTGATGATGGCGCCCAGCTCTCTTGCCAGCTCGAATTCTCCCGCCGGAGTCTGGTTGGAGGAAAACATGATCTCTTCTCTCCGGAAACCCACGGCCCGGGCCATTTTCAACTCGCACAGGGAAGCGCAGTCCACCCCGCAGCCCTGGGCTTTCAGCAGTTCCAGGATGTGGGGATTGGGGGTCGCCTTCACGGCAAAGTATTCCCGGAACCCCTCGTTCCAAGAAAAAGCTGCGTTCAGATCCTGGGCGCGCTTTTCCAGAGCGGGGCCGTCGTACAGGTGGAAAGGAGTGGGGATCTGCGCTGCGATGCTTTCCAAAAGCTGCTTTTCCGGGGCCACTTTTTTCATGATTTGTTCCTTCCTTTTGTTTATTTGCAATGCACAAGGACATGAGCCAGGCAGGAGGATATCTGCTTGAGCAGGGTGGTGTTGCCTATGTGCTCCGAGGGATTCTTGATGCACATCAGCCCCCATACCGTGCCCCGATGAATCATGGGGACAATGTACAAGGCGCTTACATCCCGCTCCTGTAATGCCCGGAGCTCTTCAGGATCCGGCACGGCGTTCTCGTTGATCTGTGTAATGGTCAAAGTCTTGCGCTCTGTCAGAATACGGTACAGCAAGGAATGGCTGCTGACAGGCAACAACAGGTTTTCCCCGGGCTGCTCCTTCGAATTGCGCATACGATAGGCCTCCCGGAAAGAGGAATTGTCCAGATCCGCCTGCATAAGGGCAATGCCGTCCGCCCGATAGTACTGCAGGATCTCCCGCAGGGTCTCCTCTATCCCCTTCTGGTCGTTGTCACTGGTCAAAAGGGCGAGGGCGCATCGATTCAAAACCAACTGGGCATCGCTGCTTCGAAGCGCAGGGAGAGGTTTCTTCGCTCCTTCTCCTTTGTAAAACGCATAACGGTCCTTGCCCTCCAGTTTGGCCCGATACATCGCTTGCTCTGCAGCGCGGCAGAGTACCCCGATGTTTGGGGTATCCGGGCCCGATTGGGCAATGCCAACGGAGCAGGTCTGCTTGGTGTTCTCCTCAAAGCGCTTGCACAGCATCCCCGCCCTGGCCGCGGCTTCTTCTGGGGTAACGTCTCCCCGCATCAAAACCGCGAAGGTGTCCCCTCCCAGCCGGCACATGAGCTCCGTTTTGCCAAACACCCGGTTCAAGGTCTGGGCCATCTGGGCCAGCAGCTGATCTCCCCGATACCGGCCATCCTCTGTGCTCTTGGCACGCTTGAAGCCGTCTATGTCCACCACAAGCAGCAGCCCGGCCCGCCCCCAGTACAGCATCTTTTCCGCCTGCTGCATGAAGGCTGCATGGTTGAGCAGTCCGGTCACCTCGTCGGTTTCCGCCCAGGCTCCCCGCTGATCTTCCTCCTGCTCCTGCAAGCCCGCATTGGCCAGTCTGCCCAGGACACGCACGGGCATGGACTTGTCCCGATTGTAGATTGCGACGAGGGAGATGCGGTACCATAGGAATTCGCCGTTGCTATGGGGCAGTTGCACGCTGGCATGGGGTTTTGCCACGCCTCGTTTCAGTTCCTGGGCGATGATGCGCCAGTTATGTGCGATTTCCGGTGGCAAGGGGTTGCCCTCGCCCTCTATCAGGAGATCGTTGAAGTTGACGTCCTGGGGGTGATACCCAAGCTGCCGTTCATAGGCTCCGTTGAAAGAGATGCGGCCGCTCTTCATGTCGATATCCAATAGGATGGTGCGGCTGGATTTACGAGCCGCTTCGTACAGCGCCTCCGCCACTTCTGCCCGTTCGCTCAGATCCCGAACATTACGCCGCCGTCCCAGGGTGCTCCAGGCCAATAGCGCCATACCCATGGCGCACAGCACAAACAGGGACACCACAAAGGAGAGGATCAACCTGGGGATCTGGTCGTCCCGATCGATCAAATGGGTCCCGTCGGTCTCGCTGAACAGGTACCAGTCGTTGATCCCCAGGGGCACATAGCTTACATAGCGATACCTGTTTCCGTAGGTGTAAGCGAGGTTTCCCCCCCGGCCCCCGGACACGTCCTGGGCGACGGTTTTTTCCTGTCCCCTCTTCACCGGGACGACCTCATCATAGTACGCCAGCACATTGGTCCGAAAGCCGATCTGGCTCTCCTTGCCGGGCTGAATGATGATCGTCCCCGCGCTGTCCGCTACAAAGTCGTGGGTACCCTTCTGGTTCGACTCGCCCAACATCTCGACATAGTATGATCGGGGATAAGCGGCAAGCATTCCCCCGCCCTCTTGGAGGGGCACCGCAAACTGTATCTCGCTTCCCTGGAGGCTCACACGCTCCCTTTCCGCTTCTGCCGTCAGCTCGATCCGGGAAAAACCCTCCTGTATCTTAAGCTGCTCCAGCAATGCTTCCTGCTCCGTCTTTGTATGGCCGGACATCTGCAGCGCCGCCGTATTCAGCACGCGCAGCGTTCCATCCATTCGGCTGCGCAGAGCGCTGGCATTCTGCAGGGCGATATCCATACGCGCTTCAAATGCTTTGGTTTGAATGATTTGGACAGTTTCCTGGCTGAACCGCACAAATGACAGTACGATGCCCACCGCCACGAGAATCGTCGCCAGGATGATGAGCAATTTGCTCCCTTTCTGCATGTTCCCCCTCCCTTCCGCCTCCATTGTACGATATCCATTGATTTGTTGCGCCGCTATGGCGCCGGATGTTTTCCCGCATCCCTCACGTTTGGCGCAAGGCCCCATACGCCGCCCGAACCACCATGAGTTCTTCGTTGGCGGGGATGACCCGGACGGTAACCTTCGAGTCCGGCGTGGAGAGGATGCCCTCGCCTTTGAGGGTCCGGTTGGCCTCCTCGTCGAAAGAAACACCCAGGCAGGCGATTTTTTGCAGCACTTCGGCCCGAAGGCGCCAGCTGTTTTCTCCGATCCCACCGGTGAATACTACTTGGTCCAGGCCGCCCAGTTCCACCGTGTAAGCGCCTATGTAGCGCGCTACTGCGTCGGCATACATATCAAAGGCCAATTTCGCCCGGGAGTCGCCTGAATCCATGGCCTCTTCGATATCCCGCATGTCGCCGGACAGCCCGGATATGCCCTTCAGCCCCGATCGGGTGCGCAGGCCCAGGCTGATTTCCTCCGGACTGAGCCCCTGTTCCTGAAGATACAGGATGATATATGGATCCAGGTCCCCTACCCGATCGTTGTGGGGAATGCCCGTTTGCAGGGACAGACCGAAACTGTTGTCCACGCTCTTGCCGTCCAGGATGGCGCAGAGGGAGGAGGAACCGCCCAGGTGGCAGGATACCACCCGGCCCTTTCCGCCGGTGCGCAGGGCGACGTAGCTGTGGGAAGCTCCATGATAGCCCATTTTGGCAATTCCGTAGTCCCGGATCCAGTCCCAGGGCAGGGCATACAGGCGGCGGTGCTCCGGAATGCTCCGGTGAAAGGCGGTCTCGAAGGCGCCCACCTGGGGAACGCCGGGCAGCAGTTCCCGGAAGACCTGGATAGCCCGCAAATAAGGGCCATTGTGGGCGGGCGCTACCCCCATGTGCTCCCGCATGCCCTGAAGCACTGGTTCCTCCAGCAGGTGTACGTCATAGTACCCCTTTGCCAGCACCGTTTTATACCCCACGGCGTCAATCTCCTCCACTGCAGAGAGGGCGCCTGTTTGAGGACCTGTCAGTGCTTGCAGGAAACGTTGGATGCCCTCTTCATAGCTCCGGATATCCAGGTCCTTTTCTTCTATGGTGAGATCCCTTTCCGGGCAACTATAGCCGAAGATCGAGCCCCCCATGCCGATGCGCTCCACCCGGCCCGCTGCAAGCACGGTCTCGCCGGGCATTCCCCACAGTTTGAACTTGAGGGATGTGCTCCCCGCATTACAGATCAGTACTTTCAACATGCTCTCCACTTCCCGGCGAAATGACCATGAAGGAATTTGCTCGCCGCAGCTCTTTCTTGATGTTCTCCAGCTCATAAGCGCCTTCGCTCAAGGGGACGCTCTGGGGATCGTTCACCAGCACCATTCCCTCTTCGTCCAGGCCTCTGAGCAGGATATAATGGCCTGACCGGGTGAACACCCCGGGACCCATATGGGCCACCACGGGATAGCCCGCCGACAGGGCTTCCCGCACCCCGTCCAGGTCCTCGTTGTCGATCCATTCGCCCTTTAGCCCATATTCCTCGGCCATTCCGCTCAGGGCATCGTGCCCCAGGCCCTCGCCGAAATAAAACTTGTTGTCAAAGGCCCATTGGAACAGGGCTTCAGGGGACACTTCCTGGCCGGTAAGGTACTGGATGGCCATGGACAGGCATACCGCACCGCAGCCGCTTGTGGCCACCGACTTTTTGCTGCCCGAAAAAACCGCTATGGTTTCGGTGTAATCGCCCTGCTGCAGCAGGGGGATCTGTTTGAGCATCGCTGCACTGATCCTTTCCCTTGTTCTCCTCGTGTACTGAAGGTACTGCCACACCCCGACGGCCAAAAGAACCAGGATGATGAGAATGACGAGGACCCTGCCCCTTTTTTTCTTTTTCTCTTCCGTCATTTCTGCATGTTCTCCATCATGGACAAGAGTTCCCGTGTATCGTCTGCAATCTGCTCTGCCCCCGCATGCTCCAAGGCTTCCCTGGACTTGAAACCCCAGCTGACACACAGGCAGGGCAGCCCCGCATTCCAGGCCGTCTTCAGGTCTACATCGGTATCGCCCACGTACAGCGCCCGGTCTCCGGGCACACCGAGCAGGCGCAGCGCCTCGAAGACGGTATCCGGCCAGGGCTTGCGCCGCAGTCCGTTGGCTTCCTGCTCCCCCACTGCCGCGTCCATGAGCTCCCCGAAGTAGCGTTTGGACAGGTCCTGCACAGCGGTCATGAACTTGTTGGATACCACGGCGGTGCGGAGGTCCCGGGATTTCAGTTCCGCGAGCAGCTCCATGATCCCGGGATAGGGGGCCGTGCGGACGGCCAGGTGCTCCCGGTAATGCGCCTGAAAGACAGCCAGGCACGCGTCGATTTCCGGCGCCGGGGTCCCCTTGGGGCAGGCGGCAGTGATCAGATGCCTTGCGCCGTTGTTGATGTACGTGCGTACCTCTTCCTCCGTATGCAGGGGATACCCCATGTGCTCCATGGCATAATTGACGCTGTCCGTCAGGTCTCCCAGGGTATTCAGCAGGGTCCCGTCCAGGTCGAACAGTACGGCTTCTATCTTCATATCCTTTTCTCCCATTCCAAGTCGTGTCATCCCAATCTTATCATGGAGCAGACGGAAAAGAAACAGAGGGACTGTAAATTCCTCACAGCCCCCCTGACAGGACCCTTCCCGGGGAAGTTCCCTTGTTCCTCTATATGTTTGTGTTACCGGACGGAGAAATGGCTGGCATATCCCGCGACCTCCGAGGCATCCATGTCAAAGGCGATCTGGTAGACCCGCTCATCGGCGGGGATCGTCACGAAAAGCATCTGCTTGTGCCGCCCGTTGTTCTCCATGTCCATGGAAAGGCAGGGCCGTACCGAGCCCGCGAAATCCATCTCGCCCATCTCCGCTTTTTCCACGTTGAAGCCGTATTCCTTTGCTTGCGTCTCCATATCCGCTTTGCTCTCCTCCAGCAAGGCCAGTTCCGGGTCCTCCTTGCCTTCCCGGACGTTCTGGACAGTGATCCGTATCCCATTGATCGCACCCGCAACGCGCATACTTACGTCGACGAAGACATAGCACACCAGCGTTTCCCCCGCCTCCAACTTGTCCTGAATCGCTCCCGCGTCGTTCCAGGCGCATCCGTTGGTTTCATCCAAGGCGTCCTCGGCATAGTACTGCTCCATGCCCGAGAAGCCGCCGGCTTGGAATGTGATGCCCATATCCGCGTTGACGTAGGCAGTGCCCTCCAGGCGGCCCAGGTCAAAGGCTGTATCATCCGCAACGGCGTAAAGCGAAAGGACCCACAGCGACAGGATACACAGCGCCATTGCAATGGCAAGTTTTTTCATGGCCTTATCCTCCTTTATTCCGTTAAAAATCCATCCAGTTTTCGCGCTCAGAGCCCAGGTTGTCCGCGTTGGGGTCGGAATCCTCCACGTTTACGGTGATCGTGTGCTGGTATCCGCTTTTCAACTCGATCTCCTGTACGCCGTCCTGGAAGGTGATGATCTCGTAGTACCCCTCTTCGCCGAATGCGTCCGCTTCGCCGTACCATTTGGTGCCGGTGCCGTCCTTGATGAGATACCTGCCCGCGGGCAGGGAGGTCTTCGCCTTTCCCGTACCGCCGATGAACATGGTCCGGGCGAGGACGCCTTCGGCCGTGTAGATCTTGACCAGCTTGGCTTTCTCCGGATCATTTTTGAATTGTACGGTCAGCTCGGTACAGCTTCCCGCTACCTCGGGATTCTCGTACAGCACGCCCGTCTTGGGCCAGGGCTGGACACACTCTGCGGCGCGTTCCTTCCAGTCGCCCCATTCGCTGTCCAGAAAGGCATTTTTTCCCTGATAGTATAGACCTTGAGCCACATAGGCGCAGGCGCGGATGTAGTCGTATTCGGCGCTGTCCATCCGATGGGACAAAAGAGCTTCGGCTTCCTCCGGATCGGTGATGCACAGCAGCCGAGGCAGCAGTGCGGCATAGCCCGCTGCGTCCAGGGACTCTGTCTGCTCCAGCCCAAAGATTGCCTGCACGGCGTTCAGCGCGGCGATGGTCTTGGGGCCCACGCTTCCGTCCACGGAGATTTTTTGCCCAAAGGCCACAAGCGTCTGTTGCAGCCCCTTCGCGGTATCGCCCTTGCTTCCTTTTTGGATCGTCTCCCCCGCTCGCAGCGCATCGTAGACGGCGCGGAAGGTTTGGTCTCCCAGGGCGTCCAGCACCTCGTCCACGGGGATCGCGCCGGCAGGGTCCGGCGCCCTTTCCTCTGTGGGCGTTGGGTTCGGTATTTCTTCGGGCTCTGCAGTGGGTTCCGGGGTGGGCTCCGGCGTCGGCTTGGGCGTAGGTGCGCTGTGCGCCGCCTCTGCCCGTTCCGCGATTTCGTCCAGGGCCCTCTGGATCATGAACATCCCCTCGCCGCTGCCCGGCATTGTGACGCCGTTGATGACCGGCACGCTGATGGTATGCGGCGGGGAATCGGTTCCCTTGTTGATGGCCTTATACTGCAGGCCGGAATGCAGGTCGAACAGGGTCACCCAGGTGGTGGTGTTCCGGGCGGTGCCGCCGGTGGAATAGAATCCAACCACTTCATGCGTCGGGAAGATGATCGCCGCCCGATCCGCCGTCTCCCAGGAATCAGCCAAATACGCCCGGGGGAAGTCGTAGGAGAATTCCCCGCCTTTGGTCAGCACTTCCGGCATTTCCGAATTTTCATGCCTGTAAATCGCGATGACCAAGTCGCCCCCGAAGGCATCCCCTCCCATGGATTCCCCGGATTTGTCTGCCTTGGCCTTTAGGTACAATTCGTTCAGCGCTGCGATGTGCTCCGGTTCGGGTGTGGGCGCAGGCGTCGGAGTCGGTGTGGGCTTGGGCAGCGGGGACCCGTCCCGGGGCAGGCTGCTTAACGGGTAAAGCACGCCCTCACACAATAGCTCAAATTCGTCCAGCGTGCGGTAGTCCGGGCTATAGTAGAGGAGATCGAAAACTTCCGTTTCTTCGTCGTCCGGGGTAATCACCTCCATCGGCTCAAGCTCGGTCCCATCGGACATGGCGCGCAGCCGCATAGCCGGAGCAAAGCGCTGTTCGTATTCCTCTTTTGGATATACATCCCGGGATCGAAAGCGCAGGAGCAGCATGCAGCCGTTTGCGGGCATCGGCATATCCGTGGAAGCCGTCAACAGCTCCCAGTTGTCGTATTCCGCCGTGAACAGGTGCAGATCGAAGACGGCTTCCCCGTCGCCCCACACCACGCCGTCCCCCGCATCGGCGCGGCCATACCCGCCCGTCTGCGCCGGAGCGCGTCCATCTGTGGGCTCATCTGCGCCTACATGCCCGGATCCGGCATCCGATTCGGTGTCGGGGAACATCCAAAGGGCGGGGCGGACGCAGTTGTTTGTGGTACTGACATCCTCTCCCGTATACGCAACGTCCAAATCGGAAAAGGAGCCGCCTGAAAAACCCTTGGAGTTGACGACAGCCGCATATCCCTGGTTCTTTCCGGGAGAGCGCAGCCACCACCATCCGTTCCCATTCTCGCTCACATGGGCGCCGTTCCCCTTCGCGTAAACCGTGGGCGCGGTCGGCCTGTCCTCCTGTGTGGGGAAACACCGGTTCATCTCATCGATACTGAGAAGGAACAGGCGATCCCTCGTTTCGTTGCCGCCCGCTGTGCCAAACGCTGTGTTGTCCGGGTTCTCTCGGAGGGCATCCAGAATGAAACCCTGTTCCTCTGCCGTGAAAGCTTGATGGAGGAAATCTTCGTTCAACCATCTTCGAAGCGTACAGGTTTCCCAGGTAATATTGTCATCGCTTTCATGGTATGCCCTTGCATCCAGTCCGTATTTCGAAATCAAAAGCCGGGCGTCGGCTTCCGATTCCAGCACGATCCACTGGATGGGCTCAGGGCCGTTGGACAAGTCGTTGTCCTGCTCATAGCGGCCGAAGGTCACGACGTCGCCGACCTGCCAGGAGGGATCCGTTCCGACCGGTCCATCGGGTGCCGCCTCGCCGTCAGCCCCGTCGCCGGCTTCCGGGTCCCCGTCGTCCTCTTCCGCCTGCCAGATCAACGCGGGCTCCACGCCCTCGTCGTAGGATTTCATCCAGATGGCATCCGGTATGTCGTCCCGCTGGAAAACAAAGGTAAACGGTCCGCCCACAAGGGCGTTCATGGTCGCATGTTGTACGACCTCATCGCCGTAATGCGCCTCGGGAAGCCCTGCGACCATCATGCCGTCGGCGCCCATGCGAAGGGTACTGCCGAAACCCTCGATCACCACGTTCAGCTGGCCGTCCACGATGCCCACGCTGTTCAGGGTCAGTTGATAGGTCTTGCCCTCCATGACCACCTCCGCCGTTCCGCGATCCGCCAGGGCGGGCAGGGCAAACAGCAGGGAAAGGGCCATAACAATTGCCATCAGCTTTTTCATGTTTTCATCTCCCGTCTCTTCCTGTCTTGTTGTTTCATACGCTTACGATCCCCACCGGAACGCTGAAATCCGTCCTCCATCTCCATCACCTCAAGCACATCATAGCATGGTCGCTTTGCGGGAGGGCGTGCAAATTGCA
>JAAYOH010000101.1 GCA_012520375.1 Clostridiales bacterium
CGCAAAAACTGTCTTCTTGTCCATAATCGCTCCTTGTCCGGCCTGCGCCGTAATACGTTCTGGCTGGCATGGTAGCACAGCGGGATGGGGATGACAAGGATTTTGCGGGGGTTTTTGATAGCGCTCCCCGTGTGTTTCATTTATATTTTCAACTGCTTACAAATTGTAAGCAGTTCATTTCCTTCTTCTTTCAACCTCTTCTTTAAGACAGCCCAATATGTACTGGCACCTCGCGGTGTTTCTTGCTCAGTTAAAACGCCAACTACATCCACGACAGAAAAGTACCATTCTTCTTTTTCATTATCCCAAACAGATCGTATTTCCTTGTTTTCATAAATTTTTATCTCGTTCATTCCGTTCCTCCTTCGTTGCAGAAATTCTGGTATTGTCCAAGCCAATGATTTGGTGATAATCGCTTGTTTCCTTCCAAATAGCACATAAATTGCAGTTTTGGTTTTTATGGAAGCTCTGAAACCCTTTTAGATCCTGCGTTTTTCTCCTTTCGCATGGTTAGGACATCCTCCCCTCCGAAAGGATCATATGCCAAGAGATTATCCATTCCTTTGTCGTACAACCTTGTTTTTGCTTGAATGCTTGAAGACGACTTTCCGGGCTATTCTGCCGGGAGCGCCTCGCACACCACTTCGTTGGAACGGCCCAGGATGGTGCCGTCGTTGGACACCTGGCACACGGTGATGGGGTCCCCGGGCTGGGAACCGGACAGCAGGGTCGGGGCGGCGATCAGGGTTTCCCCATCCACGAAGCGGGTGTCCAGGGCTTTGCCCCGGGAATACACCACGCTGTAGGGGGTGAAACGGCTGCCGTAGACCCGCAGGATTCCGTTGCCCTGCTCGGCCCGGTCGATCTGCACCTCCGCCACGCCCATGCGCATGTTCACGGGCCGGAAGGCGGGTTCGCCGTCGTAGATCACCTTGTCCCCGTACAGCATATCGTATTCCAGCACCGCCAGGTTTTCCAGGTAATCGGGTTCCTGGTTTCGCTGCTGGTGGTAGGACACCAGGGTGCCTTCCCCGATGCCGCAGAGTTCCAGGGTGCGGGCGGCCAGCTGGAAAGCGGCAAGGTCCCGTTCTTCCCGGGTCAGGCGGCTGTCGTTGCGCCAGATCGCGTATTCGGTGGTCAACATGCTGCCGGAAGCCAGGTCTTCGGCCTCGAAGCCCAGGGCGGGCAAGTGGTCCCCGTACACTGCCAGCACCACCGGCTCGTCAAAGTTTTCCAGGCACTCGATGAGGTCCTCCAGGAAGGCGTCGACGCTGTGGATCTCGTTGATGTAGTATTCAAATTGGTTCTTCAGGACAGGCTCTTCCTCCAGGCCGCTGGAGGTGATGGGGTACGGGGCGTCCGGGGGATCGCCGGGATAAGCGCCGTGGGCCTGTACCGAGATGGCAAAGATGAAGTCCCTGCCCGGTGTAGCGGCGAGGGCGTCCAGGATGCAGCCCGTCAGCACCTCGTCTTTGCACCAGCCCAGGGCGTTTTTTTCGAACCCGGACATATACTCCAGGGGGGTGAAGGTGTCGAAACCCAGGCGGGGGTACACTTCATCCCGCCGGTAGAAGGTGGCGTTGTGGTTGTGGATGGCGTGGGTCCGGTAGCCCAGCTTTTTCAGGTCGAAGGCGATGGTCTCGCAGGCGTCGTTCTGCAGGATGGAGGTGTAAGGATATTCCCCCGTGCCGAAATCCGCCAGGTTCATGCCGGAGATGATCTCAAACTCCACATTGGCCGTTCCGCCCCCGATCATGGGCACCTTCAGGTCTCCGGTGACGCAGCTTTCCTTTAGGCGGGTGAAGCAGGGGACCGGATCCCGGCTGCACCCTACCCCCAGGATGTTGGCGGGGTCCAGGAAGGATTCCAACTGCAGGAAGATGATGTTGGGGCGGTTGGCGGCGGCGGGGGACGGGGGCTCCTCCACGCTGCCCAGGATCTCTTCCACCTTTTCCTCGTCGTAGCCGCTGGGCCGGGCGATGCCCCGGTCGAAGACGCTGCGCAGCAGGCTGTAGGCAAAGCCATATTCTTTGTAGGCCTTGATGGGGTCCTCGTAATCGCGGCACAGCAGGGAATAGGACGTGGTGGCGACCATGGTCACCGCGGCCATGACGGCGCACAGGATCAGGGCGAAGCGGCGGTTGGGCCGGGCCTTGGGGGCGCGCAGGAAGATGAGCAGCAGCCGGTGCAGGATGAACAACAGCAGCAGCCCCGCCAGCAACAGTTCCACCGGGCTCATGTACGCCTTCAGGATGCTCAGGTTCTGGAAGAAGATCACGAAATCATAGCTGTTCAGGGGCGTGATCCGGACGAAGGTTATGATGAAATTGGCCAGGCTCAGGCCCATCCAGGCGGTGAGGACCAGGGTGAACAGGAACAGCCTGCGCTTCAGCAGCATGGCAAAGGAGAGGGCGAAGGCGATGAGCAGGGCGTTGTACAGGAAGGCGGCCGGGCTCTGCAGCGCAAAGGCGAGGGCCGCCAGGGGGGAATGGCGGGCCAGGGCCTCGATGGAGAGGGTAAGGACCAGGGCGCACACCAGGATGTACGCCACCTGCATCAGAGGGGGCGCCTGGGTGATGCCGAAGCGGCCGTTTTTTCTGTCCTTGATGAATTTCGGCATGACGGCTCCTTGTCTGGGGTTGCGATGGGCAGCCTGCTCTTTTCCGCATAGATTTTACCACTTGCGGTGCAAAACTGTCAAGATGGCGGGGAGGAGGGCGGCACGGAATCGCAAGGGTGCGGCGGAGGAGGAAGAGGAAAAGAAACAGGGAGATCATAAAAATTATCGTTGACAAGTGCCAAAGGACCTGCTAAAATCCGGCCATGGGATACAGCCCTGTTTTATGCGTACAGTGAGGACAAGAAAGGACGCCAGGGGCCGGTGATGGGAGAGGAATGCTCCATGGCCGCCTCATCCTGTTCCCCCGGCGAAGGCCGGGCGGGACCCGACCATGATGAAAGGAGATACCACCATGAAGGGGAACCTGAAGCGTATCCTGACCCTGGCGCTGCTGGCGGTGCTGCTGGCGGCTTCTGCCCTGCCCCTGCCGGGGCTGCCTCCCGCCGCCCGGGCGGAGGAAGATTTTGTCATTGAGAATGGCATACTGATCAAGTACAACGGCCCCGGCGGCGTCGTGCGGATCCCCCATGGGGTCACGGCGATCGGGGAGGGGGTATTTAAAAACCGTGACGATATTACCGGCGTCGTCATCCCGAAGACCGTCACGAAGATCGGGAATCGTGCCTTCATGGGCTGCACCGGCCTCGTTGCCGCCGCCATCCCGAACACGGTCGAGGTGATCGGGGAGTATGCTTTCCATTCCTGCCGCAGCCTCAAAAAGGTCGTCCTCCCGAAGGGCGTCACGAAGATCGGGAATTATGCTTTCCAATACTGCGACGGCCTCAAAAGCCTCACCATCCCGAAGGGCGTCACGGAGATGGGGGAATATGCTTTCGGATACTGCGACGGCCTCAAAAGCGTCACCTTCCAGAAGGGGTTTACGGAGATTGGGGAAAACGCTTTCGCATGCTGTAACAACCTCAAAAAAGTCACCCTCCCGAAGAGCATCAAAGTGATTGGGGACAGAGCTTTCAGCAACTGCAAAAGTCTTACCGATATTGCCCTTCCGAAGGGCGTCGAAACGATTGGGTCCGGGGCTTTTGTGGCGTGCAGAAGTCTCAAAAAAGTCACCATCCCGGACGCCGTCGAGGCGATCATGGATAATACTTTTGCCGACTGCACCGGCCTCACCAGTGTAAAAATCGGCAGCGGCGTCACGAAGATCTGGGAGTATGCTTTCAATCGGTGCGCCAGTCTCACCAACGTCGTACTCCCGGCCAGCCTTACATCCATTGCGCCCGGTGCTTTTTGGGACTGTACCGGCCTCACCAGCGTCGTGATCCCGGACAGCGTGACAGATATCGCGGAAGATGCTTTCGATGGCTGTACGAACCTGCGGTTTGTCAC
>JAAYOH010000102.1 GCA_012520375.1 Clostridiales bacterium
CCATTTAAAATGTGGTTAGCAGAAGTAGGAAAAGAAAGAATCGATGAGATTATCGATCCTGAACTTACGATCGACAGAGCTTTGCAAACATATCTTCAAAAAGGCTATTCCAGAGAGTGGATTCATCAGAGACTTCAAGCTATACAGGTTAGAAAAGAGTTAACGGATGCTTGGCAAGATCACGGTGTAAAGGAAGGACTAGAATACGCTATCCTAACGAATGAAATTTCCAAAGCATGGTCAGGGATGACAGCTCGCCAATACAAAGATTTTAAGAATCTTAAGAAAGAAAATCTTAGAGATAATATGTCTACTTTGGAGCTTGTCCTGAATATGCTTGCAGAAGCGACCACAACTGAATTAACTCTAACCCTTAATCCTCAAGGATTAGAAGAAAATAAAGAGGTCGCTAAAGAGGGTGGAACTGTTGCCGGAAATGCCAGAAAAGATATCGAGGCAAGGACGGGAAAGTCTGTGATTACTCAAAAGAACGCCCTGGATTTCTCTAAGCTTATTGAAGATGTTGCTGACAAAACAGAAGACAATTCTAAATAAGATTAAAAGATAAATATGAACTTGAGGGAGCAATGATCGATTCCTTGCGGCTTTTCCTGAAATCTTCTGATTTTTCGGGAGGAAAAGCCGCAAACCCTTAATTATATCCCCTGCATCAGGAAGGAGAACACCAGTTTCCCCGACACGTCGATGTGGTACTCCGGATGGACGGGGGCGCCCCAGCTGTCGTCGCCCCCCACCCCCATCTGCATCATGGACAGGCGCAGGACGGTGCTGTGGGCCGGGGGCAGTTCTCCTTCGTGAAGGGCGTTTTCCAGCTCGTGGGGGGTCCAGTGCAGGGCGGAGAACTCCATCCCATCCCCGGTGAAGCGCAGGCCATGCCCCCCGGCATCCGTCACCTCCGCCCAGCGCACCCCGGTGCGGTTGCCGCACTCCTGGGGCCTGGGGTATCGGGCCAGGTTGTCCGCCACGGCGGTGCGCCAGATGCCAAGCCTTGCGCCTTCCCGCCGGTCGCAGTGATTTTCCTCCGGGCCCAGGCCGTACCAGCGCACCCTGTTGAAGTCGGCATCCATCCTGAGCATCATGCCAAATTCCGGCATGCTCCCCAGGCCCTCCACCGGGTCGTAGGACAGGGTCACCCGCACAGCGCCGCAAGGGTATGCCCGGTACTCCACTTCACAATCCGCCTCCGGCCGGGTCGGCAGCCCGTACACCAGGGCAAAGCCCACGCTGCCGTCCCCGTATGTCCGGACGGGGTCCGCGTTTCTCTCCTTCAGGCGGGGATCCGCCCGGTGGGAGGCGTACAGGGAGGCGATCTTCCATTGGGAAGCCCGCCAGGCCAGGTTGTTGCCCCGGTCGTTGTCCGTGGGCGCCCGCCAGAAACTGGGCATGGGGATCCCCTTGATCAGTTCCCGCCCCCCATATAAGAAGGAGGTCAGGCCCCCGGAGAGCAGGCTGAACATCAGGGAGAAGTCCGCTCCTTTGACGCCCAGGTTCCAGCTGCCCCGCACCACCCGGAGGGGCGCATATTTTTCTGTTGGACGCATCTTTCCCGGCACCTTCCATGCCCCCTGTCCCCAGGCCACCTCGTGCCCGGCGGGGGCCCACGGCTTCTCCTCTTTCAGCCGGAAAGACAGGGTCAGGGCGTATTCCCCCGGCGTCCCGGGGATCGGGAAAGGCAGGGGGCAGGTTTTTTTGGACAGGGGCGGTACGTCGGTCTCTATCCGGGTCCGGGCCACTTCCACCCCGTCCCGGGCCAGGACGGCCACACAGGCGTAGGCGGAGGTGGGGGTGAACAGGCTGCGGTTGGCGATGGTCATCCCTTCCCGGGAAATCCTTGCCTCGATATCCTGGTAGTTGTACTTGACCTCCTGCATCTTGGGGCCCGGCGTCCCGTCCCCGTACACGATGCCGTCTCCCGAGAAGTTGCCGTCGTTGGGCCGGTCGTCCAGATCGCCCCCGTACAGGTATTCGTCTTTGCCGTATCTGCTCCGGCGCAGGATGGTCTGGTCGATGTAGTCCCAGATGAAGCCCCCCTGGTACAGAGGCTCCTCATAGGCCAACCGGGTGTACTTGTGCATGGCGCCGCAGGAATTGCCCATGGCGTGGGTATACTCGCACAGGATGAAGGGCTTGTCCCGGTGCTCCTTCAGGTACGCACGCACTTCTTCCGCCGGGGTATACATGCGGCTCACCACGTCGGACGTGTCCGGATACCTTGCGTCGTGGGCGATGCTCTCGTAGTGCACCGGGCGGCTGTCGTCCAGCTCCCGGAACCGGGCGCTCATGGCCCGGGGCACCGTGCCCCCCATGGATTCGTTGCCGATGCTCCACATCAGGATACAGGGGTGGTTCTTGTCCCGACCGTAGGCAGAATCCACCCGGTCCAGCATGGGGGCCAGCCATTCCTCTTTGTCCCCGGGGAGCAGCTCTTCCAAGGGAAGCCTGCCCAGCTGCACCCCCTCCGCCACCCCGTGGGATTCCATGTTGTTCTCGTCGATCACGTACAGCCCCAGCTCGTCGCACAGTTCGTACAGGGCGGAGCTGTTGGGATAATGGCTGGTGCGCACCGCGTTGATATTGTTCTGTTTCATGGTGACGAGGTCCCGCTTGATCTGCTCCCGGGTAACCGCCCGGCCCGTTTCTGCGCAGAAATCGTGGCGGTTGACCCCCTTGAACACCAGGCGCTGCCCGTTCAGGCACAGGACGCCGTCCCGGATGCCGAAGGTCCGGAATCCCACACGCTGCCTGGTCACTTCTGTGAGTTGTCCCGCCCCGTCGTACAGTTCGATCAGCAGGGTGTACAGCCATGGGGCCTCCGCAGACCATAGCTTGGGCGCCGCTACCTGTAGCTCCCCATGGGGCTGCTCCGTTTCGGCCTCCGCCGCCGTCGCTCCGCCGGGATCCAGAAGACGGAATTTTGCCCTCCACGGCCCTTCCCCCCGCACGTCCATGAGGATCCCCAGGCTTCCCTCCTCATGGTCCTTTGTCAGCCGGGGTTTCAGGGTGAGGTCCCGAAGGTGTACTTTGGGCTCGGCGTACAAGAATACCTCCCGGTAGATGCCGCTGAACCGGAAGAAATCCTGGTCTTCCGCCCAGCTGCCGGCGCAGTAGCGATACACCCGGCAGGCCAGTTTGTTCTCCCCCTCCGCCAGGTACGGGGTCAATTCGAACTCCGACGGGGTAAAGGAGTCCCCTGCAAAACCCACGTACCGTCCGTTGAGGAACAGGGCGATGCAGCTCTCTACCCCCTGGAAGGAGATGAACACCCTTTTCCCCGCCATGGCTTCCGGCAGGAAAAAGTACTTCACATAACAGGCCACGGGGTTGAAGCGGGTGGGCGCCCTGCCCCTCTCCACCTGTTCCCAACCGTCCCAGGGATACTGGATGTTGCAGTACTGGGGCGTGCCGTATCCCTCCATCTGGATGTGGGCGGGCACCGCGATATCCGCCCAGTCCCGGCAATCGTAGTCCGGCGCCTCAAAGCCCGGGATCACCTGGGCCTCGTTCAATGCGTGGAAAAACTTCCAGCTCCCGTTCAGGGAAGCGCGCAGGCGACTCTCCCCCGCTTCCAGCTCCCCATAGTCGGCAAACCACTGGTGATCCGAATGGGCGTCCTCCCGGTTCTCCCGGAAAAACCCCGGATCCCCGAGCCGTTTGGCATCAAAAGACATGATGCGCCCCTCCTTGTGGTATTTTTGTTGTCCGGATCAGTGAAATTCCGGCAGCCAGCCTGCGTGGGCCTCCATCATTTCGTCGCACATGGCCACGATATCGTCTATGCTGAGCTCGGCAGCCGTGTGGGGGTCCAGCAGCACGGCCTGGTAGATGCAATCCTTTTCCAGGGTCATGGCGGCCTCGATGGTCATCAGATGCACGTTGATGTTGGTGCGGTTCAGGGCGGCGCACTGCTCCGGCAGCCTGCCCACCTTCACCGGCTGTACCCCGCTCATATCCGCCAGGCAGGGCACTTCCACCACGCAGTTGTCGGGCAGGTTGGCGATCAGGCCCTCATTCAGCACGTTGCCGCCAAACTTGAAGGGGCGGTTGGTTTCCATGGCCTCGATGATGCGGCTGGCGTACTCGGCAGAGCGAACATGGCGCAGGTTCGGATCCTTGATGAAGAGGTCCCGCCGCCGGTTCCAATTCTCGATCTGCAGCATGCAGCGCCGGGGGTATTCGTCCAGGGGGATGTTGAAGCGCTGGATCAGCTCGGGGTACGCCCGCTTGATGAAATAGGGGGTGTACTCCGCGTTGTGTTCGCTGGACTCCGTGATGTAATAGCCGAAACGGCGCATCAGCTCCAAGCGGACCATGTCCCCGTGTACGCCCTTCGCGCGGTACATTTCGTAGCTCTGCCGGACCATCTCGATGTGCATGGGGTCAGGCTCGGGGTTCCCATGGGCCGCCATCATGCGCTCCAGGAACTCCTCAAAGGTGCCGATGTCCAGTTGTCCTTTGTTGTACAGCAGGGCGCGGCGCTTGATCTCGGGGTACAGGTCCTCCCCGTTCCGGGTGCACTCCAGCAGCCAGGCCTGGTGGTTGATCCCGGCGATCTTCCACTGCACTTTTTCGTCGTAGTCCATGCCCAGTTCCGCCAGCAGGACGGGCGCGCACACCTGGACGCTGTGGCACAGGCCCACGGTCTTCACGTTCGTCATGCGCAGCATGGCGCCGGTGAGGATGGACATGGGGTTGGTATAGTTCAGCAGCCAGGCCCTGGGGCACAATTCCTCCATGTCCCGGGCAAAATCCAGCATCACCGGGATGGTGCGCAGCGCACGGAACACGCCCCCCACCCCCAGGGTGTCCGCGATGGTCTGGCGCAGGCCATACTTCTTGGGGATCTCAAAGTCCGTGATGGTGCAGGGGTCGTAGCCCCCCACCTGGATGGCGTTCACCACGTAATCCGCCCCTGCCAGGGCAGCCCGGCGGTTCTCAACCCCGGGATAGGCCGTGATCACGGCCTGGGACCCCACATTGCGGTCGATGGCCTCCAGCATCAGCCGCGACTCCTCCAGCCGCACCGGATCGATGTCGTACAAGGCGATGTGGGCGCCCTTCAGCGCCTCCGTCATCATCACGTCCCCCAGTACGTTCTTGGCGAACACCGTAGAGCCCGCCCCCAAAAAAGTGATTTTTGCCATGTCCCTCCACCCTTTCCCATTCTTGATATGCCGTGATCCTGCGTGTTTTCCCGTTTCTTGGCCGGTCCCCGGCCTCTTGGTGCCACCCGCCCCGACGATGGCGATTTTTCAGGGGGATTTCCTGCTCATGCCTCCAGGTTCAGCCAGGCCCTTTCCTCCGCGGTCAGCCCGATCTTCGCCGCTGCGATGTTGGCCCGCATCCGGTCCGGGTTGCTGCTGCCGCTCACCGCGAACACGGAAAGATCCGGCTGGTCAAACAGCCAGGCCATGGCGATCTCCGGCACGGTGACCCCCTTCTCCTCCGCCAATATTTCGCAGCGCCGCAGCCGCTCCAGGTTGTCCGGGGAGAGATATCCCTTTATCCCGGGCTCGTCCATCACTTCCCGGGCCCGCTCCGGCTCCCCGCTTCTGAACCTGCCCGAGAACAGCCCCCGGGCCAGGGGCGAATAGGCGAACACCTGGATCCCGTTTTCTGCGTAATAGCCCCGGGCCGCTTTCCCCTCTTCCCCGGATATGCTGACGCAGCCGCCGCCCCAGGGGTCCGCCACCTGTTCCGCCAGCCCGTAGTTGGGGCTGACCGCCCCAAAGCCCCGAAGCCCCCGGGCCGAGGCATACCCTGCCGCTTCCTGAAAGCGTTCCAGGCTCCAATTGGACACCCCAAAGGCCCGGATCTTTCCCTGGTCCGCCAGTTTGTTCAGCACCTCCAGGATGGGCCCCACCGATACGTCGGGATCGTCCCGGTGCAGGAGATAGATGTCGATATGATCCGTCCGTAGTTTGGCCAGGGAGTCGTGCACGTCGCTCAGGATGTCGTGGACCGTCACCCTTTTCCGCCAGGCGTTGTGGTGGGCCCCCTTGGTCAGCACCACCACCTCTTCCCGCAGTCCCCGGGCTTCCATCCACTCCCCCAGGGGCTCCTCGCCGTACTGGCTGGCGCAGTCAAAACAGTTGATCCCCAGGGCGTACATGCCGTCCAGCATGTCGAAAGCCCGCTGCAGCCGCTCCGAAAAGTCCGGCGCATCCCCGTATACCGATCGGAAAGCCTGAAACATCACCGGCGTCGACGTCCCGAACACCACCCGGGAAACCGGTTTCCCCACATATTCCACCGCACCGTATTGCATCCCGCCATCCCCTTTCCTTGCCCCGCTCCCGGGGGGGATCTTCCCCCTATTCTATCATCACCGGGCCCCCGCGTCAATTCCGGTTCCGCCGTTTCTTTGTCATTTTCAAGGGTTTCCTTTGCCGGAAAAATGAAAACAGCCCCGCCTCCCTTCTTGTTGGCAAACGGGGTTTCCGCAGATGTGGGAAACAGCCTTCTTCTTCGGTTCCTCAACGGCTGCCTCAGGGCGTTATGTGCAGGAAAACAGATGGAAATTGCGGAAAATTAAAAAAACACACTTGACAAACCACAGAAGTTAGATTATGCTAACTTATGAAGTTAGCTTTGCCTAACATCCCTTGGGTCTACGCATTGGGAGAATAGCATGCGAGAATCCTTTGAAGAAACCTTTTGTCCGGCAAAAGAGTGGCGCTGTTGGTTTCGCGCGACTGGCGGGACGGCGAATGGATGCGGATCTGTCAGGCAGAATGCATATCCATGGGCGCTCATATGGTGGACTGCGGATTGATTCGGCGTCTCACGCCGGATGAAGAAGGGCTTGCTGCCTGCCGGCAATTGGGCAAACGGCTGGCATCACAACAAACTTCCCAGCGCTAACCAAACAACGCCCAGGGTTCTTTCCCGCAAAAGGATAAAGGAGGAAACCATGGATCAAAAAGCAAGGAGAAATGCCAAACAGGTCAAGAAAGCCCCACTGCTGAAGCGCTTTGCGCCTTTTATGGAGAAAAAACGTTCCTTCTTATCGCTCTCCCTCCTCTTGTCCTCGATACACGCTTTGCTTGGCATGTTGCCCTTTCTGATGGTGTGGCTGCTGGTGCGCCAGCTGCTGCAAACGCCGGGACAAGTACATCTCGAAGGATTGGCAAAATATGCCTGGCTGGCCTTTGCAGCCCAAGTGCTTGCCATCCTATGCTATTTTGCTTCGCTTGTTCTCTCCCACCTGGCAGGCTTCCGGGTAGAAGTCGCCTTGCAGAAAAAAGGGATGGAACAGATAATCAATAAACCTCTGGGGTTCTTCGACATGAACTTGTCCGGTCGCGTACGCAAAATCATCAACGACTCCGCAGGTTCCACCCATTCATTTTTAGCCCATCAATTGCCTGACATGGCAGCGACGGTGATTACCCCGATTTCGGTACTGCTGCTGATTGCCTTGGTGGATTGGCGGCTGGGCATTGCGTTGCTTATTCCCATCCTCATGGGCTTTGTGACCATGGGCGGCATGATGACCACCGCCGGCAAAGCTTTTCAGGACCAGTACCTGAATGCGCTGGAAGCCATGAGCAGCGAATCGGTAGAGTATGTACGCGGCATCCCGGTGGTGAAAACCTTCGGGCAGAGCGTATTTTCCTTCAAGCGTTTTTACAACCTGATCCTCAATTACAAGGAAATGGTGTATGCCTATACCATCACCTGGCGGCACCCCATGAGCACCTACACCATGGTCATGCAAGCCGGCTGCTTGTTCCTGGTCGTAGCTTCCCTTTTTACCTGGCAGGGAAGCGGTACCGCGGGTATTTTGTTAAGCAACTTTATTCTGTTTCTGATGCTGGCGCCGTTGTTTTCTGCCACCATGATGAAATCCATGTACCTGATGCAAAACAAAATGATTGCCAGTCAGGTGCTGGACCGCATGGAAGGGTTGCTGGATTATCCTGATATGCCTCGGGGAAAACAGACCAGGATCAACGATACCTCCCTTGGCTTTCAGGATGTTACCTTTACATACCCCGGCAGCGACATCCCGGCGGTCAGCAACGTTTCTTTCCACATCGATCCCGGTGAAACGGTCGCGCTGGTGGGCGCCTCAGGCAGTGGCAAAACTACCCTGGCCCGTTTGGCTGCCCGGTTCTGGGATGTGGACAGCGGCCAGGTGCTGATTGGGGGCACCAACGTCAAAGACATTGCAAAAGAAACCTTGATGGAGCACGTTTCCTTTGTGTTTCAAACGACAAAGCTCATGAAGATGAGCCTGCGGGACAACATTGCCTTTGGCGCAAAAGAAGTTACCGAGGAAGCCGTTCAGCGTGCAGTGGATTTGTCCCAGTCCCGGGAAATCATTGACAGCCTGCCCCAAGGGCTTGACACCATCATCGGAAGCCGCGGCACCTATCTGTCCGGTGGTGAACAACAGCGCATTGCGCTGGCCCGCTCCATCCTGAAGGATGCTCCCATCGTGCTGCTGGACGAGGCCACCGCCTTTGCCGACCCCGAAAACGAGCATCTCATCCGCAAGGCCTTGAAAGCCTTGAGCCAGGACAAAACCACCCTGATGATCGCCCATCGTTTGAACTCTGTCGTGGATGCCGACCAAATCCTGGTCCTGGATAAGGGCCGGATTGTGGAGAAGGGCAGCCATGAGCAATTGCTGCAAAAACAAGGGATCTATGCCGCAATGTGGGCAGAATACCAAACCAGCATTGACTGGAAAATCACTCCTTCAAAAAAGGAGGCATCAGCATGACCCGCTTTTTGCAAAATCACTACGCCATGACACGGGAAGGCGCCCGGGATTTGAACAAATCCATCTGGTGGACGGTGTTGCAATTCCTCAGCTTCATGTTGCCCATCATGGTTTGTACCTTCTTTACACGGGATGTGCTCCGGGTTTTTTCCGGGAAAGCCCAGGACCTTTCCTGGAGCATCTGGGCGTATGTGGGCGTCAGCCTGGCAATTTTGGCCCTCATTTATGTGATCAATTACTTCCAGTATGGCAGCACCTATACCCGCATTTACGATGAAAGCGCCAAGACCCGCATCAAGCTGGCGGAAACGTTGCGCCAGCTGCCCCTTTCCTTCTTTGGGCAAAAGGACATCGCCGACCTTTCCAGCACCATCATGGAGGATACCAACCAGATTGAAAACCTGTTTTCCCACAATGTTCCCCATGTCTATGCCAGCATCATCAGCATTCTGTTGATGGCAGTGATGATGTTTTCCTTCGACTGGCGTTTGGCGCTGGCGCTGTTCTGGGTGGTGCCGGTAGCCGCCCTTGTGTTCCTCAGCAGCAGCCGGTACCAGAAAAAAGTGCATTCCGATGTGTATCACATCAAACGGGATGTAGCGGACTTCATCCAGGAAGGGCTGGACAATGCCCAGGTCATCCAATCCTGCAACGAGGAGAAAAACTATACCGGCAAGCTCAACGCCAAGCTTGATTCCTATGAAAACTATCTGATTCGAACTGAATTGCTCATCGGCGCCGTTTTAAACCTTGCCAACGCGCTGCTTTATCTGGGCTTGCCCACCGTGCTCATCTGCGGGGGTACCCTCCTGGCCCGGGGACAGGTAGACCTGTTCACTTTCCTGGTTTTCCTGCTGGTGTCCTCCCGGATCTATTCTCCCATTTTTGAAGCGCTGTCTAATTTTGCGGCGCTGAAATACTTAGGAGTACGCATTGAACGCATGCGGGAGCTGAACAATATGCCCCGGCAAACGGGCAAAGAGGCCATGCATCCCAAGGGCTATGACATCGTGTTTGAGGATGTGGACTTTTCCTATCATGAGGATGATATGCTGACCCTGCGACGGGTATCCCTGATTGCCAGGCAGGGCGAAGTCACTGCCCTGGTAGGCCCCTCCGGCGGCGGGAAGAGCACCATTGCCAAACTCGCCGCCCGCTTCTGGGATATCAGCAGGGGCCGCATCACCCTGGGCGGCGAAGACATCTCCAAAGTGGATCCGGAAACATTACTTCAAAACTTTGCCATTGTGTTTCAGGATGTCACCCTGTTTGACATGAGCGTGCTGGATAACATCCGTATTGGCAAAAAAGATGCCACCGATGAAGAGGTATTGCATGCTGCCCGCCTCGCCCAGTGTGATGCCTTTGTAGAGCGTTTGCCGCAAGGGTACCAAACCCCCATTGGCGAAAATGGCGAGCGTTTGTCCGGCGGTGAACGCCAGCGTATTTCCATTGCCCGGGCCTTGCTGAAGGATGCGCCGGTGATTTTGCTGGACGAGGCTACGGCCTCTGTCGATACCCAAAACGAAAGCAAGATCCAGCAGGCCATCGGCCAGTTGATACAAAACAAAACCGTTCTGGTCATCGCCCATCGCATGCGCACCGTGCTGGGCGCAGACAAGATCATTGTGGTAGCAGACGGGAAAATCATAGAAAGCGGTACACCGAAAGAACTCCTTGAACAGAAAGGCCGCTTTGCCGCCATGGTGGAAGCCCAGTCTTCCTCCGCCTGAATGAAAGACAACTCATAGAACAAAGCAAAGGACGTCAGATGAACAGAACCAGCCGTTTGCAGCTAAAAAAGACGCTTCCCGCAAGCGCTGATCGGGTGTGGGAGTTGGTCGTCAAGCTGGAAACATTGCAATACATCGCCCGCCCACTTCTCGCATTCAAGCCATTGGATTTCCTGCCGGGCGGGGTTTTCCGGGCGGGTGCGTGCTGTAGGTTTTCCCTCCGGTTCCTGGGTCTTTTCCCTTTGGGAATACACCGCATTCTGATTCTCAGCTGCAACAAACAAGAAGGACTGATCCGTTCTTTTGAGTACGGCAGCCTCACCCGCCAATGGATCCATACGATCAGGGTACAGCCCGCCGGGGAGGGGCAAACCCTGTATATAGACGAGCTGGATATGGAAGGGATTTGTGGCATGACCCGGCTGGTTGCCGCGTTTTCCCGGTTGTTTTACAGGCATCGCCAGCGGCGCTGGATAGTCCTGCTGAGAAAAGGCAAAAAGAACGGCTTATCCAGGAAACCGTAAATCCTATTCAAGTTTCCCGTATCATAAGATTCGGCCCTTTCCCTCTTTCAAGAAGATACCGCCCAGCGCAATTTCCTCTGCCTTTTCAGGCAGATAAAATCATCTTTTCGCCTTGGCCAATCCACACCTCTATAGGTCGTTTATGAGGCCTACATATTCGTCATAGGTTCTCCTGCTGGCCTTGTTCAGCCGCCCAATCCCGTAGCAGTGGGGCATTCCTGGCTCTATGTGGATCTTATAGTCTGCCCCAGCCTTTTCCAGGGATCGCCGATAGATGGGCGCTGCATACGTCAGGCTTTCTTTCTCACCAAAATACAGGCGAATCTTTCCGGCGTTGCGAAAATCTCCGTGGCCGGTATGGATGAGCCATGGCTCCAGGTCTTGGCCGCCTCTGTTTATTTGTCCATAGGTTTCCACTAAGTCCACCGTGATGTACGGGTCTATGCCCCTATAGGCTTCAAGGCTTTCCCTTTCGCTCCGGTTGGCTGGAACATGGCCGGGAGACAGGCCGATGGTTAGGGCTGGCATAGGAAGATTTTCTTGGTAAAAATTGTTCCATGAAATGATGGTCATGGCAGCCGTTGCCCCGAAAGACAAGCCTATCACCCCTGTCTTTTCGTGGCTGTAGGCGTTTATCATGGCCTTATAGGTTTCGAAAATCATGCGGTACGCTTCCTTGATAGGGTGTTGGGTGGAAGGCGGGTAAAACGGATAGTATATTTCAGCGTCTACCCGCTTTAATAGTCCCCTGGCAAGGACGAGCTGAGACTGGTAATAATTATAAACCCCTCCCCCTCCGCCAATGTAGAGGATGGCTTTGTTGGGCATTTTCCCCTCCTTTTTCATCCGCAAGCAGTGATAAGAACCGATCTCCGTATGGATTTGCAGGTCTTGATAGGAGATGCCCCTCTTGTTTCTTGGCAGTTTGAAAACCTGGCGCTCATTGTGCTTTTTGGCGTGGGCGTAGGTTTCCTCTATGCTCCCGGCCGGTGGACATAAATAATGAACCAACCACAAGGCCCCCAGAATCATTTTGTTGCTCAGTTTCACAAGCGTCTCACTTCCTCCCATAAAGGATTGCTGAATAACGCGGGCTGTACATGGACGATTCGCTCTCTTTCGCGAACATGTTCTCTGTCGTATCCATCGGCCGGACGTTTCCATGTCCCATATCTATCCATCTATTGATACGTGACTGCCTGTCTCCATTTACAGGCGCCGACAGCGGTATGGGGCAATGCTGTTGAGAAAAGACAAAAAGAATGGATTCTACATAAAACCTAAATTCTGTTCAAGGTTTCCTGCACGAGCAGGCCCAGTCCCTTCGCATTTTCATGAAGGTATAGGTTTGGTTCGATTTGTTCCAGCTCCAGCAGACAGATCAGACCATCCTTACACCTTAAATAATCCACCCGCATGTAAAGCGGCGCCTCGGCGATTTTTTGGATGAGCAAATCCAAAAACCTTTCTTCTTCCAGCGTCGTTTCCACCGGGATATAGGTCCCACCATGATGCTTATGCACCAGGAAATTTCCGTCCTTGGGGGTTTTCTTCATGGTAAAGGTGGTTTCGCCTGCAATCATCACGCTGGAACGCTCTCCATATTCCTCTATACTCGGCTGATACTCTTGGAGCATAGCGGTTTTCCCCTTTTTGGTGAGGGCAGCGATGGCTGCATGGATGCCTTGCGGATCCGATGCCACATGCAAGCTGGTGTCCCGCCCGCTCGCGCTCACCGTGGGCTTTACGATCACCCGTTTCCAGCTTTCGGGTACATGCAGGTCTTCGGCATCCTGTATGAAAAGCGTCGGAACAACGGGCACGCCGCTTTGCTCCAGCGTAAGCAGGTATTGTTTGTCCGCGTTTTCCCTGATGATTTCATAAGGGTTGAGCAAGACAGTATGCTTATGAATGTGCGCCAGCCTGTTCATAAACTCGGGCAGGCGCTGGTCATAATCCCAGCAGGAACGGACAATGGCGGCATCGTAATGCTGGTAATCAATGGCTTCGTCATCCCAACAAATGATGTGCGCCCGATGCCCCAGCTGTTCAAAGGCATACAGCAACAAAACGTCGTCTGGATAGGGATGGGAAGGGCCATGATCCTGGCTCGCCAGAATGGCGATGCGCTTTTTCATTTTGAATGTTTCTCCTTTTTCCTGATTTCCTCGAAACAACCGGCTTTTTGTTTTTGGGGAAATGAAAAGCCGCCGCTTTGTCAATAAAATGCCAAATGCAAAACCAGTACCTGCTTTTTCTTTTCTGCAACTTTCATGGAAAGCCGGGTGATCAACCCAAGCCTTTTGCCGAGCATCGCCAGGGCGTCCGGGAAGAAAGTTCTTTCCTCAAGCAGCTTTACGCCACATTGGCCGGCAAAGGATTTGCCGTCGTCGATTCCAAAATACATCACCGCATCTGCGTTGCCTGTTCGTTTGATAAACCAATTTGTGAACCTCAAGCCGCTTTTGCTTGTGGCATCAAAAATCATCTCTCCCTTCGGAAATAGCCTTTTACAGTCCTTGATAAAGGCGACCACCTCTTCTTCATGGAAGTACTGAAATATGCCGGCTGCTACCAGCAACGTCGGAAGCGAGGAATCGATGGTTTTTGTCCATCCCATTCTGAACATGTCTCCGGGAATCAGTATTTCCCGCGCACGCAGACCGAAAACCATTTCCCTTGCTCTGATGACTTCCGGCAAATCCACCTGATACCATTGAACCGATGTCAACTTTCCGTTCAAACGATCGTAGGCAGTATCGAGTCCCGCACCAAGGTAAACAAGGTTGCATGATTTATGCTTTCCTGCAAAACCCGTTACCATTTTATCCATATTGTAGGAACGTGCAGCAGAAGCCAGATGACTATATTCGGAAGAACCCTGGTCGGCACTTTGGGGCAAGAAAGCTTCCAGTTCCAATGCTTTGGAATCAAAAAAGTATTCGGGAAATCGTTTTGAAACGTTGATCCTTGCTACCAGCGGCACGAATAGGGTATTTGCTACGCCCTCAAACTTATGCATTGCATGAAACACCACCTTTATAACTCAGCGGATGCTGAACCTGTTTTGGTCTGGTCAAATACTCTCTTTGCAAACAAAGTGCAGTTTTTCATCGTTCACCTGATTTGTTCGCACCTAAAACCTCGCTTTTTCGGAAACCGGGATTAAAGTTAGTTGTGCCTAACATTCTAAAGGGAAATGGTTTATTTGTCAATCAGGTTTGCCGTCAAGATAAAAAGTCAAATCTCTCAAATCTCCTATGGGATTCTTACGGCGTTCGCAGTGGGAAATCAATCGACCTGCTTCCGTGCGTTGTAAACCTGTCACATTGAGCCGTTCCACGCTGCAGTTTTCATCCTTTGTGGTTAACCCCGATTCATGAGGATTCTCAGCTGCCCCCTTTTCCGGAAAAATGAAAACAGTCCCGCCTCCCTATATCGGGAAACGAGGCTGCGACAGGCAAATGAAATTCCCCTGCGTACCACAAACTCAGACAAACCCCAACAACAGGAGCAGGAAAGAGCAAAGAACTTGGAAAAGGGGCTCTCGCGGTTTCTTGTTTTTCTGTTTTTTGTTAATAGTCCGTGAATGTGCAAGCGATGCGATTGACAGAGGAATGCATTAATGTTAATATATAGTTAGGTTTGCTCGCAACGAGTAAATAATATAATAAAGGAGGACGAAATCATGAAGAAAATTGTTGCGTTGCTTCTTGTACTGATGGTGTTTATGGCTGGCTTTAGTGCCTTAGCCGAGACCTTCACTGCGGAAGCGCCCGGTTTTGGTGGCAGCATAAGCGTGAGCGTCGCCGTGGAAGACGGAATGATTACAGGAGTGGACATAGCGGGGGATCAGGAAACCCCAGCCATTGGCATCGCGGCCTTTGAAACGCTGGCTCAGCGGATCCTCGACGCGCAGAATGCCGACATCGACGACGTTGCCGGTGCGACCGTAACCAGCGCGGGTGTAAAAACGGCCGCATCGGAAGCCATTGCCGAGGCGTTGGGCGGCGGGGCCACGGTGGAAGCCAAACTCGCGCCAGGCGTCTATACGGCAGAAGCAGGCGGCTTTTCTCTGGTCGAAAAAGTGCCTGTGACCGTAACTGTGGACGAGAACTCCATCGTATCTATCGACGCAAGCGAAGACTGCGCCGAAACGACGATCATGCTTCGCACTGTCAAAGAACTGCTGATTCCCAGAATTATCGAGGCTCAGAGTGTAGGCGTCGACGCTATCTGTGGCGCTACCGCCACCTCTAACGCGATCAAGAGTGGAGTCGCTGACTGCCTGGCCCAGGCGCTGGAGGCGGCAGGAAGTCCGCAAAGCGCCCTGGCAAATTTCTATACCGTGCCCGAAAAAGCCCACGCTGGCGAAGAAGTGTCCCTCGAGGCGGACGTGTTGGTTGTGGGCCTTGGCGGTGCCGGCGCGACGGCGGCTATCAGCGCGGCCGAGGCTGGTCTGAAGGTAATCGCCGTTGAAAAGGCGGGCAAGGTGGGTGGAACTTCGTCTATCGCCTCCGAACCGATGGCCATTAACCCCAAGCGCTTCCAGGAGGAGCATAACGACGGAAAGGATTATATCGACGCGTCTGTAATGAAGGAAGCATGGCTTGCCTATACCACAGGTGCGGACGGAACCCAGAAAGCCAAGGAAGAAGTCGTGGACGTGATGTTCAACAATTCAGGCGATGCCCTTGACTGGCTGGTCTATGACCATGGCTTCACCTTTGGCGAACCACGCGTGGGCTTCACCGCAGCGGACGTCTATCTCTGCCGGTACAACTATGTGACCGACGGCATCCCCTCCAACGAACGCCGCATTGGCGCTCAGGCCTTCTACGATAACCTGATGAAGGAGTTTGTGGAGTTGGGCGGCGAGTATTACCTTGAAACTGAGGGAAGGGAACTGATCTTCGACGAAGAGACAAACGCCGTGACGGGCGCGGTCGCTGTGTCTCAGGACGGCACTCTGTACAACATCAAAGCCAAAGCGGTCGTTCTGGCTACCGGCGGCTTTGCCGGAAATCCCGACATGATGGACAAGTATCTCTCCCAAAACAAATACTTCGACTTCACCACACCCGGCGGCTGGATGCTGTACGGCTCCAATCAGAACGACGGCAAGATGATCGCCTCCGCCATTGAAAACGGAGCAGGAACCTACAACATCTCCATGGCGGCGATGGTTCACAATACTGCGACTGAGGTGCTGCTGCGCGATTACCCCGTTACCGTCGTCGAGGGCGAGACGAACCCCGTCACCGGTAGACCTCAGACCCGGTCCATCAACGACATACCGCAAATTATGGCGCAATCGGCAAACATCCTGGTGGTAGGCAACAACGGCAAACGCTTCGTGGACGAGGCTTCCATGGGTATGCTGGGTTCCTGGGCGAACGGCCGTGAGTTTTATTCCATCTGGTCGGCGGAGCAGATTGACGACGTGAAGGCAAATGGCTTCAAGTATGTCTCTACCAGCCGTTACTTGGGCCAGGGCGGAGTCCCGGTGGGAGAGCCAATGGATCAGATTTACGACGTGCTGGATACGGCCATGAAGGCTGGCATCGTCTACAAAGCTGAAACGCTTCCCGAGTTGGCCGAGCAAATCGGTATTCCGGGCGAAGCCCTCGTTGAGACCGTCGAAGCCTACAACGCCGCCTGCGCATCAGGCGTAGATGAAGAGCACGGAAAGAAAGCCGAGTATCTTGACGCCATCGGCTATGGTCCTTATTACTGCGTTGTCGGCACGCCCTACTGCTACTCTACTGTCGGCGGTCTGGACGTCGACAGGAACCTCAATGTTCTGGACATTGAAGGCAACCCGATTGCGGGTCTGTACGCGGCTGGCGAAGATTGCCTGGGCTGCCTGATGTCCGACGAGAGGGCATACGTGACGTTCGGCGGCGGCGCACAAGGCTGGGCCGTAACCTCCGGCTACTACGTCGGGCGAGTGTTGGGCGACGCGCTGGCGAAGTAAACCTCCTGGTGCGGACAGTATAAAAACTAAAATCACGGCCACCGGAATAGCCGGTAGCCGTGATTTTCGAGGGTGCCCGGAAAGTCAATCCACTTTCCGCGGCGCTCTTTTTTGCTGTAAAAAGGAGCTTATCCTTTTCGGACAAGCCCCTTGTTTTGCAGGGTATCTTACTTCTGGGATTCCTCGATGGCTACCGCCACCGCCACGGTCATGCCCACCATGGGGTTGTTGCCCGCGCCGATCAGGCCCATCATTTCCACATGGGCGGGAACGGAGGAGGATCCGGCGAACTGGGCGTCGGAGTGCATGCGGCCCATGGTGTCGGTCATGCCGTAGGAGGCGGGGCCGGCTGCCATGTTGTCGGGGTGCAGGGTTCGGCCCGTGCCGCCGCCGGAGGCCACAGAGAAGTACTTCTTGCCGGCCTCGGCCATTTCCTTCTTGTAGGTGCCCGCGGTGGGGTGCTGGAAGCGGGTGGGATTGGTGGAGTTGCCGGTGATGGAAACGCCAACGTGCTCGCGCCACATGATGGCCACGCCCTCCCGGACGTCGTCCGCGCCGTAGCACTTTACCTTGCTGCGCTCGCCGGTGGAGTAGGGCGTTTCGCTGATTACGGTGAGGGCGTGATCTTCCTTCACGTCATGGGCCAGGTAATCGTACTTGGTCTCCACATGGGTAAAGCCGTTGATGCGGCTGATGATCATGGCGGCGTCCTTGCCCAGGCCGTTCAGGATGACCCGGAGGGGGGTCTTCCGCACCCGGTTGGCGTTGCGGGCGATGCCGATGGCGCCTTCTGCGGCGGCAAAGGACTCATGGCCCGCCAGGAAGCAGAAGCACTCGGTCTCTTCCCGCAGCAGCATGGCGCCCAGGTTGCCGTGGCCCAGGCCCACCAGGCGCTGGTCCGCCACGGAGCCGGGGATGCAGAAGGCCTGCAGGCCTTCGCCGATGCACTCGGCGGCTTCCACAGCCGTCTTGACGCCCTTCTTGAGGGCGATGGCAGCGCCCAGCTCATAGGCCCACTTGGCGTTTTCAAAGGCAATGGGCTGGATATCTTCCACGATCTTGTGGGCATCGATGCCCTTGGACATATTGTAAGCCCTCAGCTCTTCAAAATCCTTGAAGCCATACTGGTCAAGAACGGGCTTCAGCTGGGGCATGCGTCTATCGTATCCTTCAAACATAACCACGATGCACACCTCCTCTTACTGCTTACGCGGGTCGATCCACTTGACCGCGCCATCTTCGGCCTTGAACCGGCCGTAGGTACCGATGCTCTTGTTGTAGGCTTCCTCCACAGGGATCCCTTTTTTGATGTCGTCCATCATCCTGCCCAGGGACAGGAACTGGTAGCCGCAGATCTGGTCGTTCTCGTCCAGGGCGATCTTCATGACGTAGCCCTCGGCCGTCTCCAGATAGCGGGGGCCCTTGACCCTGGTGCCGTAGGTGGTGCCCACCTGGCTGCGCAGGCCCTTGCCCAGGTCTTCCAGGCCGGCGCCCACCACCAGGCCGTCATCGGAGAAGGCGGACTGGGTGCGGCCGTAGGCGATCTGCAGGAACAGCTCCCGCATGGCGGTGTTGATGGCGTCGCACACCAGGTCGGTATTCAGCGCCTCCAGGATGGTCTTGCCCGGCAGGATCTCGCTGGCCATGGCGGCGGAATGGGTCATGCCGGAACAGCCCAGGGTCTCCACCAGCGCCTCTTCGATGATGCCGTTCTTGACGTTCAGGGTCAGCTTGCAGGCGCCCTGCTGGGGTGCGCACCAGCCGATGCCGTGGGTGAAACCGGAGATATCGCTGATTTCTCTGGCCTGGACCCATTTGCCCTCTTCGGGAATGGGGGAGGGGCCGTTGTTGGGGCCCTTGGCCACGCAGACCATTTCTTCAACTTCGCGTGAATACTGCATATCTATCCTCCCTTTTGTTTTTGCTTTTCCATTATACCACATCATCGGTCGTCTGTGTACCCGTCAACGAATTCTTAATGCCCGTTCCGGGCTTCGGGACGGGGAAGCGGAACAAAAGGCGGTCCCGGGCGCACTCCTTTGGCTTGCGGAGGATATCAAGCATGTTTGCGCAAGCGATACTGCAGGCCGACCGGATGCCGCGCCCATTTGCCCTTGCCCCGTGGGCCCTTTAGTCGAAGTGCAGCTCTTTGACGTCGGGCAGGGGCTCCAGCATCACGTCCTGCTCCCGCAGGATGGCGCGGATCTCCTGTACGTCCACTTCCCCGGGCTTCTTGCCCTGCTTCACCGCCAGGGCGGCCCCTACGCCCACCCCCTGGGCCAGGGCCATCAGGGGCGGCATGACCCGGGCGGAAGACAGGGCCACCGCGTCCATGGAAGCGCAGCGCCCGCTGAGCATCAGGTTGTCGATGTCGGCGCTGCAGGCGATGCCGTAGGGCAGGCCGTAGGGTTTCACCTTTTTGCAGATGGTGCTCTTCCCCGCCCCGTCGTGGATGTCGATGATGTAGGAGCCCAGGCCCACGCTGTCCTCGGGGATCTGCCCCTCCATCACCATGGCTTCCGTGAGGGTGCGAAGCCCCTTGAAACGCCGGGCCTCCCGGATGCCGATGAAGGGGAAGATGTTGGACAGGCGGCAATTCTCGAAGCCGGGCACGTATTTGCGCAGCACGTCCACCAGTTCCAGGTTCTGCCTCTGCCCTTCGATTTCCGCCTTTGTCAGGTCGAACATGTCGCTGCCGTCGATGCCCAGGTGGCGGGTACAGTTCAGGTGGACGTCTCCAGGCAGGATGCTCTGGATCAGGATCAGGGTGTCCCGGTCGATGGGCATCTCCCCCTTCTCCTTCAGCTCCGAGATCAGCTTGCGCATGCCCACGATCACGTGATGTTTGTCGTTCTTGCGGAAATAGGCGGCGTCGTAGCCCGGATAGTGCTCCACCGTGGGGGCCAGCTCCATCTGTTCCGGTTCCCGCTCCACGTAGGCCACCGTCTTGCTGTCGTCCACATGGCTCACGGTGCACATCACCGTGGGGGGCTGCAACACCCCGGTGCCCGCCTGGCCCTTGTCATAGCGGGCTCCCGCCATGTAGGCCACGTCTCCGTCCCCGGTGGCGTCGATGAATACCTCCGCCTCCACCTCCAGGCGGTTGCCCTTGCCGAACAGGGTGATGGAGACGATGCGGCCGTTGTCCAGGTTGACCCCGATGACGCAGGTGTGCAGCAGCAGTTCCACCCCGGCCTCAAGGCACTTGCGCGCCGCGACGACTTTGAAGACCTCCTGGTTCAGCATGGTCACGGAATCGTGGAGAGGGCACCAGGTGTGCTCGCTCACCGCGTCGTAGAGCTTCATGGCGTCCACCAGTTCCTGGGCGATGCCCCGGATCACCTGGTTCCCGTCCTTGTCCAAAAAGGCCAGCAGGGGCAGGCCCAGGGCAATGTTGCCCCCAAGGAATCCGTTCTTTTCCACCAGCAATACCCGGGCGCCGCCCCGTGCCGCTGCGATGGCCGCAGGCAGTCCTCCGGGACCGCCGCCGACGACCACGACGTCATAGCGCTTCATACCGATTTTCATATTAATTCCTCCACTGTCCAAATCATAGGATCGCTCACCAAATTCAGTATAATCGGTCAACTCCCTTCTGTCAATCGGGATTGACATCCCCCACCCAAAAATGATAGGATAACACGGGCAAATCCAAAGAATACAAAGCAAAGGATATGTGGCGATGAAACAATACATCCGGGAGATCCCAGCCCCCTCCGGCAATCCGTGCATCCCCCGGCACCACGATGTGGTGGTGGTGGGTGGGGGCATGAGCGGCCTGGCGGCAGCCATGGCCTCGGCTCGCCAGGGCGCCGACACCCTGCTCATCCAGGACCGCAGCGTCCTGGGCGGCAATGCGAGCAGCGAAACCCGCATGCACATCTCCGGCGCCTCCTGCCACTGGGGCAAACGGGACGCCGCCGAAACCGGCATCCTCATGGAGCTGCAGCTGGAGAACAAGCGCCTGAACGACTCCTACAACTACTCCATCTGGGATGGGGTGCTTTGGCATGCCGCCAAGAAAGAACCCCGCCTCACCCTGATGCTCAACACCACCATGTACCAGGTGTCCAGCGACGGCCGGCGCATCACAGGGATCCAGTGCTACCAGATGAACACGGAAAAGCGGTTCAGCGTCACGGGGGAGATCTATCTAGACTGCACCGGCAACGGCACCCTGGGCTACTACGCCGGGGCCGAATACGCCGTGGGCCGGGAAGCCGCCCATGAATACGGCGAAAAGGACGCGCCGCCGGAGCGGGACGGGGAAACCATGGGCAACACCATCTATTTCACCGCCCACGACACCGGCCATCCCGTGCCCTTTATCAAGCCCGACTGGGCGTACGACTTCGACGAGAGCGACTTCCTTCACCGCTACCACGGGGACATCGTGGTGTACCACGACGACAAGGACGTGGTGGTGCTGCGCCCCGGCGAGGACTATGAGGACCACGGGGAGCAGTTGGTGGAAAAGTACGACGTGCAGAGCGGCTACTGGTGGAACGAGCTGGGGGGCGACTGGGACGACATCATCGCCCAGGCCGAGGACATCCGCTGGGAATTGTACCGCTGCGCCTACGGCATCTGGGACCACATCAAAAACGGCGGCGACCACGGGGCTGAAAACTACCAACTGGACTGGGTGGGCAGCGTGGCGGGCACACGGGAAAGCCGGCGCCTGATGGGGGATTATGTGCTCAGCGAAAACGACATCCTGTCCAACAACCGCCGCCCCGACGGGGTGGCCTACGGGGGCTGGCCCATGGACGAGCACACCGCGGGGGGCCTGCGGGCCAAGGGGGAGATCCCCTCCCGGGTGCGCTCCTTTGAAGGGTTGTACGCCATCCCCTACGGCTGTTACTGCTCCGCCAACATTGAAAACCTGATGATGGCGGGCCGGAACATCAGCGCCACCAAACTCGCCATGGGCTCCACCCGGGTGATGGGTACCTGCGCCGTGGGGGGCGAGGCTGCGGGAACCGCCGCCGCCATGGCCGTCCAAAAGGGGCTCTCCCCCCGGCGCCTGGGGGAACTGTACATGGAAGAGCTGCGGCAGGAACTGTTGAAAAACGACTGCTTCATCCCGGGATGCCGCAACCGGGACCCCCGGGACCTGGCCCGGCAGGGACGGGTGCGCGCCTCTTCCCAGCAGCCCGGCTTTGAAGCCGACATGGTGCTCTCCGGCATCAGCCGCCCCCTGGACGGGGTCAGCAACCTGTGGCGTTCGGACGGCCTCTCCCCCCGGGGCGAGACCCTGACCCTGGCCTGGCCTTCCCCCGTCACCCTCTCCCAGGTCCGGCTCACCTTCGACCCCAACCTGTCCGAGGAGCGCTGCATCTCGGTGTCCAAGGCCTTCATCGACAAGGAGCCCAAGGGGGTCGCCAAAGAATTGGTCAAGGACTACACCCTCACCGCCTCCCTGAAGGGGGAAACCGTATGGACCGCCCGGATCGCCGGCAACTACCAGCGCCTCCGGGTCCACGACCTGCCGGAATCCGTCCAGGCCGACACCCTCCGCCTCACGGTTCACGCCACCAACGGGGCTCCCGACGCCCGCCTGTACGAACTGCGGGCGTACTGACCCTGCCGGGGTTGTTGCACAACCCGCCTGAATCAAACGAATCGAAGGCCATGGAGAAAGGATGGAACCCCGATGAAAGCAAAGACCAAAGGGGCCGGTATTTTGGGCCGCATCCGCCCCCTGCGCACGCTGTTCAGCCATCCCGCTACAGCCCTGTTCGGCCTGCTGCTCACCTTCCTATGGTACGCCAAGGATGGCTCGCTCGAGCTCACCCCGGATTCCATGGCCTTGACCGACCGGCTCGCGTGCGCCTTTGCCCTGGGGCTGGTGGGCGGCATGCTGCTGCCCCTGACAAAACCGGGGCGGGAAGGGTCCCCCCGCGCCCGCTTCCTCCTGGCCCTGCTGCCCCCCATGGCCCTGGCGCTGTTGGGATACCTCCTGCCGGAGGATCGGTGCGCCGGGCTGTTGATCCTGATCCTATGCCTGTGCCTGTACTTCTATTGCGCCGGCGTGGCCCCCGAAAAGAAATTGTGCCGGGTCGCTCTCTTGTTTCTCCTGTCCGCCGGGGTGACCCTGGTGGTGTTCCTGCTGCTGTATCTTCTCTTTTCCGCCCTTTTCCTCCTGGTGCTCCAGGACGCGGGAGCCGGTCCCATCTTCCTGCCGGACGATTTGCTGCCCGTTCTTGGGTTCCTGTTCGCCCCCCTCCTGTTCCTGTCCCTGCTGGATGCGCCGGAGCCCAGGGAAGACAACCGCCTGCAGAAGGGCATCAGCCTGGTGGTGCTGCCCCTGGCGCTGCTGCTTTTTGCCGTGCTGATCACCTACGTGGCCGGCATCCTGGCGCGCCGGCAGATGCCCGCAGGGGTGATGAACGGCTACGCCCTGGGGGCCCTCGCCCTGGTGGGCCTGAGCGCCGTGGTGGTGAGCCTGCTGCGCCGCCCCGTCACCTTTGTCTGGCCCCTGCTGGGGGTCCTGGCGGTGCTGCTGATGTCTTCCCCCCTCAATGCGGATAACCTGGCCCGTTGGAACCAGGAAAAGGCGCTGCGGGAGGGCCTGGCCCGCCATGACATGCTGACGGAGACCGCCATCCGCTCCGCCGCCGGGGTGCCGGAGGCGGAGCAGGTTCGCATGGAAGCGGCCCTTTCCTACCTCCTGAGCGCGGACGCCCCGGAGGGCAGCTTTGCCCGCCGGCTGCAGGAGATGGCGGACAAGGGGGGCATCCCCCGGGACGCCCTGTTCCCCGACGCGCGACAGACGGAAAACTACTTCGTTCGGAGCGGCAGCGCCTCCCATGACCGGCTGGACTGCCGGGGCATCGTCCGGGCAAGGTGGGTGGATATATCCCTGGATGAATTGCCCGACGGCAGCCTGTACGCGAAAAAGGATCCGGAGCAGGACTACGGCTTTGTGGCGGACCTGCTGGCCGGGGCACCCGCCTCTCCCCTCCCCGAGCAGATCGACCTGCCCGGCGGTGACATCTTCCGCCCCGCCGAATTGTACGCAACTATTGCCCCAGAGGGAACGTATCAGTACATAAACATCCAAGGCTGGCGCCTCACCCCCGAAGGGGCAGAGGGGCCCTGAGGGCTTGCCGCAAAGGGCTGCCAGAGAGTTGCAGGGAAGAAAATCGGGGTTTGTCAAATCCCCTTATGTATGGTAAAATGGGACACACCAACAGGATCGGAGTGGGATTATGGCGCTTGCTGCCTTGTCGGATGATTTTGCCCTGTACGACATCACGCCGGTGGAAAATATTTTTCTGCTGGAATACATGCCTTCTGCCCCCGGCGATTACGTACGGGTCTATCTGTACGGCCTGATGATGTGCCGCTACCCCACCAAAGAAGAGAGCATCGAGGACGTGGGGCGGCGGCTGGGCATGGAGCCGGAACAGGTGCTGAAAGCCATGCGCTATTGGGAAAATAAGGGCTTGCTGGTGGGCATCTCGGACGTCCCCCCCACTTTTCAGTACCGGAACGTGCGCAGCGCCATCCTGGACCAGCGGCAGGACGACAACCCCGCCTACCGCCACCGGGCCTTCAACAGCCGGGCGGAAGACATCCTGGGCCACCTGGAAAGCCGGCACTACCAGATGCTCATGGAATGGGTGGAAGACCTGCGCCTGCCCGAGGAAGTCGTGCTTTTGATGGTGGAGAAGACCAACGACATGCTGACCCTCCGCAACGGCGGCAAACAGCGGAGCCTGGCTTACGTGTTCAAAACCCTGAAAGAGCGGGCGCTGGACTGGGCGGAACGGGAAATCAACACCCCGGAAAAGGCCCGGACGGAACTTCAAAAGGATTTGCCGCCTTACCTGGCGGCCTGCAAGGTGCTGCGCAGCCTGAACCTGCGCCGCGCCCCCACCATGGCGGAGATCGCCTTGTGCGAGAAATGGATGGGGGAATGGTCCTTCACCGAAGAGGATATCCTTTCCGTCCTCCCCGAAACCGTCAAGAGCGCCCGTCCCTCCTTCGCCTATCTGGACGGCATCCTGGCCAGCCGCCACGGCCGGGCCGGTCAGGAGGATCTGGGGGCCGCGGTCAACCAGGTGCTGAAGGCCCTGGGCAGCCTCTCCACCACCCCCACCGAATCCCTCACCGACGCCTACGCCGGGTTCCTGTCCCAGGGGTTCGCCCCGGATGCGGTGCTCCGGGCCGCTACCCTGTGCAACAGCCGGGGCCGGGGCACCTTTGAAAAGCTGGGAGATGTGCTGGCCAAGTGGCTGGATCTGGGGCTCACCACCACCCAGGCCATCGACGAATACCTGGCCAGGCGGCAGGATCTGCGGCGCATCGCCCTGAAGCTGTGGGACAAGGCGGGCATCCCGGGAGAAGTCTCCGAGGCCGCCCTGGACCAGGTCCAGGAATGGCTGGGCATGGCGCCCATTGAAGTCATCGAATATGCCGCCGAGTGCGCCCGGGGGCTCAAGCTTCCCGACCGCTCCATCACCAAGCGCCTGAAAGAGTGCCGGGAGGCGGGCGTCCGCACGGTGGAGGGGGCCAAAGCCCTGCGCTCCCGGGGCAAAAAATCCGCGCCCGCCCCCGCGCCCAGGGGCCGCACCCTGGACGACCAGTATTTCGCGGGCATCGCAAAAGATCTCGACTTGCCGGAGGAGGGAGAGGCCCCGTGACCCGTTCGCAGCAGATCGTCGCCCTGCTGGACGAATACGCTAGGCGCCGCCGGGCGGCGCAGCAGGAGCAGCAGCAGCGCATCCGCCTGGCGGCGGAGCGGGATCCCATGATCGCCCAACTGCAAGAGCGCATCGCCGGTCGCTTTCCCCGGCAGGCCCGGCTGATCCTGGCGGATCCGGGCCGCAGCGCCGCCATCGCTGGGCAGCTAAAGGAAGATACGCTGAAAGACCTGGCCGCCATCACCGGGCGCCTGGCCGGCCTGGGGCTGCCCCCGGATTACCTGGACATTCGCTACACCTGTGACAAGTGCCAGGACACGGGATACATCGGCGAGGAGCGCGCCCGCTTCTGCCCCTGCTTCGAAGCCGAGCTGGCCCGGGCCCAGTGGGGCAGCCGGGTCCGGGAGGCCCACAGCTTCGAAGCCTTCGACCCCTCCATCTTCCCCGGGGAAGCCCAGCGCCAGCGCACCGAGCGGGCCCGGGCCCTGTGCGAGCGGTACGCCCAGGAGTTCCCCTCCGGTTCCCACCCTTTCCTGCTCCTCACCGGCAACACCGGGCTGGGCAAAACCTTCCTGCTGGACGCCATCGCCAACCGGGTCCAGCAAAGGGGCCATCCCGCCCTGCGCCTCACCGCCTTCCAGATGCTCAGCGGCATGCGGGCCTTCCACCTCAGCGAGACCGTGGAGGACGCCTCCCTGAGCCAGATGATCTCCTGTCCCCTGCTCCTCATCGACGACCTGGGCACCGAGCCCATGCTGCGCAACATCACGGTGGAATACCTCTTCCTGCTGCTCAGCGAGCGGGCGGGACGGCACACGGTCATCGCCACCAACCTGAGCCTGCCCCAGATTGGGGAGCGCTACGGGGAACGCATCGTCTCCCGCCTGGTGGATACCGTAAGCAGCCAGGTCATCGGGCTCACCGGAGAGGATCTGCGCATCAGGAGGTGCACATGATGACCGCATCGGACGAGATCCTTCGCAAGCTGAAAGAGCTTGGCATCCCCTTCACCCTGGTCTGCCATCCCCTGGCCCAGACCATGGAAGACCTGAAAGGGGTGGAGCAGGAACTGGGGGCCCTCATCCCCAAAAACCTCTTCCTCACGCCCCGCAACCGCTCCGCCCTGTACCTGTGCCTGGTGCGCCCGGACTACCCCTTCCGCACCGCGGACATCAGCAAGCAGATCGGCTCCTCCCGCCTCAGTTTCGGCACCCCGGAACAAATGGAAGCCGCCCTTCATACCCACCCCGGCGCCGTGAGCCCCCTGGGGCTCCTCTTCGAAAGCGCCCGGGAGGTTCGCCTGGTGGTGGACAGGCGCCTGCTGTCGGAACCCTTCCTGGGCTTCCACCCGAACGACAACAATAAAACCCTGTCCATGAGAACCGAGGACTTCTTCCATCGCTTCCTCCCCGCCACCGGCCATCCGGTCACCTGGGTGTTGCCGGGGGAAATGGAGCACGCCTGAAACCGCGCCGCTTCGGCGGGATCGGTGCATGCGCTGAAGGTCTCCTTTGCATCTGCAGGGTATGGAACCTTTGTGTTCCCTCCTTGATCGTACGTGTTCTTTCGGTTCGGACAGGCATCCAATATGGGCTATTGCCCCCTCTGTTGCATTGCCCTCCGGATAACGTATGCAAATCCGGGAACCCATGAAAGGAATTGAGAACAAACCAGGACCGGGAGCCACAGCCGCGGCTCCCGGTCTTTTCGGTTCCCGGGTAATTTGATCAAACGCCCTTGCGCTCGTTGATCAGCTTCTGGTTCAGGGTCTGGTTGGTGACGCGCACGTGGCCGGGCAGGGGCAGGATCTTGGCGTCGATGGCGTCCAGGATCCAGGCGGGCTGCGGGAAGAAGGCGTCCTCCAGCTCGTGGGCGGGCGTGATCCAGTTCTTGCTGGCCACCACCACGGGGGGAGCATCCAGCTCGTCGAAGGCCATCTCGGTGACCTGGCGGGCCACTTCGCTGGCGAAGGAACCGCGCTCGCAGGCGTCGGTGACGATGACCAGGCGGCCGGTCTTCTTCACGGATTCCAGCACGGTGTCATAGTCGAAGGGCACCAGGGAACGGGCATCGATGATCTCGGCTTCCAGGCCGTACTTTTCTTTCAACGTGTCGGCGGCCTCGATGGCGCGGTACAGCACGGCGCCGAAGGTGAGGATGGTGATATCCTTGCCGGGGCGCTTGACGTCCGCCTTGCCGAAGGGGATCTCGTAGTATTCCGCCGGTACGCCGCCCTCGTGGAACAGTTCGCCCACGTCATAGATGCGCTGGCTCTCGAAGAAGACCACGGGGTCGGTACCAACCAAAGCGGTGGCCATCATGCCCTTGGCGTCGTAGGGGGAAGCGGGGAAAACCACCTTCAGGCCCGGGATGTGGGCGGTGAGGGCCGTCCAGTCCTGGGAATGCTGGGCGCCGTACTTGCTGCCCACGCTGACCCGCAGGGTGACGGGCAGCTTGATGACGTTGGCGGACATGGCCTGCCACTTGGCCATCTGGTTGAACACCTCGTCTCCGGCGCAGCCCAGGAAGTCGCAGTACATGAGTTCCACCAGGGCGCGGCCGCCGGCCATGGCATAGCCCACGGCGCTGCCTACGATGGCGCTCTCGCTGATGGGGGAGTTGAACAGGCGATGGTAGGGCAGGGCCTCGGTGAGTCCGCGGTACACGGCAAACGCGCCGCCCCAGTCCCGCACGTCCTCGCCGTAGCTGACCAGGGAGGGATCCTTGTAGAAGCGGTCGATGATGGCCTCGAACAGGCCGTCGCGCAGCTGGTACACCCTGTTTTTGGGCACGAGCTTGCCGTTGGCGTCCATGCCGAAGCGCTCCTTGCGGGCGATGGCCTTGACCCGGGGATTCTCCTCCAGGGGCATATTCACGTCGCTCTCGCCCTCGCCGAAGGACTCCACGCGGCCGTTGGTGAACATCATGTCGGCGACCTCGTCGGGGTTGGCCTTCAGGTCCATATGGGGAGACAGGTTGTCGTCGATGGACAGCTTGAAGTTGCGCAGATTGGTGGCCTTGACGGTGGCGACCACCTGATCCAGCTCGGCCTCGGTGGCCACGCCGGCCTCGATGAGCTGGCTCCGGAACTCGACGAGGGGATCCTGGGCTTCCCAGGCGGCGATCTCTTCCTCGGTGCGGTAGCTGGAGGAGTCGGAGGGGCTGTGCCCGGCGAAGCGGTAGGTCATCACGTCCAGCAGCACGGGGCCCTCGCCCTTCAGCAGGATCTCCTTCTTGCGGCTGTAGGCTTCGATGACCGCCAGGGGATTGAAGCCGTCCACCCGCTCTGCGTGCATCTGGTTGGGGTTGAAGCCCGCGCCCATGCGGGCCAGGATGTCGAAGGCCATGGTCTCGCCGCTGGTCTGGCCGCCCATGCCGTAGTGGTTGTTGAAGATGTTGAACAGTACCGGCAGGCCGCCCCGCATGTCCTCGCGCCACAGGTGGGTCAGCTGGCCCATGCCCGCCATGTTCAGGGCTTCCAGCACGGGGCCGCGGCCCAGGGAGCCGTCGCCGATGTTGGCCACCACGATGCCGGGCTTGCGGTTCACCCGCTTGTACAGCGCCGCGCCCATGGAAATGGTGCCGCTTCCGCCCACGATGGCGTTGTTGGGGTAGATGCCGAAGGGGGTAAAGAAGGTGTGCATGGAGCCGCCCAGGCCGCGGTTGAAGCCGGTTTCCCGGGCAAAGATCTCGCTCATGGCGCCGTACAGCAGGAAATCCATCGCCAGGTCCTTGACGCTGTCGTGGGGATGCTTCTCCACCACCGCAAGGGCACTGCCTCCCAGGAAGTTCTCCATGATGTCCAGGAGCTCTTCGTCGGACAGCTTTGCGATGGCGGACAATCCCTTGGCCAGGATGTCGGAGTGGGCGCGGTGGGAGCCGAAGATGAAGTCGTTGGTGTCCAGGTGGAAGGCCTCACCCACGGCGGCGGCTTCCTGGCCCATGGACAGGTGGGCGGGGCCGGGATGGTTGTAGGCAATGCCTTCATACTCGCCGGTCTTCTTGATCAGGTTGATCATGGTCTCGAATTCCCGCAGGATGAGCATGTCCCGATAGATGTTGATGAATTGCTCCTTTGTGAAATTGCCCAGCTCATCCTTGACCTTCTTTTGGTACTGGTTCACCGGGATATCCTGAAAACGGACATAACCCGGCTTTCTCAGTTCATTGGGATCCACGAAAAGCTGCTTACTCATGGGGTGTCACTCCTTTATTCCACTCTTATTGGTCCTTAAACTCCCAGATGACTTCGCGTATGATCTCGCTGACGGTAGGATGGGGGAAGATGAGCTCTTTCGCATCCTGCACCCGCAGCTCGCTCTCGATCATGGCCGCGGCGCCCCAGATGATCTCGGAGGCGTAGCTTCCGATCATGTGTACACCGATGACGTTCCGGTGTTTCTTGTTCACCAGCACCTTGCACAGGCCGTCGCCGCCCTCGTTCTCCGCCACAAAGCGGCCCGCATAGCGCATGGACAGCTTTTTGACCTCGTACTCGATGCCCGCCTCTTGGGCCCCCTCCTCGGTATAGCCGACGCCTGCCACTTCGGGCGTGGTATAGATGACGGACGGGTTGGCCTGGTAGCGCATGACGTCCTTTTTGCCCAACATGGTGTTGATGGCCACTTCGCTCTCCCGGTAGGCGGTATGGGCCAGCATGTGGCGGCCGTTCACATCCCCGGCAGCGTATACATTTTCCACATTGGTTCGGCCCTTGTCGTCGGTGACGATGCCCGCCCGGTTGATCTCTACCCCAATGGTCTCCAGACCCAGATCCTGGAAACTGGCCCGGCGGCCGATGGAGCACAGCGCCTTGTCGGCGGCCACTTCCACCTGCCTGCCCTGGGCGTCTTCGCACAGCACCTTGCCCTCGGCCACCCCGGTGACTTTGTGGCTCAAAAGGAACTTGATGCCCTTCTTTTCGTACTCGGCCCGCAGCAGTTCCCGGATCTCTCCGTCCGTGGGGCCGGCGATGTGATCCAGCATCTCAATCACGGTGACGCGGCTGCCGGCGGTATTGTAGTAGGCCCCCATTTCCAGGCCGATGATGCCGCCGCCGATGACGATAAGCTCTTTCGGCACTTCGGGCAGCTGCAGTATCTCTTTGTTGGTGAGCACAAACCCTGCGGCATACTGCTCCCGCAGGCCCGGGATGGGGGGCATGACGGGCACGGAGCCCGCTGCGATGAGCAGGCGCTTTGCGGTCTGCTCGCCGCCGGCGCTGGCGACTTTAAAGCCGCCCTCCACGCGCCCGGCGATGGTTGCCTTTTCCTTGATGACGGTGACGCCGGCGCCCCGCATCTTGGCGCCCACGCCGCTGACCAGGGTCTTGACCACCTTGCCCCGGCGGGCCACCACTGCGGCATGGTCCAGGCTGGCGCCCTCCACCTTGACGCCGTAAGCGGCGCTGTGGGTGGCGTACTCGTACAGTTTGGCGGAATGCAGCAGGGCCTTGGAGGGGATACAGCCCTCGTTCAGGCACACGCCGCCCAGGGAATCCATCTCGTACAGGCAAGTTTTCAGCCCGGCATGGCCCGCCCGCTCTGCCGCCAGGTACCCGGCGGGACCGCCGCCGATCACGATCAGATCAAACATGCTTCCCTACACCTCCTCAGCCCTTTGCCAGAAGCAGGGTAAAGTTCTCCAGGTTGGTCTTCAACGTCTTCAGGAACTTGCTGGCGGGAGCGCCGTCCAGCGCCTGGTGATCGTAGGTCAGGCACAGGCCCATGGCGGGATAAGGCACCGCCTGGCCGTTTACGTCCTTGACTCGGGTTACGATGGAACACACGCCCAGGATGCCGGTCTGGGGCGGGTTGATGACAGGGGTGAAACTCTCGACACCCAGGGTGCCCAGATTGCTCACGGTGAAAGAGCCGCCGGTAAGCAGGTCGGGGTTGATGGAGCCGCCCTGGCAGGCCGTGGCCAGTTCCTTGGCCTTTTCGGACAGATCCTTCAGGCTCAGGGTATCGGCGTGCATGATGGTGGGCACCATGAGGCCCCGTTCGGTATCCACGGCCATCCCCAGGTTCACATGGTGAAAGTACTTCATGGTTTTGCCGTCGTCGATGAGGTTGGCGTTCAGCGCCCGGAACTCGGGGATTGCCAGGGTGCGGGCCACGGCAAACATGATGATGTCGTTCAACGTGATGCGATTCATGCCCATGGCCTCGCCCTGCTCCTTGAAGAGCCGACGCATCTTCTGGATCTCGGTAGCGTCGAAGGTGAGGCTGTGGGTGAGCTGGGCCATGGAACGCAGGGAGTTCGTCATGGAACGGGCGATCACCTTGCGGATGTTGCTCATGGGCTCTGTGTAGAATTCGGGCTCCGCGGCGGCGGCGGGAGCGGCCTCCGCCGGGGCCGACAAAGGTTTTTCCAGGTCGCTCAGGGACACCCGGCCGCCCAGACCTGTGCCTTCCAGGCCGCCCTGGTAGGCTGCCCGGGCTGCGGGCGACACCACGAGGCCTTCATCGATCAGTTTCTGCACGTCCCGGGCAATCACGCGTCCCTCGGGACCGGTAGCGGATACCTTGCTCAGGTCTGCGCCGCGCCTCTCCGCCAGGGCCCTGGCCCGGGGAGAGATTTTCATGTTCAGGCTGTCCACCGCCACGGCGGCGATCACCTGCTCGGGTGCTGCGGCTTTGGGCTCCGCCTGCTCCGCTTCCTGGGCTGCAGGGGGCGCCATGCCCTCCGGGGCGAAGGCGCTCACATCGTCACCGGGCTTGCCGATGACGCAAACGTTGGTCAGGCAGGGAACGTCGTCCCCCTCCTGAAAAAAGACCGCCAGCAGCGTACCTTCTGCCTGAGCCTTTTCTTCGAAGGCAGCCTTGTCGGTCTCAAAGGAAAACAGTTTGTCCCCCAGGGCGACGGGATCACCTGGCTTTTTGAACCATTCGGTTACGATACAGCTTTCTACTGTGTTGCCCTGTCTGGGCATAATTACAGGAACGGCCATAAGCATCCTCCTATCCTCGTATGTGCAGCGCACAACTACTCACAATACCTATTGTAATGGACCTGCGCACCCGTTTCAAGCTTGACACGAAGTATTTCCAACAAATTAAACATGATTAACAATGTCAAGGGTCTTCCGGCCGCAGTTTTTCCAGCAATTCTGTGCAGCCCGCAGAAATATCCCTCCAAGCCTTTTCGAAATCTCCGCTATACCAGGGATCGGCTACGGATCCACCTTCTTTCATCATGCGGTATTTGTCGCTGGGCCCGAACATGCGCTTCAGGTCCCGGAGGTTATCTTTGTCCATCACCACGATGTGGTCGTAGTAGCCCAGATCCCTGCGGGTCATCTGCCGGGCCCGTTTGCCCTTGCAGGAGATCCCGTGGGCCGTCAGAATGTTGCGGGTACCCGGGTGTACCGGGCACCCCAGTTCCTCGTCACTGGTGGCAGCGGATGCCACCTCGAAACAGTCCAGCCCCGCCCGCCGCGCCATATCCCGGAACAGGTACTCCGCTATGGGGCTGCGGCAAATGTTGCCATGGCATACAAATAAAATCTTGACCACAATCGCACCCCTTACGCATGTCATGGAAAAAGGGCCGCCTTCCGGCATCCACCGGGAAAACGGCCCCAAGAAGCCCGTTGAAAACGCATTCGGTCCTTTAGTCTTCTACCTTCCAGCCGCTGGGGTCCGGAGCATCCCAGTCCATATCGTCTTCCCCGGTATCTTCCTCTTCTATTTCAAAAGTCTCTTGCGTTTCGGGGGCGGGACCCGCGTTCAGCTCCGCATCCGGGGGCAAAATCTCTGCAGAGGCGCCCCTCAGGTCCAGGCCGTACAATTCGTCCCCTTCGGCGACGGTGACGGCGTAGTTCAGGGTGCCGGTCTTGCCGGGCTTCAGCTTGTTCGTGCCTGCCGGGATCTCCTTGACCAACAACTGCCGCCCGTCCGCCAGGGTGAGCACCAACTTGCCTTCCTCGGGTACGGTAACGCCGGCATCGGTCCCGTTGGCGAAATACATCTCAAAGAGCAGCTGGTCTTTGGCGTACTGGATTCGTCTGGCGCTGGTGTAAACCTTTTTCTCCTCCCCCACGATGGGCTTGGGGTTGCGCACCGCATTGGCCTCCACCGTCACGTTGCATTGGGCGCTGATGGATCTCCCCCCGTTGCGGCCGACCGCTTTGATGACTGCTTTGCCCGCCCTCCTCGCTACGACTTCGCCGGTGCTGCTGACGGTGGCCACCTTGGGATTGGAACTTCTCCACTTCACGCTGCCGTTCCCCGCCCCCTCGGGCTGGGTCTGGGCGGTGAGCGTGAATCTGCCCGCCTCCGCGGAACCCGCCAGCAGTTCGATATCGCTCTGGTCCAGGGAGAGGGCGGTGATGGATACCGGTTCCACCTCCAACCGGCAGATCGCCTTGACCCCGCCGGGGGCGCTGAGTTGGATGACCGCCTTGCCCGTGGCGACGGCGTTCACATGGCCCTCCGCATCCACGACCGCGATGTCTTCCTGGCTGCTGCTCCACTGCAGCCCGGTGGTGCTGGCATTCTTGGGAGCCAGCTGGAAGCTCAGATCCGTTGTGGCGCCCACTTCCAGGCTCAACTTCTCCGGTTTGATGCTGATCTTCTTCACCGGTACGCCCCCCACCACCACCTGGCACTGGGCCGTGGTGCTGTCGCCGAGGCTGGCGGTGATGACGGTCTCGCCCTCGGCCATCGCGGTGATCTTGCCCTTTTCCACCGAGGCGATGGTGGGATCCTCACTGGTCCAGATGATTTCCCCCTCCGCCGAGGTGGGCTTAACGCGGGTCTTCAGGGTGGTGGACGCGCCGATCTTCATGTTCAGGCTGTCCTTGTTCAGCAGCAATTCGGGCCCCTTGACGGTGACCGCGATGGGGGCGTATATCCCGCTGGAGGCGGTGGCGTACACCGTACAGGTTCCGGGGGCTACGCCGGTGATGATGCTGTCGCCGCTGATGGAGGCAACGGCGGGATCGCTGCTGGTGAACGTCACTTCGCTGTGCAGCGCCTCGGCCGGCTTGATCCTGGTCTTGGCGACGAAGGTGCCGCCCACATACAGTTCCAATTCGGACTTGTTGACTTTGATGCCGGTGACCGCATCCTTGGGATCCACTACGCTGATGGCGCAGCTGGCCTCTACGCCGCTCTCGCTGGCGATGGTCACCTGGGTGTCCCCGATGGCCCGGCAGGTGACAAGGCCGTTCTGATCCACGGTGGCGATGGCCGAATTGTCGGTGGACCAGCTATAGTTCTCGCTGGCGTCCTCGGGCTCGATCCGCACGTTCATCTGTACGGTGTTGCCGCTGCCGACGGTGAGGGCGCTGGTGCTCAGGGTAAAGCTTTCCACCATGGTCACATCCCGCACGGTAACGTCGGCGAACACGGTGAGGCCATTGGCGGTGGTGGCGGCGATACGGGCGAGGCCCGGCTTCACGCCGGTAACCACGCCGTCGTCGTCCACTGTGGCGATGGAAAGGTCTGCGCTGGACCAGGCGATGGTGCGCTTGGATGCGTTGGGGGGCTGGGTCTCCGCCTCCAACTGGCGGGTCCTGCCCATGGGCACCTCGATGCTGTCCTGAATCAGGGTGACCTCCAGCACCTCGCTGGTGGCCCGGCGAGCCATCAGGGGGTAGGTGGAGCCTTCGGGGGAGATGGCCACGTCCGCCACCGGGTCTTTGCTTCCTTCCAGTTCCGCCATGCCCTCCGTGATGTAATCTCGGATCTCCGTGAGGGAAACGGCTCCGTTTCCGTTGGTGTCGGCGGGCATTTGATCCACCGGGCGCTGCTCTCTGTAGTCGTATCCGCAGCCTTGGGTGAGCAGGTAGGTGACCAGGCCCCGGGGCTCGTCGCAGGCGGGCAGCACGTCCGTCTCGCTGGAGGTCAGGGTACTGCCGGCCAGCACATAGTAACGGCCTGCATTGGGAGACTCCCGGAACACCCCCAGCACTTCCTGGTTGAAGCGGGCCACTTCCACCTGGGCTTTCAGGGGATCCACCTGGGTCTCCCCCTTCTCCAGCAACTCCTCGTCCGCCAGGCGCATGTCCAGCGCCACCATCTTGGTGCCTTTGAGGCCGTCCAGCAGCTGGATGAGGTCGGCAATGGAGAACATCTTGTTGTCCTTGCCCACAATGGCGGGGGTCCCCTTGTCGCTCAAATACCCGCGCCCCGCAAAGAAGAAGAAGGTAACGTCGTCCTCATCCACGTTCCAGGTGGCCATGTCGGTGGCCAGTTCCCCGATCTCCTGGCTTGTCAGGTTGGAACGGAGCACGGGGGCCTGGTAAAAAGCCCCCGCCTCATTGGCGGTCTGAAGGGTCTGGGCCATGCGGTTGATGTCGTTCACGCAGCCCTCCAACGCCCCGGCCTGGTAGGCGTCCACGCCGATCAGCAACGCGCGGTAGATCGTCTCACCGTTTCCGGCGGCAGAGGCTACCGTGCAGGTCTGCACAAACAACAAAGCCAGCAACAGGATCGCAAATATGCGCTTCATAAAAAACCATCCTCCGTACAGTCCCCGCCTTGTCAGCGGGTTCGCATAGATAGAGAAATTATACCATATTACAGGGTGTTGCGCCATTCCATCCTCCAAAGCGCATTGAATTTAACATAATTCCCTTGCATGAATGAGACGAGATTTGGTATCATTGGGTTCAAATATCCAATGGAATGGAGCGAAATACATGGCTGCACTGACTATGGACAAACTGGTGGCGTTGTGCAAAAACCGCGGATACATCTTCGCGGGGTCTGAAATTTACGGCGGTCTGGCCAATACCTGGGACTATGGCCCCCTGGGCGTGGAGTTCAAGAACAACATCAAGAAAGCCTGGTGGAAGAAGTTCGTACAGGAAAGCCCCTACAATGTTGGCGTGGACTGCGCGATCCTCATGAACCGGGACGTCTGGGTGGCCTCCGGGCACGTGACCGGCTTCAACGATCCCCTGATGGACTGTAAAGCCTGCAAGGCCCGCTTCCGGGCGGACAAGCTCATCGAGGATTTTACCAAGGGCGAAGAGACCGGCGACGGCTGGACCAACGAAGAGCTGGAGAATTACATCGCCTCCCACGACATCGTATGTCCCATATGCGGCAAGAAAGAATTCACGCCCATTCGCAAGTTCAACCTCATGTTCAAGACCTTCCAGGGCGTCAACGAGGACAGCGCGGCCGAGGTTTTCCTGCGGCCCGAGACTGCCCAGGGCATTTTCGTCAACTTCAAGCCCACCATGCGGGCCACCCGGAAAAAGCTGCCCGCGGGCATTTGCCAGATCGGCAAAGCCTTCCGCAACGAAATCACCCCCGGCAACTTCATCTTCCGGGTCCGGGAGTTCGAGCAGATGGAGCTGGAGTTCTTCTGCAAGCCCGGCGAAGATCTGGAGTGGTTCGAGTACTGGCGCGCCTTTTGCTGGGACTGGCTGAAGGACCTGGGCCTGAAGGAAGAAAACCTCAGGATGCGAGACCACGAAAAGGAAAAGCTGGCTTTCTATTCCAAGGCCACCACGGACATCGAATACCTCTTCCCCTTCGGATGGGGCGAGCTGTGGGGGATCGCGGACCGCACCGATTACGACCTGAGCCAGCACCAGAAGCATTCCGGCGAATCCATGGAGTACCTGGATCCCCTCACCAATGAAAAGTACATCCCCTACTGCGTGGAGCCCTCCGTGGGCGTGGACCGGCTGGTTCTGGCCTTCCTGTGCGCCGCCTACGAAGAGGAGGAGCTGGAAGGCGGCGACAGCCGGGTTGTCATGCACATGCATCCCGCCCTTGCCCCCATCAAAGCCGCGGTGCTGCCCCTGCAAAAGAACAAATTGGGAGACAAGGCCCGGGAAGTGTACACCATGCTGGCCAAGAAGATGCGGGTGGAATACGACGAGACCGGCTCCATCGGCAAGCGCTACCGCCGGGCCGACGAGGCAGGCACCCCCTTCTGCGTCACCATCGACTTCGACACCCTGGAGACCGGCAAGGTCACGGTGCGGGATCGGGACAGCATGGCCCAGGAACTGGTGGCCATCGACGGCCTGGCCGCCTGGCTGGAGGAAAAGTGCGACTTCTGATTGCCTCTGTCGGCGGATGATGGAAAGCAGCAGAAATTGGAGATTGTAAAAAAAGTGTGCCGCAGATCGTTTGCGATCTGCGGCACACCTTCTTGTTTCCACGATCGGTTTCGTCTTACCCGATCTCGACCTTCCGGGCGCCCTTCTCCCCGGAAGATTTGGGTAGCGTCAGGGTCAGCACCCCGTCCACGTAGTCGGCCCGGATCCCATCCTCCTGGATGCCCTTCAGGGCGAAGCAGCGGTGGATACTTTGCCGGCGCCGTTCGCTGTACAGGTAGTTGTCCTCCTTGGTTTCCTTTTCATCCTGGCTGTCCACCCGGATGCTGAGGACCCCGTCCCGGATCTGGATATCCATGTCTTCCTTTTTGACCCCGGGCAGGTCGGCTTCCAACAGGTAGTGGTCGCCGGCATCCTGCACATCCACAAGCATGGAGCTGGCGGGTGTGTTGAAATCGAAGTCAAAGTCGAAGAAGGGCCGGAACAGTTCATCAAAAGGGTTTCCGGTGCGGCGGCCCACCATGGGACGATTGGAACGATAAGGCATCATAGCTTTCATTTACATTTCCTCCTTTTTTTATGGCTTTGCGCATGGCGTGTCGTTATTGTCGCTGTGCAACTGTCGTCGGGTTCTCTTCCCTTCGACATTTATAGTATAACATATAGGTCAAAGAAAGTCAAGGTAAGTATAGGTAAATATTTTGTTGCCCGCTCTTTACCTTCCGGGGCTTGCGCCGGGCCCTTTCCCGGGTATATGATGAGTGCATATAAGGGAGGACTGATCATGACCGAGCGGCTGTATTACGCTGATCCGTATCTGACCCACTTTTCCGCCACCGTGCTGGCGTGCCGTCCCGAAAGGAACGGCTACCACGTCCTGCTGGACCGCTCCGCCTTCTACCCCACCTCGGGAGGCCAGCCCTATGACACCGGCACCCTGGGCGGACGGCAGGTCCTGGACGTTTCCGTAGACAAGGGGGGAAAGATTTGGCACCTGGTGGACGGCCCCCTGGAGCCCGATTCTCCGGTGGAAGGACACGTCGACTGGCCCCGGCGATTCGACCACATGCAGCAGCACGCGGGCGAACACATGCTGGCGGGGGTCATCTGGCACATGCTCCGGGGCCATACCATCGGGCTGCACCTGGGCGCCGAGGATTCCACCATCGACGTAGAACTGCCCGACGGCAGCATGCGGGTGGAAGAGGACGTCCTCCTGGAGATCGAGGAACGGGTAAACCGGCAAATCCAGCAGGACCTTCCCATCCGCTGCTGGTTCCCCACCCCGGAAGAATTGGAAGCCGCGCCCCTGCGCAAGCGCCCCGCGGTGTCGGACCATATCCGGCTGATACAGGTGGGAGATGTGGAATGCGTAGCCTGCGGCGGTACCCATCCCTCCTCCAGCGGCCAGATCGGCCTGCTGAAGATCCTGGATGCCCGGCCCAGCCGGGGCAAGATGCGGGTCCGTTTTGTGTGCGGCATGCGGGCCTTCAGGCAGTTCCAAAAGAGCCATGCTCTTCTCGATCAGGCAGCCCGGGTATTGTCCACGGCCATGGAAAACCTGCCCGGGGCGGTGAAAGCCCTGAACGACCGCCTGCACGAGGCGGAGCGGGCCCTCAGGGCCCAGCGCTTGTCCCTGGCCCTGCAGGATGCCCCCGCCCTGATGGAAAACGCCCTGACCCTGGCCGCGGGGAGCCGCCTCATCGCCCATGTGGCGGAGGGGCTGGACCGGGACGGGCTGGTAGAGCTGGCCCGTTACCTCACCGGACAGGGGTTCATCACCCTCCTGGCCAACGCAAAGGAAGAGGGAGCCGCCTTGCTCTTCTCCGCCCCTGAGGGAACGCCGGCGGACATGGGCAGGCTGCTGTCAGCCTGCGTAAAGCCCCTGGGGGGCAAAGGGGGCGGCAAGCCCGACTTCGCCCAAGGCGCGGGGCCTGGGGAGCAGGTGCTCAAGGCCGCCATGGCCCATCTGACGGCCTGAGATCCCAGGGAAAGAGAGGATACCATGGCCTTTGACGACCGTTTCGACGCAGTGATCTTCGATATGGATGGCACCATGCTGGACTCCATGTCCCACTGGCGCAGGATCAACTATGATTTTCTGGAGCGCCGGGGCCTGCAGCCCCCGGCGGACATCCGGGAAAACCTGATGTTCATCCACAACAAACAGGCCATTGCCCGGTATATCCAGGAATTTCACCTGCCCCTGAGCCCCGAGGAAATCTTGGAGGAATATCGGGCCATCATGCGGGGGTATTACCTGGGCGCCGTCCTGCCCAAACCCTACCTGTTCACCTATCTGTCGCACCTGAAACGGCGGGGCAAGCGCATGTGCGTAGGCA
>JAAYOH010000015.1 GCA_012520375.1 Clostridiales bacterium
ACATCTACCAACAGGTTGACAGCCAGAAACACCACCACCATCATCAGTGTGATGGACTGGGTCACAGGGTAATCCGAGGACTTGATGGAATCCACAAGGAGAACACCCACACCGCCCAAGGCAAACACGTTCTCCACCAGCACAGCACCCACGATCATGGAGCCAAACTGGATAGAAGCTACCGTGATCACCGGGATGACCGCATTTTTGAAGCAATGGGCCAACACGATCCGATAAAAGGGTGTGCCCTTGGCGATGGCAGTCTGTGCGTAGGGCGCATGCAGTTGCTCAATCATATTGGTGCGGGTAATGCGTGCGATCAGGGCCACCATATTCAGGGCAAGGGCTATGGAGGGCAGCGCCAGGTAGTACAGGTTCTCTCCGAAATTGCGCCCCACCCCAAACACCGGGAACCACCCCAGCCGGTATGCGAAGACCAGCATCAGGATGATACTCATCAAAAAAACGGGCATGGCCACGCACAACAGGGTAAATAGCTGCAAGATTCGGTCAAGTCCGCTGTTCATTTTGATGGCGGATAGGATCCCGACGGGCAGTGCGATGGCCAGGGACAGTACGCTGGCCATGAGCACCAACTGCAAGGTTGTAGGCAGCCGCTCCCCCAGTAAGGTGGTGACGGGTTGTTTGTACTGGAAACTGGTGCCGAAATTCCCCCGGAAGATGTTTCCCATCCAAATCAGATACTGCTCGGGCAGGGAGCGATCCAGATAGTATTGTGCCTCAATGCTGGCTCGGGTCTCTTGGGAGATCTTTTTCCCCTTCACCATGGAGGCCACCGGATCCGTGGGGGTTACCCGTACCATCAGGAAGATCATGATGGAAACCACCAGGAGCAGCGGAATCAGGTTCGCAACGCGCTTGAAAACATACCTTGCCAAAGAAACGCTCCTCCTTAAACAAAAACCAGCGACAGATGATGCGCCTGTCCCTGGTTCGAGAGAATAGCGCATCCACCTCTGTGGGAGTGTGCTGCCTGTTCGACAACACCCCAGCCCCATCCCTTGGAAAGACAAGGCTTCGGCGGCGCCCCCTTTCAAACATCCTCATCGGCTTCCGGCCTGAAATGTCTTACTCTTGATCACCGCGCCTCTATCTAGCAATATCATAGTCGCCGTATGAAATTATCCATGTTTCTTTATACCATATGCCGTGTCCCCTGTCAACCGCTTTTTTGTTCAATCCTGTAACACATCACCTTATGCTTCGGGGCAAATGCCTCGCGCCCTGAAATCATTCTGTTGTCCTGCTCCAAATCCTGTGGTATAATGCCCCTATAAGGAGCGTGATCATATGGCCATAGCAAAAGTAACAGCGACATACGAGATCCTTTGTCCCCATGACCTGGCAGGAGCCGGAAAGCATGAAATCTATCGGATCATCGAAGTAGCCGGCCGTACCTGCTACAAGAGCGAGGCGCGCATCACCCGGGAGAGCGCCGCCAAATTCGTGGGATCCCTGGTCAAAAGCGGTCACGAGGCCATGCTGGAGCATGCCTCCATGACGGTACGTTTTACTGTGGACCGGGGCATAACCCACGAACTGGTCCGCCACAGGATCTCCTCTTTCGCCCAGGAATCCACCCGCTACTGCAATTACGCCAAGGACAAATTCGGCAGTCAGGTCACCCACGTCGACCTCACCGGTGGCATGGCCATCGATCCGGCGGTCTCAAAACTCCCTCCGGACGCCATCGCCCTGATCTACCAGGAATGGGAAGCCGCCTGCGAGGACGCTCAGCGCCATTATTTGCGCATGATCGAACTGGGCGCATCCCCCCAGATCGCCCGCTCGGTGCTGAACCAAAGCACCAAATCCGAGCTCATCATGACCGCCAATATGCGGGAATGGCGTCATTTCCTGAACCTTCGCGCTGTAGGCAGCACCGGAAAACCCCACCCCCAGATGCTGGAGGTCACCGTCCCCCTGCTGAAAGAACTCGCCGCCGCCATGCCGGAGCTCTTCGGAGACTTGATCTGAAGCAGCAAATCACCCGTTTTCGGGAAGCAGATCAAGTTTGCCTTTTTTGTCCCAGCGACCCTTGCCGCCTGTCAAAAGATCGCCCACGGCTTCCCTGCCGAGGGCGATCCATCTCTCTATCCTTGGTTTTTTACCTGCTGCCAATATCGTAGGGGATTCCCGCAGCCTTGGGGGCACGGGAACTCTTGGACGTGAAGGCCAGCACGATCAGCGTGATCAGATAGGGGAGCAGCCGGTAGAAGTTGGAACTGAGGCCGATCTCCTTCAGCAGATACACGCCGTCTCCATTGATATCCAGGCTGTAGTAGGACGCGGCTATACACTTGAACAAGCCAAAAAGCAGGGCAGCACCGGCGATGTTCAGGGGTTTCCAGTTGCCAAAGATCATGACCGCGAGAGCCAGAAAGCCGAAGCCCGCCACCTCGCCGTTGGCGGTACAGTTGGCGGTGGTCATGGCATACACGAAGCCGCCCATGCCCGACAGGGCGCCGGAGATCATGACGCCATGGTATCTCATCTTCAGCACGTTGATGCCCAGGGAATCCGCCGCATGGGGATTTTCACCGCAGGAACGCAGGCGAAGACCGAAGCGGGTCTTATAGAGGATGACGGACAGCACAATGAATACCAATACACAAATGTAGGTCGTCAGATACACCTTATTCAGGAAGGTATCGATGAAAAAGTTGGAGCCGGTGATGCCCAGCATCTTTTTTTTCAGCATGAACCAACTGGCAGAGTCCCCTTTGAACATCTGCATGGTGTTCTGGTTGTTGATCACGCGGATCAGGAAGAGCACCAGGGCGGGGGCCATCAGATTCAGGGCGGTCCCGCCGATGGTCTGGTCCGCCCTGAGGTTTATGGCGGCAAAAGCCAATAACAGAGAAAAGACCATGCCCAGGGCGGCGGAGACCGCCATGGCCATCAAAAGGAAGAGCTGCATGGCACCCCAGTTTCCCACTTCCTTGGCAGCCTCGAACCAGCCCCACTTCTGCACCAGATGTACGAAAAGGACGCCAATAAAAGCGCCAAAGATCATGATGCCCTCCAGGGCCAGGTTGATGATGCCGCTGCGTTCAGCGAAAACGCCGGCCAACGCCACGACCATCAGGGGAACCGCATAGATGAGGGTTTGTCTGATTAAAAATGCCATGCTATTCGTCCTCCTTCCCGATTTGCGCGGCCTTTTTCCTGCGTCCGCCCAGCCACATCCGAATGACCAGGGAGAAGGCGGACAGGTATACGATAACCGATATGATCACATCGGTGATGTACTCGTTGTAAGCTGTTAAATTGGTAAGCTGGAGCCCCGATATGGACAAAGTGGACATGAACATCCCGGTGAAGATGATCCCAATGGGATTGTTCGAAGCCAGCAATGCCACCGGGATGCCGTTGAAGCCCGCCGCCGGCAGGATCTGGTAGGTAGACCAGTAAAATTCTGTATTGCCGGACAGGTAGTACAGGCTTCCTGCCGCTCCTGCCATCGCCCCGGCGATGGCCATGGACAGGACCATGTTGCGCCTGTCCTTTATGCCCGCATATCGCGCGGCGTATCGGTTTGCGCCGCAGGCCTTTAATTCGTAGCCCAAGGTGGTACGGCTGATGAGAATATACATGAGCACAGCCAGCAGGATGGCGATGAGGATGCCCCCGTTCACTTGGGAGCCTGGGAACAGCTTGTCCAGCCCAAGTTTCGGCGTAGCGATTCCGTTGAAGGTGGTTTTGTAGATATAGCCCGACTTGGTGCTCTCAACGATGTTTTTCAGATTGCTGATGTCAAAAAGCCAGGTCACCACATTGGCGGCTATCCAGTTGCTCATGATGCAGGCCAGCACCTCATTGATATTCAAAAAGGCCTTCAACATGCCCGGAATGGCGCCCCACAGGGCGCCCGCAGCCATACCGCCGAGAAAAGCAAGGAGCCATATCAACCAGGCGGGCACGATTTTGCTGGGAATGCTCAGGGCGATAAACAGGGTCGCGCAGGTCCCCGCCAAATATTGTCCAGCGGCGCCGATGTTGAACAAGCCGGACTTGAAGGCAATGCCCACGGACAGGCCCGTCAGGATGATAGGGGTAGCCCGGAACAGCATGTTGCCCATGCTGGCGGGATTAAATCCGAAGGTCAGTTCCCCTGCCGCGTTTCTGCCCGTGCTGAAGACGCCCAAGGCTATCAGACGTATTCCCTCCCAGGTGCTTTTGAGGGTCAGGTTCTTACTGCACAGACCTACGATCAGAATGACCAGGCTGCCCATCCCCATCCCAATCAGGATGGAGATCAGGGAGGCCAGGATCGAGCGCAGGACATTTCTTTCATTCTTTCCGCTCATACCCTCCACGCCTCCTCTTTCTGGCGCTTGGCGCCTGCCATATATAGGCCCAATTCCTCGGTGCTCACCTGCGCAGGATCGAACTGGCCCACGATCTCCCCCCCGTACATCACCAGGATGCGGTCGGACAGGTTCATCACCTCGTCAAGTTCCAGGGAGACGAGCAGAATGGCCTTGCCGGCATCCCGCTGGGCCACCAGCTGGCCATGGATGTACTCGATGGCGCCCACATCCAAGCCCCGGGTAGGCTGTACGGCCACGATCAGAGGCAGATCCCGGTCGATTTCCCGGGCGATAATGGTCTTCTGCTGATTGCCCCCGGACATGCTCCGAACCGGCGTGATGGGACCCTGGCCCGAACGCACGTCGTACTGCCGGATCAGAGCGTTTGCATAGCTGCGCACCTCGTCAAAGCGGATGAAGATACCGTTTCTGAACCTGGGCTCGTAATAGCGCTGCAGCACAAGGTTCTGTTCCAGGGTAAAGTCCAGCACCAGCCCGTGCTTGTGTCGGTCCTCGGGGATGTGGCTCATGCCCTTGAGGCTGCGCTGGCGAATGGATGCCGAAGTGATGTCGATGCCGCATAAGCTGATATGGCCGCAGGATGGTCGTTCCAATCCCGTCAGGGCGTGGATCAACTCGGTCTGGCCGTTGCCGTCGATGCCTGCGATGCAGAGGATCTCCCCCGCTCGCACGGAAAAGTTTACCTTCGAGACCGCATCCCTCTTGTACAACCGGGAGGGAACGCTTACATCCTTGACCGTAAGTACGTCATCCCCGGCATCTGCAGGCTCTTTGTCCACCACCATCTGAACAGGCCTGCCTACCATCATCCGACTCAGCTCGGTTTTGGTGGTTTCCTTGGTATGCACCGTCCCGATGTGCTTTCCCTTGCGCAGGACGGTGACCCGATCCGCCACTTCCATGATCTCGTTCAATTTATGAGATATGAACAGAATGCTCTTTCCCTCCCGGGTAAGGCCCCGCATGATGTGCATCAGTTCCCCGATCTCCTGCGGAGTCAGCACAGCGGTGGGCTCGTCAAAGATGAGCACCTCATTCTCCCGGTACAGCATCTTCAGGATCTCCACCCGTTGCTGCATGCCCACGGTAATGTCTTCCACCTTAGCGTCCAGATCCACCTTCAGGCCATAGCGTTCAGACAGGGCTTGCACCTTCTTCCGGGCATCCTTTTTCTGGAGAAAACCCAGCTTGGTGTCCTCGGCGCCCAGGATGATGTTGTCCAGCACCGAAAATACTTCAATGAGTTTGAAATGCTGGTGCACCATGCCGATGTGCAGCGCCGTGGCATCGTTTGGGTCGTTGATGCGCACAGTCTTGCCATCCTTGCGGATCTCCCCGGCTTCGGGTTTGTACAGGCCAAAAAGCACACTCATCAGGGTGGATTTGCCCGCGCCGTTCTCGCCCAACAGGGCGTGGATCTCCCCATGTTTCAGTTGCAGAGTGATATCATCGTTTGCGCGGACCCCGGGGAATTCCTTGGTGATATGGAGCATTTCGATGACATAGGGGGGTGCCCCTTCCATGCTGCTACCCTCCTTTCCGGCGTATGGTAACAACGCGAGGCGCCTGCATGGAGCCGGCGCCTCGCAAATGGTATGCCCGATTATTCCACGATGGACAGATTGACGCTTTCCAGGGCCTCGTCGGACAGGTTCTCGTAATTGTCATCCACGGCGAGTTCGCCGGCGATGACAGCAGCCAGCATATCCTCATACTCTTCCACGGTGTAGGTCTGCATGCTCCAGGTTTCGGTAGGCAAGCCGGTGGCGCCTTCCGCAGCACCCAGGTTGATGCCGGTTCCTGCGATCTCGTCCCAATTACCGTCATAATACTTGGCAATAGCCAGGTAGGCAGCCTCGCCCACGCCCTTCAGGGCAGAGGTGACGACAGTATCGGAATCGTAGGACTGGTCGCTGTCAACGCCTACCACAAAGCAATCGTTCTCTGCCGCTGCCGCAGTGATGGAGTCAAACATGGGTCCGCCGCAGGCGAAGACCACTTCGATGCCGTTCTCATACCATCCGTTCACCATGGTCTGCAGTTCAGGAGAAGCACTGAAGGTGGCTCCGTACAGCCAGGAGTAGTTAAGGTCTACGGTCTTGCCCAGCTCGGCAGCTGCTGCATCGATACCCTGCGCAAATCCGTAGCCGTACCGGCAGCAAGCAGGATTGGTCCCGCCACCGCCGCCACAGAAGCCAATTTTTTCGAAGCCTTCCTTCACGAGGGCATAGCCGGCAAAGTAGCCGCATTGCTCCTCTTTGAAGACCACGGGAGCCACGTTGGACATGATGTTTCCGTCGGCGCCGGTGAGGGGCCAACCGTCGATAAACACGAACATGGTGTCCTTGAATTCATCAGCAGCCTTGGTCAGGGCGGCGCCTTGCATGTAACCGGCACACACTGCGACCTTTGCGCCTCCATCTACGGCAGCTTTGATGGCGTCGTAGCGGTCGTCATCGGTAGCCTGGTCGCCATTGGCGGGCTGATAGTATTTGTAGGACAGGCCGTGTTCTGCTGCATAGCTTTTGACACCGTTCCAGGTGCCCTGGTTGAAGGACTTGTCCTTCAGTTGTCCCACGTCAGTGATGAAAGCCAACTCGTAGGTACCGTCTGCTGAGGTCATGGTGTCCTCGATATCATCTGCACCGGCGATATCGGCGACGCAGGTGACAGTCAGGCCAAGAACCAGCATCAGAACGATCAGGACAGAAAGCAGTTTCTTCATAAAACGTTCCTCCTATGCATTGTTATGACAATTCGTCACAAGTATAGTATACCAGATTTTCCAGCTGATTGGAAGGGATAATGAAAGATTTCTTGAATCAATACCACGCATGAATGAATCGTCTGTTCGCGATAGGGCACCGTCATTTGCTGCCAATTGTTTGCCGACTCCTGCCTGTCATTCCTCCAATTTGCGCTCACACGCCGTCTGTGGTATAATTTTTCTACCCCAATCGGTCGTATCAGGAGGTTTTTTCGGTGCACATCGATCTTCACTGCCCGGTAGAGCTCCTGTCCTGGGAATTGCTCCACGATGATCGGGGAAATACCCGGGCCTATCTGACCTTTGGCAACCTGTCCGCATATCGCGTCAGCAAGCTGGAAGTCACGCTGTGCTGCCGGACCGTGACGGGGGATACAGCAAAGCAAAAACTGCCCGTCCAAGCTCCGGACGCCGCGCCAAGACAGCCTTTTTCCCTGAGCGTCCCGGTAAAGCTGCCGGAAGGCGTCGTGCAGCTGTGGCCCTTTTTCCGGCGTATTTTCTTTGAAGGAATACGCCGAAGGTATTTGGGAGACGAGAGCCGCATCTGTGAGATACCGGATCCCCATCGGCCTGCGGGCAGGGCGCTGGATAAATTTCGGGCCGTTGCGGGGGAAGACGCTTGGTGCTACGCCGCTAAATATCCCGATTGCTGGCAATGTGTGTGCGGCAGAGCAAACCCCTCCCGGCGAAGCAGATGTGTTCGCTGCAAACGAGAGGCGGAGCAGGTGCTCAAGCGCTTCACCAAGGCCGCTTGTCAGGGCGGCGCCCGCACAAGGCGTCGGTTGGAGCGAGAAAGCTTACGCAAACAAAAAAGCACGCTTGTGCGGCGCAGCCTGTTCATGGCGCTCCTGGTGCTGGTCCTTCTGATCCTGTTTCTGATCAGCCGTAAATGAATTCGCTCAGCAGTTTTTTGTTCTTTTGCAGGTCCGCCCGGATAGACCACACGCCTTCGAAGGTTCCGCTCTTGTAGGTTCCCTCGGCAGGCACCCTGTATTGGGCGATATCGCCGCCCTCCAGCATCACACGCAAAGCCATCAGCATAAGATCGGGAGCGGAGATATTGGTATCGATAGCATTCAAGGCGCTTTTCATAATCCCAAATAGCCGAAACGGGTCTCGAATCCCCTTGATCTTTTTGATGATAGCGCCCACCACGGCCCGCTGCCGTCCGGTGCGCTGGTAATCTGAATCGATCTTGCGCAGCCTGACGAAGCGCACCACCTGGACCCCGTTCAGAAGTGTGTCCTCCCCATAGCTCTTCAGCGGATGACCTTTCTTCCCGTTCATGGCCCGGGCCTCCGCCTTGGTCACTTTCAGTGTGATGCCCCCAAGTGCATCCACAATATCTGCCAGTCCATGAAAATCCACCACGGCATATTGCCTGATATTCAAGCCCAGGGCATCGTTCACACAGTTCATGGCCAATTGCGCCCCGCCATAGGTATAGGCCGCATTGATCTTGTGGCTGTCCCTCTCTCCCATGTCCACCAGGGTGTCTCGCATGATGCTGGTGAGCTTCAATTTTCCCCCCGTGGACACCGATGCGATCATCATGGTGTCGGTGCGGGCATTCCGGGTCCCCGAATTGTCCACCCCCATAAGCAGCACATGGCGCCATCCCCCACGGCCCTGAACGAAATCCGATATGGTTCCATTTTTGACAGCGATCAGGACAAACCAGCAACAAAGGCACAGAAGGATAAGGCGCAGAACACAGCCGCAACCCCTGTGCTTTCCGCCGAGCTGCTTCCCCCGATGCCGTTCATACAGCATGTTCATCTCCCAGATCCTTGATCCCAATCGTGCTCACATGGGGGATGGCTTTCCAGCCTGGCGCCTTCAGACAAAAGCCCGCCAGGTTGGCGATGAGCCATGTGATGATATACAGGCCCATGGCGCACATCTCCCGAAAGCGCGGCTTTAGGGGACGTCGCTCCAGCAGGCAAACTGCCAGCACCATCAAGGCGCCTGACAAAAAGCAGACGACGAGGGATATGGTTAGCAGGATCACAGCGTTTTTCACTCCGGAAGCAGGTTCCCGGACGATGCCTTTGATCAGGGTCACCACGGTGAGTATCCCCGGTACAAAGGAAAGCAGTTGCATGGGTACACCGGTGAAGTGCAGTGCAACATCCCTGCACGCAGAGTACGTGAAAAAGCCCCGGTACAGCCGCCCGGCATAACCAGCGAAACACTGTCTGGTCCCCGCTGCCCAGCGCCTGCGTTGGATCATGGAATCCCGAAGACGCGTGGGCTGTTCGTCGTACGTCACAGCCCTGGGCATCCAGGCGATCTTCTCTCCTGCCAAGGCGCAGATGGCGGTGTATTCCTGATCCTCGGTCAGGGAGTGTACGTTGTAGCCGTGTTCCCTGATCATGCGGGCGCCCAGGAGGATGCCCGTTCCGTTCAGGTGGGCGGACATTCCAAGGGCCGCCCTGGATCGGTTGAACAGCCGATTCATAAACCAAAAAAACACCGAGGTACAGCCGGCTACCCAATTGTCTCCCGGATTCTTACTGTCCCGGTATCCCTGGCCCACCTGATACCCTGCGCACATGGCGTCATTGGCCGCCTGGAGAAAACCCGGGTCTACCAGGTTGTCTGCGTCAAAGATCAGATAGCCGTCATAGCCCTTCGGTTCTAATTCTTGAAAGGCGATCCGAAGAACTTCCCCTTTGCTTTGTACCTTTTCCCGGATCGGGATCACGTTTGCCCCCGAACGCAAGGCAGCCCCCTCCGTGTCGTCGGTACAGTTGTTGGGCAACACAAACACATCGTAGAGTTCCCTGGGATAGTGCTGAGCCAGGAGGCTTGCGATGAGGTTGGGGAGTACATTTTCTTCGTTACGGGCGGGAATGAGCACGGAAAAACGCTTTGTAGGCATCACTACCGGCATTTCCGGCAGTTTTTTCAAGGCACCGATCAGGAGAATCAGCCCGTGATACACCATGTAAAGGACGCCCAGGATGCCGAACATGAGCATGGCCAGCTTCATATGCCACCCCTTACCGCGCGGTCCCGGTCCCGCTGCAGCTGGCGCCGCATCAATTGCACCAACCTCGGCCTGTTGTAGCGTTGAATCATGATGAAGGGCAGGTTTCCGATGGCATACACGATGGAAGACGCCAGCCCCACCACACCTTCCATCAAAATGAGAAACATGGGGCTGAGCAGGATAAGGATGGCATGGGTAAATTCGGCTACACAGGTTTCCTGGATCAGTATCTCCAGATAGTCGGCGCTGCGAAACACGGAGATCTTTTTGCGGATCGCGCTCTTTACGTGCTTGCTCATGTCAGGCACATGGTCCTTCCAGTACTGTATGCGCAGTTTGGTGTAGATCATACCTTCCCGTTCCCAGGCAAAAGGGGAATACGGAAATTCATTGTAAAAGAAGTTCTTTCGGGGCATAAGCTGCCCGAAAAAAAAGGCCAGGCTGCCGGAAACGGCAACGATAAAGATAAAGCGCATAATGTCGCCCACGATGGCGGGCAGCGACATCAACAAACGTTCGAACATTTTTGTCTCCTGATGGTCAGATCTCCCTGCGCCCCTCAAAGGCCTTGAGCAGGGTGACCTCGTCCGTATATTCCAAGCTTCCCCCCACCGGCACGCCGTGGGCGATGCGGGTAACCCGGACCGACAGGGGCTTTATGAGCCGGGCGATATAGGATGCAGTGGCTTCCCCCTCAATGTCGGGGTTGGTTGCCAGTACCACTTCCCGGACTGTTCCGTCCGCCAGGCGTTCCAGCAGTTCCCGGATGCGGATCTGATCGGGTCCGATGCCGTCCATGGGGGAAATGACGCCGTGGAGCACATGGTACACACCCGTGTAATCCCGCATGCGCTCCATAGCCGCCACGTCCCGGGGATCTCTGACGACGCATATCATGGAAGGATCGCGCGTTGCATCACTGCACAGCGCGCACGGGTCCTTCACGGTGTAATTTCCACACACCGGGCAAAAATGCACATTCTTCTTTCCGTTATATACCGCAACGGCCAGTTCGCGCACCTGCTCCTCCGGAAGCGATACGATGTGGTACGCCAAGCGCTGAGCACTTTTCCGGCCGATGCCGGGCAGTTTGCTCAGCTGGTTGACCAGGATCTCAATGGGCTCCGGTCCTGCTTTCATATCAGAACAGGCCGGGTATGCCAATACCACCGGTCATCTTGCCCATTTCCCGTTCCATGGTGTCACCGGCGTTCTTCAGTGCTTCATTCACAGCTGCTATGACCAGGTCCTGCAGCATCTCCGGATCGTCCGGATCGATGGCTTCAGGGGCAATGATAAGGTCCAGCAGTTCCTTTTTGCCGTTCACCTTTGCAGACACCATGCCGCCTCCCGCAGACGCTTCAAATTCTCGGGCTTCCAGTTCTTCCTGAAGCCTGGCCATATTCTGTTGCAGCTTTTGCGCCTGACGGGCCAGCTGCTGCATATTGCCGCCGCCCATCATGCCGGGAAAACCGCCGCCTCTTGCCATATCTTTATGATCCCCCTATTTTTCTTCCTCGTCACTTGTTTCCGCTACGGGTACATTGTGGCAGTTCATGGGTACCGCGTGGACACGCTTGCCGCAATGCGGGCAAATGTAGCGCTGATCCTCGTCATCGCCTACAGCCACGCTGAACATGCCGGAGCACTCGGAGCACAGGCAGCCCACATACATGCCAAAGGAATCATCTTCCTCATCTTCTTCGATGCCGCCACAGTAGTCACAATGGAAGTCGCATTCCTCGTCCTCTTCGTCGAAGTCGTAGTCTTCTTCGTCGTCTTCGTCGTCCTCATCGTCGAAATCAAAGTCGAAGTCCTCGTCCTCTTCTTCGGCACGCTCCAAGAGGTCGGTGAGGTCGCTGTCCATGCTGTCGATCATATCGCTCATCTCGTCACAGCGCTCTTCCACTTCGTCAAAGCTCTCCGAAATCAGGTCCAGTGCGTCAATGATTTGAACCAGCAACTTTCCTTCTTTGCTGCCGGTGTCCAAATCCATGCCTTCCGCCAAGCCGCGCAGATAAGATACTTTATCGCTCAAAATGCTCATGTCGATTCTCCTTTTTAGACCCGGGAGAGATACTCGCCGGTACGGGTATCGATTTGAAGGACATCTCCGATCTCTACAAACAGTGGTACGCCCAAGGTGAATCCGGTCTCCACGGTGGCGGGCTTGGTGGTGTTGGAAGCGGTGTCGCCCTTGAAGCCGGGCTCCGTATGGGTAACCTTCAACTCCACAAAGTTCGGGGCCTCCACAGAGAAGGGCTTATTTTTGAAGAAGCGCACAGTTACGTTTGTGTTCTCCTTTACGAAGGGTTTTGCTTCCTCAAACTGCTCCTCGTTGAGCATCAGGTCCTCAAAGGTCTCCATGTCCATGAAATGGTACATACCGCCGTCTGCGTAGGTATACTGATATTCCTTGGTCTCAATGATGGCCTTGGGCATCTTGTCGGTGGGATTGAAGGTGCGCTCGAGCACGGCGCCCGTCATAATGTTCTTGATCCTTGTGCGTACAAAGGCAGCGCCTTTTCCGGGCTTGACGTGCTGGAAATCCACGATGGTCCAGACCCCGCCGTCCCACTCCACTGTGATGCCCTTCTTGAAATCGCCTGCAGTGATCATACAGAAAATACCTCCTTATTCTTAAAACCTTATAAAATGATCAGTTCCTTGGGCGCAGAAATGAGGTTATGGTACCCGCTGTCTGTAAGGATAACCATGTCTTCGATCCGGCAGCCTCCCAAGCCCGGGATGTAAATGCCGGGTTCTACCGTCATGACGTGCCCCGGTTGAAGCACAGTGTCGCATCGGGGGGTGAAGACGGGCTTCTCATGGATTTCAAGGCCCACGCTGTGGCCCAGGCCGTGGCCGAAGGCTCCGGGGTACAGGGTGTCGATGAATGAGCGGGCTTCCTTGTCCACATCACTGCACACGGCTCCAGGCTTGATGATGTCCAAGGCGCGCAATTGGGCTTTCAGCACGGTTTCATAGATTCTTGTCAGCTCTTTGGACACCGGGCCGATGGCCACCGTCCTGGTCATATCGCTCTTGTAGCCTTCCACTTGGGCGCCAAAGTCCAAGGTGAGAAGCTCGCCTTTCTTCAACCTGTAATCCCCCGGAATGGCATGGGGCAGTGAACCGTTTATCCCAGAGCAGGCTATGGTATGGAAGGCCGGCTCTTCGCTTCCACACTCCAGCATAAGGTTATCCAGGGTGCGCTGTACTTCCCGCTCGGTCATGCCCGGCCCTATGCAGCCCAACAGCCTGTCAAAGGCCTCACAGGCAATACGGCCAGCCGTGGCGATCAGCTCGGCCTCTCTCTCGTCCTTGATGGCCCGCATGCCTTCAGAGAGACCAGAAATATCTCCGAAATCCCTCCCAGGCAGCGCATGCTCCAGCAATCTGAAATCAGCCACCGTCATGCAATTCATTTCGATACCCAGCACTTGCCTCTCACCGAAGAGTTCCCGCACCAGGTTGGGAATGGATTCGTCCGTTTGTGTAACGCGCAGACATTTGAATTTTCCCGCCTGCCGCCCGGCTTGCTCGGTATACCGGAAGTCGGTGAGGATGATGTTCTCACCCTCGCTAAGATACACCGCGCCTTCTCCCGTAAAGCCTGTGAGGTAGCGCATGTTCTCGGGTTTGGTGACCAGAGCGGCGTCCATACCTCGCTCCACCAGTAACTTGATGAATTGTTCCGTCTTCTTGCTCATGTTTCGCCTCGCAAACAGGTATCTTAATCATTATAACACAATGGATAGGGAACTTCCAGAAAAGATTCTGAAAACTGTCTCATCCTCTGCCAAGGTCCTTCAAAGAAGCTGTAAAGGCCAGGGGATCTTCGGCTCCAAAGAAGGCACTGCCCGCCACCAGCACGTCCGCACCCGCTTCCACCAGGGAGGGAGCCGTGGCGCTGCTCACGCCGCCATCCACCTCGATCATGGCCGAAAGGCCGTTTTCCTCGAGCATCTTTCGAAGGTCTCTCACCTTGTCCAGCACCTGGGGAATCAGTTTTTGCCCGCCGAAGCCCGGGTTGACGGTCATGGCCAGCACCAAGTCGAAGTCTCCCAACACATAGCGTACCGCTTCAATGGGGGTCGCTGGATTCAGAGCAACTCCAGCCAGGCAGCCCAGGGAACGGATCAGGCTGAGCACCCGCTGCAAATGCCTTGTTGCCTCCGCGTGGACCGTAATGATCCGCGCTCCCGCAGCTGCGAACTCCTCTACAAAGCGCTCGGGTCGTTCGATCATCAGATGGGCATCCACGGGTATGGCGCTGTAGGCTGCCACGGTCTTCAGAATGCCCTGGCCAAAGGAGATATTGGGCACGAACATGCCGTCCATCACATCATAGTGCAGGTAATCGGCGCCCGCCTGGATCGCCTTGTCCACATCCCCCTTCAGGGCCAGGAAATCTGCTGACAGGATCGAAGGTGCAACTTTAATCATATCTTTCCCTCCATCGTTGTAACATTTCTTCATACAGTATACAATAGCGTTCATAGCGTCCCCGGTCTATCTCCCCCGCAACCACCGCTCGCTTGACCATGCAGCCCGGCTCCTTGTTGTGAACACAGGTCTCGAAACGGCACCCGCCCTCCACGGGAAGGAACTCCGGGTAGAGGGTCCGTAACTGCAAGGGCTCGATCAGCCCGGATTCCAGCACGTTGAAACCTGGTGTGTCCAGTACCATTCCTCCATCAGGCAGGCAGATGAGTTCTATATGCCGGGTCGTGTTTTTTCCCCGCTCAATGCGGTCTGACAGGGCGCCGGTGGTGAGTGTAAGCCCATAAAGACGGTTGATCAGGGTGGACTTCCCTACCCCGGACTGGCCCCCAAAGGCGTGCACCGTGCCGGACAGGGCTTCTCTCAGCTCTTCCAATCCCTGCTCTTCCAATGCCGAAACCACAAACAGGCCGTCCGATGCATCCCGGTAGCACTGTGCGATGCGCCGTGCTTCCTCTTCCCCCTCGTCCGCCTTATTCACCACAAGGATCGGGGAAACAGCTGCGTGGCGACACCCAAACAGCAGTCTGTCGGTAAGCAACAAGTCCGCCTTTGGCGTACCTGCGGATACGGTAATCACCAGCTTGTCCACATTGGCCACCGGGGGACGCACCAGGCAGTTCTTCCTGGGCAGGATCCCGGTTATCCAGTTGTTATCCTCCTCTATCGTGAAGCGCACCCTGTCTCCCACCAGTGGGGTCATGCGCTGCCGCCGCAGTTTTGCCTGGGCGCGCAGTGTATGTTGGCAACCTGCTGCGTCCAGAACGGTGTAAAAACCACCGATCCCTTTTATGATCCGTCCTTCCAAGAAATCCCTCCTTTTACATATCGTCTTCGATAAAATCAATTTCTTTTTCGTCCACTTGAACCCCGTCCAGGTACAAACGTACCGCATGGACGCCGCTCTCCAGAGAGTCCAACTCCAAGTATATCTCCTGACGGCCTTCTTCCAGGATCTGCCGGTATACCTCCCGCTCGCCGGTGGATTCCACCAGGGTGCACACTGCCTCTACGCCCTTTGCGGGCACCTGGACGACCACCGTGGTGCAAGCCCTGCACAGGGTAGGTGGCTGGACGCATACTGTAACGTCAATGGCTTCTCCCATCAGAGCCCGTGTCCCGGGCTGTCGGCTCTGGGATACGATCAACCCGGGCTCAGCTTCGGCGTCATAGGTCTCCCCCACCTGCCCCAGGGTAAAGCCTTCGGCGATCAATAACCCTTCGGCCTCTTCCGTTGTATAGTTGGCCAGGTCGGGTACGTAAGCGCTCTCACCGCTGATGACCAGATCCACCCGGTCCCCGGGCTGTACCCACTCGTTCACCGGGGGGATCTGGGCGATGACGGTCCCGGGTTTCGCATCTGCGATGTCCAGATTCACGTCCCCCAGCACCAGATGGTTCTCCTCCAGCAGCTTGACGGCCTCTGTGCGGGGCAAATCCAACAACTTCGGCATGATCAGCTTTTCCACCCCCGCGGACACCACCAAGCTCACACGATCCCCTTTCCATACCGGGCTGTCTGGGGCAGGGCGCTGTTCTAAAATGCTGCCGAAGCGCACCGTTTCGTCGTGTCGCTCGCTCAGGGTATAGGGGAGCTGCAGTTCGTCCAACCGAGAAACCGCTTCCTCTACGTCCAGCAGCACCAGGGTGGGCATCTTTTGCCGGAGGAAAAGATAGCGATACAGGCGGTTGGCCCCGTATAAACCTCCCGCCAACAGAAAAATACATAGAAGCACGATCAGTGCAATCCGTAGGTGCCTGAGGGATGTTCTATTTTGGTAGGAATCCCTCACCCGTTCCCGCAGCTTGCGGCGCGGCATTTCCTCCCGGTCCACAAAGCCGCCCTTGGGCATGCGGATGGAACGCTTCAGGTCCAGCGCCATCTGGGCTGCCGTCTGGTAGCGATATGCGGCATCCTTGTTCAACGCCTTCATGATCACCTGATCCAAGCCCCGGGACACTGCAGGCTCCTTCGAGCGAGCGCTCATTGGGAGTTCGTGTACATGTTTCAATGCCACGGCCACGGAGTTTTCCCCGTCAAAGGGCACCTCTCCTGTCACCATCTCGTATAGCACCACGCCTACAGAATACAGGTCGCTCTTTTCGTCCGCCGTCTGTCCCGAAGCTTGTTCCGGGGAGAAATAGTGCACAGAACCGAGCACATTTCCGCTTTCGTTGTAGGTATGAGTGCTTGCATTGGTAGCCCGGGCAATGCCGAAATCCGCTACTTTGATGTTTCCCTTCACATCCACCAGGATGTTATGGGGTTTGATGTCCCGGTGTATCACATGGTTCTTGTGGGCACAATCCACCGCAGCCAGGATCTTTAGGGTAATCTGCACCGCCCGCTCGGGTTTGATGCGCCCGGCCTGGCGAATAACCTCTTTCAGCGTCCTGCCGTTGACATATTCCATGACGATATAGCGGGTATCCCCATCCTGTCCTACCCCGTATATCCCCACGATGTTCTCGTGGCTCATCTTGGACGCCGCTTGGGCTTCCAGATTAAATCGTCGTACGAACTCGACGTCCTCGTTGAATTCGCTGCGAAGTATCTTGATGGCCACATCACGCTTTTCCTGCCGATCCCAGGCCAGATGCACCACGGCCATGCCGCCTGCACCGATCTGGTCCCCAAGCACATAGCGGTCGTTCAACATGTCGGTCATGTGATCCCCCCTTCATAGGGAATGACCAGGGCCGTGATGTTGTCTGCCCCGCCCCGCTGCAAGGCGGCCTCCACCAGGGAACCAAGCTTGTCCTCCCAAGGAATGTCCATACGCAAGATCCGGGCCAGTTCGGAACTGCTCAGGTAGTTGGACAGACCGTCGGTACATAGTAGCCAGCAGTCCCCCGGTCTGTAATCCATCCTGATGATATCGCTGATCACGTGCTTTCCCGTGCCCAGGGCCCGGGTGATCATGTTGCGCTGGGGATGTACCCGCGCTTCTTTGTGGGTGATTTCTCCCCGCTCCAACAGCTCGTTGACCAGGGAGTGGTCGTTGGTCATCTGCATCAGCGCCTCGTTCCGGAGCAGGTATGCCCGGCTGTCTCCCACGTGGCAAAGGTAAACATAGTCGCTGCCAAACCATAAGCCTGTCAGGGTGGTACCCATGCCGTGCTGGCCGGGGTCCTGCCTGCTCTGTCGATAGATGGCCGCATTGGCAAGATCCACCGCCCGGATCAGCACCTCTTCCGAAGCAGGGTCGTCAGCCTCCCGCAGGATCTGGGAAAAGACCTGAATGGCCATGGCGCTTGCCACTTCGCCGGCCCGGTGACCGCCCATTCCGTCCGCGACCGCAGCAAAACGCTCCCCACTGACTGGCAGGTAACTGGCATCCTCGTTGGTGAGACGGACCCTTCCCACATCGGTCATCACATAGGCTTTCAACTTTGCTCACCCCTCAGTTGTTTTTCCATTCCATGGATCGCGCCACGGCGCAATTGGCCGCAGGCGCCCTGTATGTCGTTCCCCATTTCCCGGCGCTTGGTCGCAGAGATATGAGAGCGGTCCAGTTCCTCCAGGAATGCGTCCACCTGACGATCGGTGGCCGGAAGCAGATCCCGTTCAGATACTTTGTTCAGGGGGATCAGGTTCACATGACACTGCATGCCCCGGATCAGCCCTGCCAAACGCCTGGCATGGACAGGCTCGCAGTTCAATCCTCCAATCAGGATGTACTCGATGATTACCCTTCGCCCTGTCACCGCGATATAACGCTTCAGAGCGTCCAGGGTCTCCCGGATGCTGTAGCGTTTGGCGATGGGCATGATGCGCCGCCGGATGGCGTCATCCGGCGCGTGCAGGGACAGGGAAAGGGTCACGGGCAAACCTTCCCCGGAAAATCTGTCGATCATGGGTACCAAACCGCAGGTGGACAGAGAAATGCTCCGAGCAGAAAGGTTTAGCCCATCCGGTGCTGTCACCAATCGCAGGAATGTCACCGTGTTGTCGTAGTTGTCCAGGGGCTCGCCGCTGCCCATCAACACCAGATTTCCTACCCGCTCTCCGGATTCAGCCAGGATCTCATTGGCCAGCAGGACTTGCCCTACCATCTCCCCGGGGCTCAGGTCCCGTACACAACCATCCAGGGTGGAAGCGCAGAAAAGGCAGCCCATGCGGCAGCCCACCTGGGTGGACAGGCACAGGGTACATCCATGGCGATACCGCATCAAAACCCCTTCAACCAGGTTGCCGTCGGGCAGTTCGAAGAGGAATTTCCGAGTCCCGTCAAGCTTGGATTCGAAGATCTCCCGTACCCGCACCGGATTGGTCACCGCTTCCCCCCTCATCTCCTCTCGAAGCGCAGCGGGCAGGTTGCTCATTTTTTCGATGGGAGTACCCGATACCACCCATTTTGCCAACTGATCGCCCCGGAATGCGCTCTGTCCCTTTTGCTTCATGTAGTCCTTCAGCGCTGCCGAGGACATTCCGCACAATTGGATCATGACGCCGTCCGCCGGAACCGGGCGATGAAAAAACCTTCGATTCCGTCCCTGTGGGCTTGTACCTGGATCCATCCCCGCTGCCAGTGGGGCTTTAAGGGGCCTGGCAACCAGGAATCGTCCGGATCCATCTCGAATTCGGGATGAGCAACCAGGAAATCCTTCACCCTATCCTGGTTCTCCTCTTTCAGGATGGTGCAGGTAGAGTAGACAAGCCTGCCGCCCACTTTCACATAGGCACTGCAGGCGTCCAGGATCTTGCCCTGCAGCAGGGAGAGGCTTTGGATGTCCGCGTCGCTGATCCGGTATTTGATGTCCGGTTTGTCGATCATGACGCCAAGCCCCGAGCAGGGCGCATCCACCAGTACGGCGTCAAAGCTTTCGGCAAGTTCTGGCTTTGGAATGGTGGCGTCCCGGGACACTACCCGCAGGTTATCCAGTTTCAGGCGTTTGGCTGCGGCCCGTAGCAGTTCACAGCGGTGATCGTGGAGTTCCCAGGCCTGTACGCGTCCGGTCAGGTGCATCATCTCACAGACCAGAGAAGCCTTCCCACCGGGTGCAGCACAGGCGTCCAGGATATGCTGTCCATTCTTTGGCGCCAAGGCCAGGCACGGCAGGATGCTGCCTTCTCCCTGGATGCTGTAATGACCCCTCCGATAATCCGGATCTTTTAACAGGTCCCCACCGCCGCTGACAAGAAAACCGTAAGGAGTAACCCCTCTGGAAAAGGGTATTCCCCTGCGCTCAAGGTATGCGGCGAAGGACTCCGGGGTATAGCGCAGCAGATTGGGCCGTATGGTCAGTCTGTGCGCGTCGGGGCGGTATGCAATCATCCGGGTGGCTTCCTCCATGCCGTATTGCCCGATCAGGCGCCGGGCCAAATCCTCCGGCAAAGAATGCATCACCGACAGGTATTTGATCGGATCCGAATCCGGCGAGGGATACCTGATCTCTCCCCCGTCGCGGCCCCGGATCAGGCTGCGCAAGGTGCCGTTCACCAAAGCGACGAATGGCTCTTTCCCCAGGGTCCGCACCTGTTTAACCGCCTCATTCACCACCGCATGATCAGGAACCCTGTCCAGGAAGAGCAACTGGGCCGCTGCGATGTGCAGCACATCCTCCACAATGCGCTCCGGCATCTTTGCCACAAATTGCTTCAGCACCCATTCAATTTGCAGCTTGTTCTCCAGTGCGGCGTAGAAGATGGTGGTGGCAAGCCGTCTGTCCTCGGAAGACAAGATCCTCGCCCCCTTAAGCTGGTTATCCAGTGCTAAGTTGGCGTAAGCTCCGGAGCGGTTCACATCGATAAGGGCTTTCAGCGCCAATGTGCGCGGATCGCAGCGAGGCGCCCTCCTCTCCCCTCTCATGATCCTGTTTCCGCTCCGTCTATCCATTCAGGACCGTCCCCGCTTTCAGGCTCTTCCCCAACAGATATGCCCGCGCTTCCATTCGTTTGGCGTTGGGCGCCTGGATCTCCAAGAGTTCCAGTGCGCCGTTTCCACACCTGATTACCAATCCTTCCTTGGGACTTGACAAAATCACTTCTCCCGGGCAACCGGCCCACGCCCCGTGAAGCACCCTGGTCTTCCAGATCTTCAACACGCCGTCCCCCATCACCGCAAAGGCCCCAGGCCATGGGTTCAGACCTCGTACCCGGTTGTGCAGGTCCAGGGCATCCTGAGAGAAGTCAAGCCTTCCCATTTCCTTGTCCAGCATGGGCTCATAACTGGCCATTTCCTCGTCCTGGGGAATGCGGGGGAAGTCCCCTCCTTCGATGGCTGAAAGGGTCTCCATCAGAAGTTCCGCACCCATATGGGCCAACCGCTCTCCCAGATCCCCTGCGGTTTCGTCCGGCAGGATCCGGGTTTTCTGCTGCATGATCATGTCTCCGGTGTCCAATCCTGTATCGGTAAACATGGTGGTGATGCCGGTGTATTCCTCTCCCATCAGGATGGCCCAGTTGATGGGAGCCGCGCCCCGGTGTTTTGGAAGCAGGGAGGCGTGAACGTTCACCGTACCCAGCCTGGGCACATTCAGATTCTCCTGCGACAGGATCTGCCCAAAGGCAACCGTGACGCACAGGTCAGGCTTCAAGGCCATCAGCATCTCCAGTCCATCGGGTCGTCGGATGCGCTCCGGCTGGAATACCGGGATACCCTGATCCACCGCATACTGCTTTACCGGGCAAGTCTTCACCTTTTTGCCCCGTCCCGCGGGTCTGTCAGGCTGACAGAACACGCCCACGACCTGCCATCCCCCCTCTACCAGAGCCTTCAGGGAAGGGAGAGCGAAGTCCGGCGTCCCCATGAAAACGATGCGCATACCCTACTCCCCTTCTTTCTCTTGGGGCTGCTCGTCTGTGACGTCCTCGATCATCTTGTCTACATATAGGATGCCGTCCAGGTGATCGAGTTCATGGCACAGGGCAACCGCCATCAGTCCCTCCCCCTCCATCACAAAGGAACGTCCCTGGCGATCCAGAGCCCGCACTGTTACCTTCTGGGGCCTTTCCACAGTGCAACGCCGACCCGGGATGCTCAGGCATCCTTCCACCTCGATCTGGCTGCCGGACTGTTCCAGGATTTCGGGATTGATCAGCTCCACCAGCCCGTCGCCGATGTCGACCACCACTACCCGCCGCAGGATACCCACCTGGGGCGCAGCAAGCCCCACGCCGTTTGCTTCATACATGGTATCCGCCATATCCTCCAGCAGCTGTTTTGTGCGCCGGTTGATGGCGGCCACCGGCCGGGCTGTTTTGCGCAACACGTCGTCCCCCATGGTAAATATGGTCCGAACTGCCATCCCACTCACCCCTACAACATGTTCGACGGATCGATCTCCAGGTCGATCCTTACATCCTTTTGTTCCCTGGAAAACTCGTCCATTTTTGCCAGGATCTGCTGTGCCTCGGGTTTTCGGTATAATTTGACGAACACCTGCCAGCGGTATTCCCCCCGGATCATACCCAGGGGCGCCTCCAGCGCCCGCATATGCACCACATAGGATTTCAGCTCGCTCTCCTCGTTGAGGTAATCACCCAGTTCTTTTTCAAGGCTCTGAGCCTTTTGGATCACTGCCTCTTCATCCTTTCCCGTGACCAATAGTCTGGCCAACCGGGTGTAGGGCGGGTACAGAGCGCGCCGGCGAAGCGTATTCTCCTTTCTGTAAAAGGCTCGGTAGTCCTGTTTGGCGGCCAGCTGAATGGCGTAGTGATCGGGCTCGCAGGTCTGGATGATTACCCTGCCCGGATCCTGGGCGCGACCCGCCCGGCCTGCAACCTGGGTGAGCAACTGGAAGGTGCGCTCCGCTGCCCGGTAGTCCGGGATGTTCAGAGACATATCAGCCGCCACCACCCCTACGAGGGTAACGTCAGGGAAATCCAACCCCTTCGCGATCATTTGTGTGCCAATCAGCACATCCGCCTCACGGCGTCCGAAGGCGGACAGGATTTTTTCGTGTCCGTCCTTTCCCCTCGTGGTGTCCAGATCCATGCGGGCAAGCCTGGCGCCTGGCAACAACGCCTGCACCGCTTCCTGTACCTTCTGGGTCCCGATGCCAAAATATCGAATATGCACGCTTCCGCATTCCGGACACCGTTTTGGGGGCCTGCGCATGGCGCCGCAGTAATGGCAGCGCAGCATGTCATCGGAACGGTGGTAGATCATGGAGACGTCACAGGCTTGGCAGCGCTCCACATAGCCGCATTTCCGGCAAGACACAAAAGTGGAGTAGCCCCTGCGGTTGATGAACAGTATGGATTGCTTGCCCTCCGCAAGGCATTCCAAAAGGGCTTGCTGCAGCGCCCCACTGAGCATGGAATTGTTTCCCCTGCTGATCTCTTTCCCCATGTCAACGATCTCCACCGTCGGCAGGGGTCTCCCGTTGACCCGTTGGCTCAGTTCCAACAGCTGGTATCGGTTCTCGGGGCGCACCCTGGCATCCGTCCGCATAAAGCTCTCGATACAGGGGGTGGCGCTGCCCAGAACCAGAGCCGCGCCTGCTCTTTTGCAGCGTTCCCAGGCCACCTCCCGGGCATCGTAGCGGGGCCGCCTGTCGCTTTTGTAGCTGGTCTCGTGCTCCTCGTCCACCACGATGAGTCCAAGCTCCTCAAGGGGCGCGAATACGGCGGATCGCGCGCCCACCACCACCCGGGCATCGCCCCGGCGGATGCGGCGCCACTCGTCATAGCGCTCGCCGGGAGACAATCGGGAGTGGAGCACAGCGGCACAGTCCCCAAACCGGGAGCGAAACCAGTCCACGATCTGAGGCGTCAGGGAAATCTCGGGTACCAGCACGATAGCGCCTTTACCGCTTTGAAGGACGCCCCGGATCAGGCGAATGTAGACTTCGGTCTTTCCGCTGCCCGTCACCCCCAAGAGCAGAAAGCGTCCGACACCTCTTTTTACCCCCTCTTCCACTTCTCGGACCGCATCGGCTTGGGCGCTTGTCAGTTCGGGATCCTGCCGGCCCCGGATTATGGGGGCCCGGAAGGGACTGCGCAGCTGCTCCACCTCGTAGATTTTCACCAAGCCCTGCTTTTTCAGGGCGGTCAAGGCGGACCCATTCAATCCCGCGCTGGGCCTGGCCCCTTCCAATAACTGCCGCAACACTTCCGCCTGTCTGGGCGCTCGGGATTTTTTGCCCTGAATGGCGATTTGCGCCTGGTCCTCGTCGCAATTAAGCTGTGCCATCCTCAGTTTTTTTGCACGCACCCGTTCCCTCCGCAATTGGGCGGGAATCATCTGCCGCAGGGCAGAAGCCAGGGTGCAGAAGTAAGTTTCCCGCATCCATTGGGCCAATTCCAGCAGCTCCGGCAGCAGCAGAGGATACGCCTCCAAGGGCCGGATGACCGGTTTCACCCGTTGGGGCTCCAGTTCGCACTGCTCCTCCAGGCGCACCACATAGCCCTCCACCTGCCGGGGGCCGAAGGGGACGACCACCCGCTGTCCGGGCGCCAAAACCATCCCGTTTGGAACCGAGTAGGTATATACCTGGTCCAATTCTTCCGCATTCAAGTCTACGATGACGCCAGCGTACCTCATACCTTCTCCCAGCAGCCAAGGACCCGATCCAGGATCACATTTGCTACGTCTCTTTTGCTCATCAGGGGAAGGGGTTCCGCGCCCGTTTCACTGACGATGATCACCTGGTTGGTGTCCACCCCAAAGCCCGCTCCCGGCTGGGTCAGGTCATTCGCCACGACAAAGTCGGCACGCTTGCTCAGCAGCTTTTTCCGGGCATTTTCCGCCAGGTCCTCGGTTTCTGCGGCAAACGCCACCAGCACCTGTCCGGGTCGCTTCACTTCGCCCAGGGCTTTCGCCACATCCGGGGTGGGTTTCAGCCTGAGGACCAGATCGCCGCCGGTCTTTTTTATCTTGCTGTCGCTGACCGTTTCCGGGGCAAAGTCAGCGGGCGCCGCCGCCTGGACCACCGCATCTGCCCCGGGCGCCAGGTTCATCATGTGGATGTGCAGATCCGCAGTGCTTTCGATGGACACCAGTTCCACTCCGTGGGGCGGTTCCAGCTTTGTGGGCCCGCTGACCAGGGTCACCAAAGCGCCCCGCCGGGCTGCTGCCTCGGCAATGGCATACCCCATCTTTCCGCTTGAATGGTTGCTGATGAAGCGCACCGGGTCCAGCCGCTCCCGGGTGGGACCGGCGGTCACCAGGATGCGCCGGCCAAAGAGGTCTTTCTTCCCGCAGAGGATCTCTTTCACAGCCTTGACGATCTCTTCCGGCTCCTCCATCCTGCCTACATCGCTTTCCTGACAGGCCAGTCTGCCCGAACCCGGCCCCACGAAACGGATGCCCCGTTCCTTGAGACATCTGACGTTCTCCTGAGTCGCCGGATGCCGCCACATCTTGCCGTTCATCGCGGGGGCAAGCAGTACCGGAGAGGTGACTGCCAGACAAGTAGTTGAAAGCAAATCATCCGCTATACCCCCTGCCATTTTGGCCAGGATATTGGCTGTGGCAGGGGCGATCAACAGCAGATCGCAGGATCGTGCCAGAGAAATATGCCCGATTTCATAGCTGTTGTGAAAGGTCTGTGTGTACACGGGCCCTCCGGAAAGGGCCTCAAAGCTGGCCGGTGCGACAAAGAGACATGCGTTCTGCGTCATCACCACGCGAACACACGCCCCTTCTTTTTTGAGGCGGCTCACCAGGTCACAGGCCTTGTATGCTGCAATGCCGCCTGTCACCCCCAGTACCACGGTATGCCCGTTCAGCGCACCCTCCATCTATCCCTCTTCTTCCTCGCGGGAATAGGTAATCAATCCGCGGTTGATCTCCTCGATGGCGATGGCCAGGGGCTTGGTCTCCTTGGTGTCGATCAATGGCTCGCTGCCGTTGATGATCTCGCGGGCGCGCTTGGCCGCTTTCACGGCCAGGGTGTAACGGCAGTCCACCTTGCCCAGCAACTCTTCAATGGGGGGATTTGTCATCATGTTCGTACGCCTCCAGTCATTTGTTTCCTTCGTTATAATAGCGTTCCAGCAGTTCCAGGCAAACCTTGGGGTCGGCGAAATCCCGTGTAAGGGCCGACAAGGTATCCCGTTCCCGCTTTCCGGTCACGTAGGTGCCTGCCATCACCTCACCCAGCTGGGCGACCGCCCGATCCACTTCATCGTTGATGATGAGCGCGTCGTAGCCCTTGGCCGCCTCCAGCTCGCTGGGTACTTTGAGGATGCGACGAGTCAACCTTTCCATGTCCTCGGTACCCCGGCCCACCAGTCGCCTGATCAGGGTGTGCGTGTCCGGTGGCAGGATGAAAACCCCCACGGTATCTGGGTAGTACCGGATCACCTGCTGCGCCCCGTTGTTCTCGATTTCAAGGAGCACGTTCTGTCCCTTGTCAAGCTTTTCCATCACGATGCTCCTGGGCGTGCCATACCAATTGTCGCCGTTGATCTCGGCGCACTCCAGGAAATCCCCTGCCGCCCTGCGAGCCAGGAAGGCCTCCCGGGTGATAAAGTAATAGTGAACGCCATCCACCTCGCCTGGCCTTGGCGCCCTGGTGGCGCAGGATACGGAGAAATGGACCTCGGGATGAAGCAAAAGAAATTCTTTGCAGATGGTGCCTTTGCCCGCACCCGAGGGGCCTGAAACAACGTATAACCTGCCCTTCATGCCGGTACTCCTTTATTCAACGTTCTGGGTCTGCTCCCGGATCTTTTCGATTTCGGCCTTTCCCGCTACCACCAGCCGGGTGATGTGGATATCCTGAGATTTGGAAGATATGGTGTTCACCTCGCGATTGAGCTCCTGTACGAGAAAATCAAGCTTGCGCCCCACTGCCTGCCCGTTTTCCAGCATCTCCCGCATCTGGGCAAAATGGCTGTCCAACCGCACCAGTTCTTCGGAAATCGCGCTGCGATCCGCCATGATGGCCACTTCCTGCAGCAGCCGGGTCTGATCTACCGGGACATCCAGGAGCTCCTCTATGCGCTGTCGCAGCCTTTCTTCGTATTCTTTCACCGTATCGGGATAACGGCTCCCGATCTCCTGCCGCATCTGCTCCAGCCTGGCGAGTCGTTCCGACAAGTCCTCTTTCAAAGACTCTCCTTCCCGCTCCCGCATCGCGACCAGGATGTCCAATGCCCCTGTTACCGCCTCAGCAATCAGAGCATTCAAAGCTTCCAGGTCTTCTTCGGCCTCGGTAACCACCAGCACATCCGGCAGCATGGCCAGCTTCATCAGGCTCCGATCGTCCGGTATGGATCCACACATGCCGATCATGTCCTCCAGCGCCTTGGCGTAGGCCAAGTACAGGGCACGGTCCGCCCGAACGGCTCTGGCATCTTCGCGCAGGTTTCGATAGGTCATGAACACGTCTACATGGCCCCGGCTCAGCCGTGAGGAAAGGAGCTTACGGATCGTATCCTCGGCAAAACCAAAAAAGCGGGGCATGCGAAAGTAAATATCCAGGAACCTGTGATTCACCGATTTCAGTTCTACCGTCAGCTCCCGGCCGTCTCGCCGGACCATAGAGCGCCCATATCCGGTCATGCTGCGCATAGCCATCCTCCCAACAACGCCATCTTAAAAGTATAGCACTTTACGGACCTTCTGTGGGTTCCTTGGCGTTAACTGTTTTCAAAAATTCTTCCTCGCTCAGCACCGGGATGCCCAGCGACCGGGCTTTGTCCAGTTTGCTGCCCGCCTTCTCCCCAGCCACCACAAAATCCGTCTTTTTCGAGACCGATCCGGCAGCTTTGCCCCCCAAATCGGCGATCAGGCTTTCCGCCTGGGCCCGGGACAGGGTGCGCAGGGTGCCTGTAACCACCACGGTCTTGCCCGTCAGGGTCTCTTCGGTTTGGTCGCCGATCCAGCGTGGTTTGACCCCTGCTTTCGCAAGCTCTTCCAGCTGCGATGCATTGCCCGGATCCGCAAAGAATTCGCTGATGCTGGTTGCCAGGATTTCCCCGATGTCTTCTACCTGCTGCAATTTCTCAGCGGAGGCTTCCCGCAGCCGATCCACGCTTTGGAAGGTCTGGGCCAACGTTCTTGCGCTCTTTCGCCCGATGCCCGGGATGCCCAGGGCGTGGATAAAGGCATCCAACCGGGGTGTTCGGGACGCATCGATCCCCTTTATGAGGTTCTCCGCCTTTTTCTTTTGGAATCCCTCCAGGCTCAGCAACTGTCCGGCGGTCAGTCCGTACAAATGGCTGGGTTCGCACACCCCCAAGGCCCGATACAATTGCAGGGCCGTCTTTTCGGACAAGTTTTCAATGTCCATGGCTTCTCTGCCCGCATAATGGGTGATGCGAGCCACGATCTGGGGTTCGCAGCCGTCCCTGTTGGGGCAAAAGAGATGTGCACCCCTTTCTTCCAGGTCGCTCCCGCAGGAAGGACACGTGACCGGCTTTTCTATATCCACTTCCCCGGGCTGAATCTCCTCTGTTCTGCCCAAGATCTCCGGGATAACTTCGTTGGATCGCCGGATCCACACCCGGCAACCCAGGCGCACCCTCTTGCGCAGGATGTCCCCGTAGTTGTTCAGGGTGGCAAAACGCACGGTGGCCCCGGCCAGTTCCACCGGTTCCACCTCGGCTCGGGGGGTCAGCTTGCCGGAACGACCAGGCGTCCAGGTCACAGCCAGCAGTTTGGTGGTCAGTTCCCGAGCCTCAAATTTGTATGCAATCGCCCAGTGGGGAAATCGGTCTGTATAGCCCATGGCCTGCCGTGTAGCCATGTCGCAAATCTTGATCACCGCCCCATCGATGAGGTAGTCCAGCTCATCCCGCGTCCCGTCGATCTCCTTCACCTTCTCCAGTGCTTCTTCAATGGTGAAGGACTCCGCTTCGTACTCGGGTACGGGGAAACGGTTCTCTCGCAGGAAATCAAGCATTTCCCCATGGTCCGAAAAGCTCATGCCCTCAATGTAGCCTACGTTGTAGAAAAACGCGCTCAGGTTCCGCTCCGCCGTGATGGCGGGATCCAGGGCCCGAAGGGCTCCCGCCGCCCCATTCCGGGCATTTTTCAGGGGAATCTCATGGGTCTTGTTGTACGCATCAAGGTCGGAGAGCCGCATGATGGCTTCCCCGTTCACTTCCATCCGCCCTTTGAAGGGGATGCTGAGGGGGATGGACCGGATGGTCCGGGCTTGGGGCAGGATTCCCTCTCCGGTCTCGCCATTGCCCCGGGTGGCTGCCTGGATCAACAAACCCTCAAAATAACTCAGGTTGATGGTCAGTCCATCGAACTTTTGCTCCACTGCAAATGTGATGGGGGGGAGCAGTGCCCCGTCCGCAATGGCCTGGGCGCGCCGCTTTTCAGCACGCACTGCCCAATCCAGCACCGCCTGCTCTGACTGGGCCTTGTCCAGGGACCAGAGCCTCGCCAGGTGGGTGTGGGGAGTAAACCCGGGCAAGGGCTCGGCGCCTACCCGCTGTGTGGGGGAATCCGGGAATACCGTGCCGGACTCCGCCTCCAGCCCTTTCAGTTCCTCAAACAAGGCATCCCACTCGGCATCAGAGATCAGGGGTTCCGACAAGGTATAGTAATGGTAAGCCGTGTCATTCAAAAGGTCCACCAGCTGGCGCATTCTGTCCAAATGGTCCTCCTCCTTTTACGTCTTGACAATGGGCGCAGTGGCAGCGGGAAAGGTCTTGCTCATCCCCCGCTCGAAGCGCACCGTTACGCGGGCCTCGTTCCCCTGTCCCGTCACCCCGGTAACGACCCCTACGCCGAAAAAGCGATGGCTCACCCGATCCCCATCCGAAAAAAGCTGGGCGCCGGGTTGGATGCGCGTTGTGGGGAAACCCCTGCTGACCCCGGGTATGCCCAGGTCGGCAGGCCGACGACTCGGTTGGCTGAATCTGCCGCGTTGCTCCGGATCACGATCTGGCAGTTGTCCAACGTTTCCGGCATGGGGCCGCAGGCGCCCCAGCCGCTCCACCAGCCGAGCGGGAATCTCGTCGAGAAAGCGGGAGTGAGGGTTCATCTGGCGGTTTCCGTACAACATCCGGGTTCCCGCGCTGGACAGGAAAAGCCGTTCCCGCGCCCTGGTCACCGCCACATAGCACAGTCTGCGCTCCTCTTCCAGCTGTTCTTCCTCGTAGATCGCCCTCGCGATGGGAAAGACGTTCTCCTCCATCCCGGTGACAAAGACCGTCCCAAACTCCAAGCCTTTGGACATGTGCATGGTCATCAGGGTTACAATGCTGCTCTGTTCTGGCATGCTGTCCAAGTCGGTAACCAGGGCCACATTTTCCAGAAACCCTTCGATACCACCCTCGGGGTTCTGTTTCTCGTACTGCTTTACCGCGCCCACCAGTTCCTGGATGTTCTCCAGTCGCTGTTGGTTTTCGTCTGTTTTCTCTTTCATATACTGCTGACGGTACCCGGTCTTTTCCAGCACCGCCTCCACGAAATCCTCTGCGCTCTTTTCAAAGCGGGCAGCAAAGAGCTCCGCCATAAGATCCCGGAAGCCCATGACGCTCATCAATGCCCGGCTGTTAAGCCCCGCTTCCTCGCAGTCCATGGTTGCCACATACAGGGAACGGCCGGTCTCCGTGGCAAACGCACGCAATTTTTCCACGGTGCTCTCCCCGATGGCGCGCCTTGGCTCATTGATGATGCGGGCGAGGGATACGTCGTCGTCCGGGTTTGCCAATACCCTCAGATAGGCGACGACATCCTTCACTTCTTTGCGGTCATAGAATTTCTGACCGCCGTATACCCGATAGGGAATGCCGCTCCGGACCAGCGCCTCCTCCAGGATTCGGGACTGGGCGTTGGCCCGGTACAGTACAGCGCAGTCTCCGGGCTGCACCCCCTGCCTGCCCAGGAACTCCAGCTGTCGCACCAACCAGTTGGCCTCATCCTGTTCGTCCACGGCTTCGTACCAGCCGATCTTTTCCCCATCCTCTTCCTGGGTCCAGAGCACCTTTTCCTTGCGCCCGCAATTTCGCGCAATGATCTGGTTGGCTGCGTTCAGAATGTTGCCCGTGGAGCGGTAGTTCTGCTCCAGCTTGATCACCCGGGCATCCGGGTAATCCTTTTCGAAGTCCAGGATGTTGCGCAGGTCGGCGCCCCGCCAGCCATAGATAGACTGGTCGTCATCCCCCACCACGCATAGATTGCGTTTTTCTCCCGCCATCAATCGTACAAATTCGTATTGGGCCCGGTTGGTATCCTGATACTCATCCACCAGCACATAGTCAAAGCGGTCGCGATAGCTGTCCAGTACAGGGGGATGTTCGATGAAAAGCTCCAGCGTCTTGATGAGCAGGTCGTCAAAATCCAGGGCGTTGTTTTCCTTCAAAGCTTTTTGATAGTGCTCGTACAAATCCCGAAGTTTGCGATTTGTTCCGTTTGATGGATCCCGCTGGGCACACAGCCACTCATCCGGCGTTTGCATGGCGTTTTTGGCGTCGGAGATCACCGACTTGACCAGCCGCGGCGGATAAATTTTTTCGTCCAGATCCGCTTCTTTCAGCATGCGTTTGATCAGGTTGGACTGGTCGCCGTCATCGTAGATGCTGAAGGACCGTTTGTAGCCCAGTTTCTCGATGTCCCTTCGAAGAATCCGTGAACAGCATGAATGGAAAGTAGATACCCAAGCCTCACTGCCCTCTTCCCCGCACAGATCCAGCACCCTCTTTTGCATTTCCCGGGCCGCCTTGTTGGTGAAGGTGATGGCCAGGATGCGGTAAGCCGGCACCCCGCTCTCGATCAGATGCGCGATGCGGTAGGTGAGTACGCGGGTCTTCCCTGACCCCGCCCCCGCCAACACCAGCAGAGGCCCCTGGGTCTGCAATACGGCCTCCCGTTGGGGCGGGTTCAGGTTATTCAGGTCGATCATCCTCGCAGCCCAGCCTTTCAAATACCATTTCATAGCCGCCCTCGCCGTAGTTCAGGGAGCGGTTTACCCGGCTGATGGTGGCGGTGGATACGCCGGTGCGCTGGGCTATCTCGTTGTAGGTCACTTTTTGCCAAAGCAGTTTGGCCACCTCCAACCGCTGGGCCAGATCCTGTATTTCCCGGATCGTCATCAGATCCTCCAGCAGCTGATAACACTCTTCCTCATCCCGCATGCACAAAAAGGCCCTGACCAATAGATCTGTTTGCGTGGTACGGGTAATGTTCATGGACACAGCCCCTTTACTCCCTTTGCCTATCTTTTTCCTTTTGTTAGAATCTATGTATTCTTCCGATTGTTCCTTGGCTCACCCCTTATGTTATCATATCAGGCGCAGTTGCGCAAGCACGCAAAATATGATAAACTACGTTTGTTCATTCACTTCATTTGCGATGGGAGTGTTTTGTTTGGCGAAGAAAAAGGAAGGCGGCTTCGACCCGCCGTGGCTTTTGGTAGCAGCTGCTTTTGCATTGCCCCTCCCCATCATCGGCTTTTGGCTCCTGTGGCTGAAGGCCAGGCATCCAAACCGGAACAGCGACAAGGACCAAAAAAAGAGCAGCCCCAGGAAAATGAACACCGGCGCTTTTACCATGATCGGCTTCGGCTTGTTTATCGCCCTGGTCATGAGCGAGGGCAACATCTATGAATTCTCTTCCTTCGGCTGGTCCCTGGCCCTGGGCGGCGTCTGCATGGCCATCTACAACGTGTTGACCATGCGCCGTAAAAAGCGCCTGGAGCGTCTGGCTGCCATCATCGGCTCCCGACCCTGCATGCCGATCCAGGATATCGCCGACGCCGCCGGCATCCCCTACAAATCCGTCGTCCGCGACCTCCAGGACATGCTGGATGCAGACGAACTGGTCCCCAATACCGCTTACCTGGACTTGGGCCAGGGCCTGTATGTCCGTTCCAGCTCCGACGCACCCCCAAGGCCTGCGCCTGCGCCTACCCCCAAACCCCGCGAAGAACCCTCGCCTGCCGAGGCCTCCTCCGAAGAGTCGGAGTACCAGGACATCATCCGCCGCATCCGCAGTCTCAACGCATCCATCAAAAACCACCAGGTAGCAAGTCACGTTGCCCAGATCCAGCAAACCGCCTCCAACATCTTCCATATCATCTCCCGGTACCCCGAAAAAAAGGCCAGCGTACACACCTTCATGAATTACTATCTCCCTACCACCCTGAAGCTCCTGGACACCTATTCCACCATGGAAAAGCAGGGCTTCGCGGGCCCCAATATCGAAAGCTCCAAGAAGAACATCGAGCAACTGCTGGGGCAACTGGTCTGGGCCTTTCAAAGCCAAAACGACCGCCTGTTCCAGGACGATGCCCTGGATATCTCCTCGGACATCAAAGTGATGGAAGCCATGTTGGCGCGGGACGGCCTGGCGAAGAGCGCTTCCGGGAGTCCTTTCCGACAAACAGAAACATAAGCGAAGTACCCACGCATATAGCAAATGCGCGTTAATCTGCAAGACCGCCTGGGGAAAGTACCTGGGCGGTCTTAGATTGAATTCGTTTCGTTATACTCAGATCACGCCCAGTTCCCGGGCGGCCTCCAGCGCCTTTCCCTTGACCTCCTCCGGATCCAGTGTCAAGAACTGTCCGTCTCTATACAGCACCTTTCCCTGCACCATGCTCATGGTCACGTTCAGCCCCTGGGCTGCGTACACGATTGCCGCGGGGATGTCCGGCATGGGGATCAGGTTTTCAGCGCTTCCGTCCAGCAGGATCATGTCCGCCTGCCTGCCCTCTTCGATGAGCCCGGCATCCCAGCCAAGGGCTTCGGCTCCGCTGCGGGTGGCCATGGAGATGGAATCAGCCGCGTTCAAAGCCGTTGGGTCCCCTGTCAAGCCCTTTTGCAGGATGCTTGCAAGTCGCATATCCCCCATCATGTCCAGGGTGTTATTGCTGGAGGCGCCGTCGGTGCCCAGGGCTACCTTCACCCCGGCCTTTCGCATGCGTTCCACGGGGGCGAAACCGCTGGCAAGTTTCAGGTTGCTGGCGGGGTTGTGGACCATATACGCTCCGCTGTCCGCCATCAGCCGGATGTCTTCGTCGTTCATATGGACGCAATGGGCGCACAGGGTGCGGCTCGCGAGCATTCCCATGTCGTAGAAATAACGAGTTGGGGTGACGCCCCGGCGTTCCAGACAGCCATCCGTCTCAAAGCGGGTCTCGGACATGTGCACATGGAAGCCGGCGCCCAATTCATTCCCCACTTCCACCGCATGGCGCACCATCTCAGAGGTAGAAGTATACTCCCCGTGCACGCCCATGCTCACCCGGATTTTCCCCTCGCCTTTCTCGTGCCAGTTTCGATACAAAGTCCGGACACTGTCCACCTCTTTGATGTTCATGCAGCCCCGGGACAGGTTGACCCGTATGCCGCTGTCCAGGGCGGCCCGGCCCACCTCTTCCTCAAAGAAATACATGTCTGCATAGCCCAGGCATCCCCGCATCAACATTTCCATGTTTGCGTGCATGGTTCCCCAGTACACGATCTCCGGGGTCAGGTTCGCCTCGATGGGCCAGATCATATGCAGCCAGTCATGAAGGTTCAGGTCGCTGCCCACGCCTCGTTCCAGGGTCATGGCTGCGTGGCAATGCCCGTTATAGAAACCGGGCATCAGGATCCCGCCCCCTCCGTGGATATGTTGCGCCCCATCCGCCGGGGGACAGGCAGCACGGTCTCCGGCGTACAGGATCCGGTCGCCTTCCACCAGCACGGCGCCATCCTGAAAACTCTCCTTCCCCGTGTACAGCGCCACGTGGTCGATCCGGATCATATCAGTTGCCCTCTCCGATATAGGCCTGTTGCTCGGGGGTCAGCGTGTCGATGTGTATCCCCAGGGTTTTGAGCTTCATGGTGGCCACCAACCGGTCGATCTCTTCGGGGACCGGGATGGCGCCCTTCAGGTCTTTGTAGTGTTGGGACATATACCGGGCACACAACACCTGCAGAGCAAAACTCGTATCCATGATTTCGGCAGGATGTCCGTCCCCGGCAGCTAAGTTCACCAGTCTGCCTTGGGCCAGAAGGTATATCTTTTGGCCGCCGGGCAGCTCATACCCTTCGATGTTGTTGCGGGCGGTCCAGGTTTTTACCGCCATCTCCCGCAACCCCTTCACATCCACTTCCACGTCAAAGTGGCCCGCATTGCACAGCACGGCCCCATCCTTCATGGTGGCCATGTGCTCCCTGGTGATGACATCTTTGCAGCCCGTCACCGTGAGGAACAGATCCCCCACTTTGGCGGCCTCTGCCATGGGCATCACATCGAAGCCGTCCATGACAGCCTCCACTGCCTTGAAGGGGTCGGTCTCGCAAACGATGATCCGGGCACCCATGCCCTTCAGCCGCATGGCAGCGCCCTTTCCGCACCAACCGTAGCCTGCCACAACTGCCTTCTTTCCGGCGACCACCAGGTTGGTGGTGGTGTTGATGCCGTCCATCACCGACTGGCCGGTGCCGTAGCGGTTGTCAAAAAGATACTTCATCTGGGCGTCGTTCACGCAGATCATGGGGAAGGTCAATTCCCCTTTGGCTGCACGCTGCTTCAACCGCATGACGCCGGTTGTCGTCTCTTCCCCGCCGCCCATCAGGTTTTCTGCCAGATCGGGGCGCTCGTCCAGCAAGATCTGGGTCAGGTCGCCTCCATCGTCTACGATCAGGTGGGGCTTGCAGGACAATGTGCGGATCAGATGCTCGTGGTACTCCTCTTCCGTGGCATCATACCAGGCATTCACGGCGACACCTTCCAGCGCCAGGGCCGCAGCCACGTCGTCTTGGGTGGACAAGGGATTGCAGCCCGTGGCAAATACCTTTGCCCCTCCTGCCTTGAACAGGAGAGCCGTGCGGGCCGTCTTGGCTTCCATATGAATGGACATGGCGATGGTCAATCCCTTGAAAGGCTGTTCCTTGATGAATTGCTCTTCCAGTACCGCCAGGATGGGCATGTTGGAGCGCACCCAGGCAATCTTTTTTGCGCCCTGAGGGGCAAGATCGTAGTTTCGAACCATGGATTCCATATGTTTATCCTCCTATCATTGCGACGGCGTATGCCGATATTCCCTCACCACGGCCAACATAGCCCATGTGTTCCGTGGTGGTCGCCTTTATATTGACCCGGCTCGTGTCCAAGTGCAGCAGGCCCGCGATGGCGTCGCGCATCCCGTCCATGTGAGGGGACAGTTTGGGAGCCTGGGCCACCAGGGTAAGGTCGACGTTTACGGTGTGCATCCCCGCCTCATACAGGCGCTCCCGTACCTGTTCCAGGAGCAAGGTAGAACGGATCCCCAAGGTGTCGGGATCATCATCGGGGAATATCCGTCCGATATCTCCCAAGCCGGCTGCCCCAAGGAGCGCATCCATCAGGGCATGCAATGCCACATCCCCGTCGGAATGTCCCAGCAGCCCCTTGTTGTGGGGGATCAAAATCCCTCCGAGGTACAGCCCCCGCTCCGGCACCAGCCGGTGTGCATCAAAGCCATGGCCGATTCGAAGGCTCCCCGCCAGCTGCTTTTCCATCGCTTGAAAGTCCTCCAGGGTCGTGAGCTTCTTGTTGGCCATCCCTTCCCTCGTCACCGAGAGGTGTACGGGTTCGCCATAGTGTTCCAATAGTGCAGCATCGTCCGTGGCAGAAAACCCGTCAAGAACAGCCTGCCGATGGGCATTCAGGATGGAGGAAAATCGGAACACCTGAGGGGTCTGCACTGCTCGCATTTGGGCTCGCCTTGGGGTGGACAGCGCCCTATTCTCTTCATCCACGAACTTTACGGTGTCCACCAACCAGGTGGACGCTACGCCGCTGCCAAACCGCTCCGCATCAGCCACCGCTTTTTGAATGACTTCAAGGGGAACGAAAGCCCGTGCCGCATCGTGTATGGCCACCAGATCAATCCCCTCGGGCAGCGCCAGGAGGCCATTCAGCACGGACTGCTGGCGGGTCTCCCCCCCGAACGCCAGTTTGGCCACCAAGGGCAAGGGCCCCGTCCTCCTGATGAGCCGGGCGTATTCCGCTTCGTCCTCCCGGGAGATTACCAGCGTGATCCCTTCAAAGCAGCCGCTTTGCCAAAGCCGCTGAACGCTTCGCTCCAGGGCTGACCTTCCGTTGATGGGGTAAAAAACTTTGTTGATGGGCAAATTCGCCCGCTCGCCCCGCCCCGCGGCCACCAGGATCGCCCAGCACCTCATCCGGTGATCACCCGATACATCCCGGCGGCGTCGGACTTGAGTACGTGCTCGGAAAGGGTGACCACTTCATACTGATTCAACCGCTCCCCGAAACGCACTGACACAATGTCCCCCACGCGAACCTCGGCGCCTGCCTTGGCTACCTTGCCGTTGAGCATGACATGCCCGGTAGCACAGGCTTCATTTGCCATCGATCTGCGCTTGATGATGCGGGAAACCTTCAGATATTTGTCCAGCCGCATGGACTTGGTCATTGCGGGACCTGGTTTCGCCTGCTGGCGCTTGTCCTGCCTTCCCATGCTTGCACCTCCGGATACTTTAAATCAATAGACGGAGCACGACTCAGGTGCTCCGTCCGCTCCACTGGTCGATTCCCGGTCGTTCGTCCTTACAGGGCGGCTTTCAGGGTCTTGCCTGCCCTGAAGACGGGCGCCTTGCTCTCCGCAACTTCCACGGGTTCTCCGGTCTGGGGATTGCGGCCGGTATAGGCGGGACGTACGCGGACTTCAAAGGTGCCAAAACCGGTAAACTGGACCTTACCGCCGTTTTGCAGTTCCTCGGTGATGGTGCCCAGAACGGCATCCATGGCGGCGGATGCCTGGGCAGTGGTCAAACCGGCTTTCTTCGCGACGATCCCGATGAATTCTGACTTTTTCATGGTTGTTCTCCTCCCAAATTCGTGCTTCCTTACGCATAAGCCTTTATCATTTCTCTGCGGGCAAGCCATATTCCTGCCATATAAAAAATTTTACACAAGTTCCTCCAGAACTTTCTTCAGGGCGTGTTCTCCGTCAATCCCCTTCAAGGAGGCTTCCCGGCACAGTTCCAACAGTTTCTCGCCAAGGACCCGTTCCTCCTCTGGGGATGGCGAAACTCCTCCCCGATATACGCCCAATTTCTTGAACATTTTCTGAGCCCGCATCAGGGCGGGAAGGCCCGAAGCGATAGCCCTGACGGCCTCCGCGCCATCTTTTTGCCCCTTCTCCCTGCGCTTTTGTTCCTCCCAGATCTCCTCTGGCGCCCTTCCCTTCTGCCCGCCAAAAACGTGGGGATGACGGCGCAGCATCTTTCGGCAGATACCCGTGGTGATGTCGTCCAGATCGAATTCCCCGTACTGTTCCGCCACATTTGCATGGATGAACACCTGCCACAGAAGATCTCCAAGTTCTTCACAAAGGGCATCCGGGTCTGCCTTTTCAATGGCGTCCGATACCTCCCATGCCTCCTCCACCACATAGGGCCGCAGTCCCTCATGGGTTTGCTCCCGGTCCCAAGGGCAGCCATCGGGGCCCCGCAGGATCGCGGCAATGCGTTTCAACTCGTGCATGCCCAGGCGATCCAACCCCTTCAGGTCCGGGCAGGGAGGGGCATAGGCGCAACTGGTGTGGTTGTAGGTCTCTTGCCGATCCAGATCTTCCAAGGAGATGGGCAGGATAACGCTATCCTGCATCAGCATCACCTCTGTCTCCGGGGGATAACGCCGCATCAGCGCCAACTTTACCTCCGAAGCCAGGGGAGCGGATGTGATCTCCCGCACCAGGGCACCTTCCCCCGCCTCCACGATGGCATCATCCAGGTCACAGGCGGCAAACAGGCGGGTGGGCCCCAGGGTCCTGGCAAAAAGGCTTCCCTCCAGGGGCACTCCTGGGATCATCCGGGCATCCGGATGAAGGGCCAACAGCCCGGCGACGCTCTCGTCACGAATATCCAGTACGCCATATACCACATTGCCCTTCAGCCCCGCTACGTAGCGGATAATGGCCTCGTTCAGCTGGTCGAAGTCCTCCGCTCCTTGGTACAGGGCGTCCAGGGTCTCAAAGGGGATGCCCTTTTTCCTCAGGTACTCCGTGGCGCCGCACTGCCCGGTACGAAGGACGATGCGGGCGTCCTCAGAAAGGGCTTCCATAGCCTCCAAGGTCAAATGCTCCTTTTGGAGGCCCAGTCCCAGGATCGTCAGCATCGTATCTGTCCTTTCCGTTCCAACTCTTTCAGATTTTCCTGCAGGATCTTCACATGATCCGCCTTTTCCCAGGGCAAATCCAGATCAAGCCGGCCAAAGTGCCCGTAGCTGGCGGTTTGGGCGTAAATGGGCCGCCGCAGGTCCATACGGTCTATGATGGCCGCCGGACGGAAATCAAAGGACATCTTCACCAGACGCGCCATCTCGTCATTGGGGAGGACGCCGGTTCCGAAGGTGTCCACGGTAACGGACACGGGTTTCGCCACGCCAATGGCGTAGGCCAGGCCGATCTCGCAGCATCGGGCCAAGCCGGCTGCCACCAGATTCAGGGCAGCATGGCGGGCCGCATAGGAAGCGGAACGATCGACCTTGGTGGGATCCTTCCCGGAGAAGGCGCCGCCCCCGTGGCGGCCATAGCCGCCGTAGGTGTCAACGATGATCTTCCGGCCCGTCAATCCCGAATCTCCCTGAGGCCCGCCGATGACAAAGCGGCCCGTGGGGTTGATGAGATAGCGGGTCTCATCATCCAGCCACTTTGCCGGGATGGCGCGACGGATCACCTTTTCCAGCACGTCTTCCGTGATTTGCGATAAGGTAACGTCCGGCGCGTGTTGGGTAGAGACCACAACGGTGTGGACCCGCAGCGGTATGCCATCCCGGTACTCCACCGTCACCTGGGCTTTGCCGTCGGGCCGTAGGTAGGGGATTTCCCCGTCCTTCCGCGCCTGGGCCAATTGTCTTGTGAGTCGATGGGCCAGGGCGATGGCAAGGGGCATATATTCCGGGGTCTCATCCGAGGCGTAGCCGAACATCATGCCTTGGTCCCCGGCGCCGATGTCAAATACATGCTCCGCCCTGCCCTCCAGGGCATTGTCTACCCCCATGGCGATGTCCGATGACTGTTCGTCCACGGAGACCAGCACTGCACAGGAATTGCCATCAAAACCATACTTGGCCCGGTCATAGCCGATCTCCAGCACCTTTTGTCGGGCGATCTTGTCGATGGACACATAACTTTTCGTGGTAATCTCCCCCATGACCAGGATCATGCCCGTGGTGGTGGCGCATTCGCAGGCTACCCGGGCCATGGGGTCCACTTTCAAAATTGCATCCAGGACCGCATCGGAGATCTGGTCGCAGATCTTGTCGGGATGCCCTTCGGTCACCGATTCCGAAGTAAACAGAGTACGCATACAATAACCTCCTTGTCAAAAGAAAAACGGGCTCGATGAGCCCGGGTGTCAACGCCGCGCCTCATCTTTCAGCCATAAATCAGGCTGCGGGAATTGGCACCGGTCACGCTGCGCCGGTTGCCGGGTTTCATCGGGCCCGTCCCTCGACCACTCTGGATAAGGCATTATCCATTTTTCTATGAAACTATAGGCTAAAGCCCATTTGTATTATACCACCTTATGCCCTTTTTCACACGCTTTATTTGACATTTAACATATTTTTGAAAATTTCTTGGGATAGCTCTGCCTGCCTTGTGTTTTTGAGGAGCATTTGGGCAATGCGGATAGGTGCTTCTTCCCGGTTTCCCGGCACAAGTTCCAGTATCTGCACGTCCCGCCTGTCCAGCACTTCTTCCATCCACAACCGGCCCCTTCGCCCAAGTACCGCCAACAGAGGCTTAGGCCCTTCCAGGCAGTTGAGCAATTCCTTTCGATAACCTTGGCAATGCTCTTCGAGAAAACCGATTTCGTCCACCACGATGATCTCACCCCGGCGTCTTGCCTTCCGGAGCAAGCCAGCCCCCATCACATCAAATCCATAGCGGAGATCCTCCCCCGTGCCCTCCGGCATTCGGGCCAGAAAAAAGCCTGGGGCCTTGCTGCCATAGGCCCTGATGTGAAGATCCCGCGTCCCTTCCCGGAAATACGTCTCTACCCCAAAAGCCTCAAGGCCCACCATCTCCAGGGCTCGTTGTAAAGCGGTGGATTTGCCGACCCGGCTCTCCCCCGTTAAAAACAACTTCATGCTCGGGCTCCTCTCCTGCAAGTATCAAGTCATATATGTCGTGGCAACTGTCTCATAGGCTGATTTCAAACGCATTGCGGCCGAATAGATCATGCTGTCGGCAAAGCGGTCAACAGCCATTCCCTGTTGATTAGAAATGTCCATCTGCTTCATGGTTTTCTCCGATCAATACCCATTGCATATCATCAAGGCTTCTTGCGCACCATGGATCCTGGATCTGGCAAAATCCTTTTCCTCCTGCGCAAAGTATAAGCCCTTGCATCCGGAAAATCAAGCGCTGCTTGCCGGCAAGGCCAGCAATCTCAACAGCATTTCTTTTCATGGTTTGTTTTCGGATTCATCCTATATTTTAAGAAAAATATGTTGCGCCTATAGAAAACAGGGTATATGATAATAACAGGACGCGCTGCAGGGCATTTTCGCGCAGGCTCTGCTGCAGATTTGGAAAGTGGGGAGTAACAGCATGAAGATCACCAACGACATCAGATACATCGGTGTAAACGACCATCGGATCGACCTGTTTGAAGGTCAGTATATCGTACCCAACGGCATGGCTTATAATTCCTACGCCATCCTTGACGAGAAGACCGCTATCGTAGACACCGTGGATAAAAAGTTTACCCACGAGTGGCTGGACAACATCGAAAAAACCCTGGGCACACGAAAGCCCGATTATCTGATCGTGCAGCATATGGAGCCTGACCATGCCGCCAACATCGCTAGGTTCCTGGAAGTCTATCCGGAAGCCACCGTTGTTTCCTCCAACAAGGCATTTGCCATGATGAAGAACTTCTTTGGCGAGGACTACGCCCATCGCCGTATCGTCGTGGGGGAGTCGGACACACTTTCTCTGGGCAACCATACCCTTACCTTCTTCACCGCGCCCATGGTACACTGGCCGGAAGTCATGGTCACCTATGATCCCTTCGATAAGGCGCTCTTCTCCGCCGATGCCTTCGGCAAGTTCGGCGCTTTGGATGTGGAAGAAGACTGGGCATGTGAGGCGCGCCGCTATTACTTCGGCATCGTCGGCAAGTACGGCCAGCAGGTGCAAGCGCTTTTGAAGAAGGCCGCCGATCTTGATATCCAGACGATCTGCCCCGCTCACGGCCCTGTGTTGAGCGAAAACCTGGGTTATTACATCAATCTCTACGATATTTGGTCCTCTTACCGCGTGGAATCAGAAGGCATCATGGTCGCTTATACCTCCGTATATGGTCATACCAAGACCGCCGTGGAACTTCTGACACAGAAGCTGAAAGAAAAGGGCTGCCCCAAAGTCGTGGTCCAGGACCTTGCCCGCTGTGACATGGCAGAAGCCGTTGAAGACGCCTTCCGCTATGGAAAGCTGGTACTGGCAACCACCACCTACAACGCCGATGTCTTCCCCTTCATGAGGGAGTTCATCACCCACCTGACCGAGCGCAATTTCCGCAACCGCACCATCGGGTTGATGGAAAACGGTTCCTGGGCTCCCCTTGCCGCCAAAGTCATGCGCGGCATGCTGGCTGAAAGCAAAAACCTGACCTTCACAGAAACCACCGTTCGCATTTTGTCCGCCTTGAACGACGACAGCCGCGCCCAGATCGAAAATATGGCCAACGAGCTCTGCCGGGATTATCTGGCCCAGCAGGACGCCACCGCCAACAAAAATGACATGAAAGCCCTGTTCAATATCGGCTACGGCCTGTACGTAGTCACCTCCAACGACGGCAAGAAGGACAACGGCCTGATTGTCAACGCTGTAACCCAATTGACAGACGCGCCCAACCGCGTGGCCGTGACCATCAACAAACAGAACTATTCCCATCACGTGATCAAGCAGACCGGCATCATGAACGTGAACTGCCTGGATACCACGGCTCCCTTCTCCCTTTTCCAAACCTATGGTTTCCAGAGCGGCCGCTCCGTAGACAAGTTTGCGGGCGCCGAGGTGCTCAGAAGCGACAACGGCCTGGTGTTCCTGCCCCGCCACATCAACTCCTTCTTGTCCCTGAAGGTGGAAGAGTATATAGATCTGGACACCCACGGCATATTCATCTGCACCGTGACCGAGTCCCGGGTAATCTCCGGAAACGAGACCATGACGTACACCTACTATCAACACAATGTGAAGCCCAAGCCCAAGACCGAAGGCAAGAAGGGCTACGTATGCCGGGTGTGCGGTTGGATCTATGAGGGTGAACCCCTGCCGGACGACATCATCTGTCCCCTGTGCAAGCACGGCGCGGCAGATTTTGAGCCCATCCAATAGTTTCGGCAGAAAACTTGCACGATGTAAGCATCAAGGCGCGGTGAAGATTGCGCCTTGATTTTTTATTCCTTACCTGCCCTATTGTGCCCAGAAATCTGATCATGGTGTGCTGCAGCGGCAAATCCACGGGGATTCTGGCAGCAGGACCTTTCGGTTCCTGGTTGCACGAGTCTTGCGGAAATGGCAATGTCAATCACTGGATGGGTCAAATAATATCCGGCAACAAAAAGACGCAGCTTAGGTGATGTCATCACAGAAGGGCAGTTGGTATTCAGGTATAATGAGGCCATAAAAACATGAGGAGGATGTAAAAATGTCTGCCATCAATATCGATAAAAACAATTTCCAGAATGAAGTTATGAATTCCGACAAGCCCGTCCTTCTGGACTTCTGGGCGCCTTGGTGCGGTCCTTGCCGTATGGTGATCCCCATCATAGAAGAAATCGCCAGGGAGCGTTCGGATATCAAGGTTGGCAAAGTCAATGTAGATGAACAGCCCGAGCTGGCAAGCCAGTTTGGCGTCATGAGCATCCCTACCCTGGTTGTCATGAAAGACGGCAAGATCACCAATCAGTCCATGGGCGCCAAACCCAAGAATGCGATCCTTGCAATGCTGTAAAACGTAATAAAAGAAGCCCACCTCGTACGAGAGGATGAGGCGGGCTTCTTCTTTAACATTGTCCAATGAAACAAGAGGGCTCCGGATAAAAAGGCGGAAATCAGCAAAGCGGAAACATCCAATTTGGGCAAAACGCACGGATCGGTCAAGAAGCATGGTATGGCCTCATCCATCCCCAAGCGCCTCCAGTTTCTCTGCATCAAGGATTGTTACCATGCCGCGAGAAAGCTTTACCATGCCTTCGTTCTGGAAGTAGCGAAGCATCCGGGTTATGACCTCCCGGTGAGTACCCAGATGATTGGCGATGATCTCATGGGTGATCTTGATTTCATTTGTTCCTTCAATGGACGCCTCTTCCAACAGGAAAGCAGCGACGCGCTTGTCAAGGCTCTTCCACATGATCTGCTCCACCAGCCACATGACATCGGAAAAGCGGGTAGCCATCAATTCATTGGTGTAATTAGCCACCGGCGCGGACTCTTCCATGATGCTCTTATACGTTTCCGCAGGAATAACCCAAAGCTCCGTATCCTTTTCCGCCTCGATCGTCACGTCGAACTGTATGGAACGAATCATACAGGATGCGGTCATCAGACACATGTCCACATCAAACAGCCTGTAAATGGTGATCTCGCGCCCCTCTTCGGAAAGAATATAAGCCCGAAGCTGACCGGTTTTAACCAGGACCAGACCGATGCAGTCCATGCTGCCGCTGTGAATGACCGATCCTTTCTCAATCGTTCGGGTGAGCAGTGAAGCAAGAATACGGTCTTTCTGCCCGTCAGTCAATTTGCTCCAAACAGGAAAATAGCTTACAAAATCCATGTTTGCGCCTCTCATTTTGCTACTCCCCCCTTTGAATGCAATTGTAGCTTTGTTCAGGACATCTGTCAACAATTTTCATTGACTTACGGCACGAAGCGGTTTATAATGAACAAAGGTAGCATCATTGTAGCGGTCGTTTCCGACTGGGTGATGATATCACGGAAGGCTGATCTATGCTGTGATATCATAAAGAAAAGGAGGCGAGAAATCCAATGAAACAAATGGTATGCTCCATATGTTCCTATGTCTATGACGAAGCAAAGGGCATCCCGGAAGCTGGTATCGCTCCCGGTACCCGGTGGGAGGAACTTCCGGCGGATTGGATCTGCCCGTTGTGCGGTGCAGGCAAGGATGCTTTCCATGAAAAGCAGGCAGCGCCTTCAGCAGCTGAGAAACAGCTGCCGGAAAAGCCCCATGTAGATATGGAATTGTCCGCCATGGAAATGAGCATCATCTGTTCCAATCTGGCCCGCGGATGTGAAAAGCAGTATTTGCCCCAGCAGGAAAAAGCTTTCCGTCAGCTTGCGGATTTCTTCCGCTCAAAAGCGGAGCCGGTAGAGGAGCCCAGCGGTCAAAAACTGCTCGAGTTGGTAGAAAAGGATCTGACCCTTGGGTATCCATACGCCAATGCCATCGCTTCCCGGAAGCCGGATCGCGGTGCATTGCGCAGCCTGGTTTGGAGCGAGCGGGCAACCCGGATGCTCCAGTCGCTTTTGACCCGATACAAAGCAGAGGGCGAAAAGATGCTAGAAAACACCGGCGTTTATCTTTGCACCATCTGCGGCTTTCTTTATTTGGGAGATGCCGCGCCCGAAATCTGTCCTGTGTGCAAGGTCCCCAGCTGGAAATTTGAAAGAGTAGAAGGGAGGGTGTCGTGATCATGGCGGATCGATATGCAGTCAGAAATCTACGCCTGTGCACCAAAGATTGCTTGTGTCTGTATGTGTGTCCAACCGGGGCCACAGACACAGAGAACAGCATCATTGACGAAAGCAAGTGTATCGGATGCGGCGTATGTGCCGATTCCTGTCCTTCCGGCGCCATCTCCATGATGCCGAAGAAGCTTCCCCCCCAGCAACCAAAAGATGAGGCCGCTGTGGAAGCTCTGCGTGGGCTCATCCAAAGCAAAGCTGCTGCGGAATCCGTTGCGGCTCAGATGCCGGGCATCCTGAATGTGGCAGCAGAAAAATCTTCCCGGCTGATGGCGGAAGATCTGTGCCGCGAAGCCGGCTTCATGCTTCCCCAAAGCGGCAACACCAGAGCCTTTCTTGAAAAGATCAAGTCCTATCCCGGCATCCCGGTGGATGTCGTTGAAACCCTGCTCGCTACCATACAATTCAACGAGGAAACGGAGGAAATGATGATGGAAAAGTGGAAGTGTACGGTTTGCGGTTATGTTCATGAAGGCCCCATGACCCCTGATTTCAAGTGTCCCATTTGCAAGCAGGGCCCTGACAAGTTCGTGAAGATCGAGGAGGCTGCAGCAACGCCTGTGAAGAATCCTTTTGCAGGCACCAAGACCGAGAAGAACCTGTGGGAAGCCTTCGCCGGTGAATCCCAGGCCCGCAACAAGTACGCCTATTTCGCTTCCGTCGCCAAGGAGGCAGGCTTTGAGCAGATCGCCGCATTGTTCCTGCAGACTGCCGCCAATGAAATGGAGCACGCCAAGCTTTGGTTCAAGGCGTTGGGCGAACTGGGCGACACCGCTGAAAACCTGCTGAGCGCCGCCGAAGGCGAAAACTACGAGTGGACCGAAATGTATGCCACCTTCGCCAAAGAAGCCGACGAAGAAGGTTTCCATGAGCTGGCAGAACAGTTCCGCGGCGTTGCCGCCGTCGAAAAGGCCCATGAGGAGCGTTACCGCAAGCTGCTCCACAATGTGGAGACAAAGCAGGTCTTCGAAAAGAGCGGCGTAACCCTATGGGAGTGTCGGAATTGTGGCCATTTGGCAATGGGCGTCAAGGCTCCCGAAGTGTGCCCCGTCTGCTTCTATCCCCAAGCCCATTTTGAAGTTCGTGCTGAAAATTATTAAGGAGGATGATACACATGAAATCCAAGTTCTACATCTGCCGTATATGCGGCAACCTGATCGGCATGGTCCATGACACCGGGGTCCCTGTTGTCTGCTGTGGCAAAAAAATGGAAGCCCTCGTTCCCAACACCGTGGAAGCCAGCGGCGAGAAGCATCTGCCTGTGGTCACCGTGGAAGACGGCGCGATCGCTGTTAAAGTGGGCAGCGAAAACCATCCCATGGTCCCGGAGCACTTCATCGAGTGGGTCTATCTTGAGACTGAAAACGGCGGCCAGCGCAAGGCGCTCAAGCCCGGTGACGAGCCTGCTGTCTCCTTCTGCCTGGGCGATGACAAGGCTGTTGCCGTGTACGCATACTGCAACCTCCACGGTTTGTGGATGACAAAGATCTGATCCTATGGTTTGTGTCGCCTGCCGGTTCATTCCGGCAGGCGTTACCCTATGAAAAAGCCTTCCGACGGGGAGGTTTTTTTGATGAGAAGGAATGATATATAACAAAATAACGTCAGGTGATGAGGATACAGACGAAGGGACAAGAACGGCGTCAAGCAAGAGAAATGCTGTGCACGGATATGCCGATACCCAGGGATCATTTGCTCCGGAGATCGAAGCAGCGGTAGATTTCAACCAAAAAGAACCCGCTCACCATCACTGAGTTTGCGGGTTCTTTGACGGTACGAGCCGCCGCAGCCTGATGGCCGCGGCAGCTTTGTTCATGTTTTCGGATTAATACATTCCGCCCATGCCGCCTGCAGGCGCTGCAGGTGCGGGGGGATTCTTTTCGGGCAGGTCGGTGACCAGGGACTCGGTGGTCAGGACCATGCCTGCGACAGAGGCCGCATTCTGCAGGGCGCTCCGGGCTACCTTGGTGGGGTCGATGATGCCGCGCTCTTCCATGTCGGCATACTCGTTCTTGGCAACGTCATAGCCGTAACCCAGCTTGTCCTTGGCCTTGATCTTCTCCACCACCACGGAACCTTCCGCGCCGGCGTTCAAGGCGATCTGGCGTACGGGCTCCTCCAGGGCGCGCAGGATGATGCTGACACCGGTCTTCACATCGTCGCTGGTGGTGTCCATCAGCTTTGCCACTGCCTTGCTGGCAGCGATCAGGGCTACGCCGCCGCCGGGCACGATGCCTTCTTCCACGGCAGCGCGGGTGGCGTTCAGGGCGTCCTCAATGCGCAGCTTGCGCTCTTTCATCTCCACCTCGGTGGCGGCGCCCACGTTGATGACGGCTACGCCGCCGGCCAGCTTGGCCAGGCGCTCCTGCAGCTTCTCCCGGTCGTAGTCGCTGGTGGTGTCTTCGATCTGGGAGCGGATGGAGGCAATCCTCGCCTTGATCTCGCTGGAATCCCCGCCGCCTTCCACGATGACGGTGTTTTCCTTGTCTACCTTGACCTGGCGGGCGCTGCCCAGCATATCTACGGTAGCTTCCTTCAGATCCAGGCCCAGTTCCTCGGTGATGACCTGGCCGCCGGTCAGGATGGCAATATCCTGCAGCATGGCCTTGCGGCGATCGCCGAAGCCGGGCGCCTTCACCGCGACGCAGTTAAAGGTGCCGCGGAGTTTGTTCAGCACCAGGGTTGCAAGGGCTTCGCCCTCGACGTCCTCGGCAATGATCAGCAGCTTCTTGCCGGTCTGCACGATCTGCTCCAGCAGGGGCAGCAGCTCCTGAACATTGGAGATCTTCTTGTCGGTGATCAGGATCAGGGGATTGTCCAGCACCGCTTCCATCTTTTCCATGTCGGTGGCCATATAGGCGGAGGCATAGCCGCGATCGAACTGCATACCCTCTACCAGGGTCAGATCGGTCTTCATGGTCTTGCTCTCTTCCACCGTGATGACGCCGTCGTTGCCCACCTTCTCCATGGCCTCGGCGATCAGGGCGCCGATCTCCTCGTCGCTGGAGGAAATGGAGGCTACCTGCTCAATGGCCTTCTTGCTTTCCACGGGCTTGCTGATGGCGACCAGCTCGGCCACGGCGGCCTCGGTGGCCTGCTCGATGCCCTTGCGGATGCCCATGGGATTGGCACCGGCCGCCACGTTCTTCAGGCCTTCCCGCACAATGGCCTGGGCCAAGAGGGTGGCGGTGGTGGTGCCGTCGCCTGCCACGTCGTTGGTCTTGGTGGCTACTTCTTTGACCAGCTGGGCGCCCATGTTCTCAAAGGGCTCTTCCAGGTCGATGTCCTTGGCGATGGTCACGCCGTCGTTGGTGATGAGGGGCGCGCCGAACTTCTTGTCCAGCACCACGTTGCGGCCCTTGGGGCCCAGGGTAATTTTAATGGTATCTGCCAGCGCATTGATCCCCTTCTCCAGGGAACGGCGGGCTTCTTCACCAAATATGATCTGTTTTGCCATGATTGTATTCCTCCTTGCTTATTCGACAACGGCCAGGATGTCGTTCTGCCGCACGATGATGTACTCCTCACCGTCTAACTTGACCTCGGTGCCGGCGTACTTGGAATAGATGACCTTCTGGCCAACTTCCACCTGCATGGTGATCTCTTTTCCATCCACATTACCGCCGGGGCCCACGGCCAGAACTTCGGCCATCTGGGGTTTTTCCTTGGCGGAAGTGGTGAGGATGAGCCCACTCTTGGTGGTCTCTTCTGCTTCCAGGTTTTTGATGACGACGCGATCGCCCAATGGATTGATCTTCATGTATGTGCCTCCCTCGTTGATTTTGTTAGCACTCGACCTTGATGAGTGCTAACTACTAAGTATAGTGTAACCAAAATACTCCCGAAGTACAACGAATGAATTGGCAATTTATTGTTAATCTTTAGTTAATGCGTCTGGGCAATGCCCAGGATGATGGGAAGTTCCCGGACACTGCGGACTTCGTAGCGGATGGGCAGGTCTTGGGGCCTGGCGAGGCCCGTTGGGTTCACCCAGCAGGCATCTGCCCCGGCGTTCCGGGCACAGGCGATGTCGCTTGTAAGGCTGTCCCCCACCAAAAGCGCCCGGTCCGGGGCAATGCCTCCCAGTTGCTTCAGGGCCTCGTGAACGATCCCGGGATCAGGCTTTGCCACCCCCAGCTCCTCCGAGATGACAAGGGCCGAGAGGAAGGGAGCGATGGGGGAACCATCGATGCGGCCGTGCTGGATGAAGGCGATGCCGTTGGTCACCGCAGCGACGGGAGCGCGGGGCGCCAGGATTTTAAGCGTCTCCAAAGCCCCGGGCAAAAGGATGCTCTCCCGGGACAGGGCGTTCATATAATAGTCCCCCACTGTCACCGGATCCAAAGGGCTGTCCATGGCCCGGAGGAAGTCCCTGAAGCGCCGGTAGCGCAGTTCCTCCTGGCCCATCTCCCCCCGCTCCAGCGCCCGCCAGCAGGCGTCGTTGCAAGCCCGGTAACAAGCTGCGGCGCCGGGCAAGTCCAGCCCGAACGCCGGAAGCATGCGGGAGAGGGCCCGTTCCTCGGCAGCGGCAAAGTCCAGCAGGGTATCGTCGACGTCAAAGAGCAGCGCCTCATACCTCATGCCCGCCTCCCCCGAAACCTTTCCACCAGCATATCCTTCAGGGGCGCCAGTTGTTTCACCCGCTGGGCGGCGAGGGCGGCGAAGTAGATCGCAAGGCTTACGCCCGTGATGAGCGCCAGCCGCAGGAAGGTCTGCACCTTGTCCGTAGCCCCGGGCACGATGCGGTTCAGGATGAGGGCCGCCCCAAGGCACAGCGCCCCCGCTGCCAGCACCTTGGCAAGCTCCCTCCACAGCTCCCCGCCTGTGAAAGCGCCGAGACGAAGTCGCAGCAGGGCGGCCAGCACCACGGCGCCCAGGCCGCAGCTGATGGTGGTGGCCAGGGCCAGGCCGTTGACCCCCATGACCCGGGAGAGGATCAGGTTCAGGACGATGTTCAGAACCACCGTGAGAAAGGCCACCCGCATGGGAGTTTTGGTGTCCTGTCTGGCGTGGAACGCCCTGTTGAAGACGTCCCGCAGGCCAAAGCCCAGGATGCCCGCCAGGTAATAGGCGAAGGCGCCGCTGGTGACCACAAGGGAATGCTGATCGAAGCTGCCATGCATATAGGCCAGCCGGATGACGTCTACGGACAGCACGCAGCCCACCAAGGTCACGGGCAGCAGGATCATGGACAGCACCTGGGAGGCCTGGTGCAGGACCCGGACGATGCCCTCATGGTTTTGTCCCGCCGCTTGTCTTGAAATCTTGGAGAACATAACGGTGGTGAGGGGGAGCGCCAGCACGCCGGTGGCAAAGGTGATCAGGCGGTAGGCATAGTCCATGGCCGCAGGATCCCCGGGTTCCAGGTACGAACAGATGGATTTGTCGATGACGTGGTTGAGTTCGTTCACCGCCATGCTGAGCAGGGCGGGAAGGGCCAGCAGCAGCAGTTGCCGCAGCCGCTCGTCCTTGAAGTTGAGGCGAAAATTGCAAAGGATGCCCTTGCCGAGCAAAGGCAGCAGGATGAGCATCTGGATGATGCCTGCGGCAAAAACGCCCCAAGCCACCGCCCGGATCCCGTAGCGCCGGGCAAAGAGTACCGTAGCACAGATGACGCACAGCGTCAGGGGAAAACCGAACAACTGCCCCGCCTTGTATCGCTCATTTGCGTTCAGCACCGAGGAGAAGAGGATGGACAGGATTACGAAGGGCAGGGAGGGCAACATGATCCGGGTGAGCTGGGCGGTGAGGCGCTGCTTCTCCGGATCAAAGCCCCCGACCACCAGCTTCACCAGGGGTTCCGCCAGCAGCAGCATGATCAAGGCCAAAACCAGGGAAGCCAAGGCGAAGAACGCGGCGCAGTTGGCGGCAAAACGGTCCGCCGCGAGCCGGCTCTCCCGGTCCCTTGCGGATACGTACAGGGGAACCACGGTGGAGGTTATGCAGGAGGACAGGAGCAGAACGGGCACATAAAACAGGGTGTAGGCCGACGCATAGGCGTCCCGTTCCATGCCGGTGCCGAAATACCCGGCGCTGATGATATCCCGGGCGAATCCGCACAGCTTGCTGAACAGGATGATCAAGGTGACGCCCAGGGTGGTGCGCACCGTCTTTTTCTCGCTTTCAAAAGCTTTCTTTGGCATTCCCATTCCTCCCTTTTCCGCGGCCATTTAGTATACCATATTTTGTCAGCCGTAGCAAATGAAACTCGCTCATGATTCTTTTCTCCCTTTGTTTGGCTGACTTCGCCGTGCCGCTTTCACATTGATTTAGCCTCTGTTTCCAAACCTTAGCAGTACATTCCTGGATGTTTCGTGCTATAATACGCGGGCAGTGGATAGGAGGGTGCTGCTTTCATTGCCGCGTCGGGCCCCTGTCCGAAGCGTTGGGAGAAAGCCGTTGATCTATTGGAAAACATCGGAAAGAAAAGGTTATGGGAAATGATGAAGGTTCGTCGATTCACGCTGACGCCCTTGCAGATCCTGTCTATTGGATTTGCATTGGTTATTCTTATTGGCGGGATTCTGCTGACGCTGCCGGTGTGCAGCCGCGATGGAAACGGGCTGCCGTTTGTAGACGCCCTGTTCACCTCCACCTCGGCCACCTGCGTCACGGGGCTGGTCCTGTGCGACACCTACACCCAGTTCAGCGGAGTAGGCCAGGCGGCGATCCTGTGCCTGATCCAGGTGGGCGGCTTGGGATTCGTGACCGTGGGGATCTTGCTGCCCATGGCGTTGGGGAAGCGCATTGGCCTGCGGGAGCGCTCTTTGATGAAGGAGTCCATCGGAGCGCTGAAAATCGGCGGCATCGTACGGTTGGTGCGCAAAGCGGTATTCGGTACGCTGCTGCTGGAACTCATCGGCGCAGTGGTGCTTTGGATCCGGTTTGCCCGGGACATGGGACCGGTCTCCGCGCTGTGGGCCGGCGTATTCCATTCGGTATCCGCGTTCTGCAACGCAGGGTTTGATATCCTGGGACGCAACGTTCCCTTCGGCTCGCTGACAAACTATGTGGGCGACGTCACGGTGAATGTGACCATCATGGCCTTGATCGTGGTGGGCGGCTTGGGGTTTATCGTGTGGGACGATGTGCTGATCCACCGCCACCACGTGCGCCGCTACGCGCTGCACACCAAGATCGTGCTGTCGGTCACGGCGGCGCTGATTGCGCTGGGCGCTTTGCTGTTCTACTTCATGGAGGCAGATGCCGCGTTTGCGGGACTATCCGCTGAGGATCGGGTGCTCGCCGCGCTGTTTCAATCCGTGTCGCCCAGGACCGCCGGCTTCAATACCGTGGATTTGGGGAAACTCAGCGAAAGCGGCTCCATCCTGACCATGTTTCTGATGATGGTGGGCGCGTCCCCCGGCTCCACCGGCGGCGGCTTGAAGACCACGGTATTCTTTGTGATGGTGTGTTCGATGCTGGCATACCTGCGCAGCCGGGATTCCATCAACGTATTCAACCGCAAGATCGAGCCGCAGGCAGTGCAGCGCGCGTTCAACAGCGCCATGCTGTACCTCCTGTTGGCGGTATCCGGCGCCCTGGTGATTGCCCTGCAGGGCGTCCCCGCCTCGGATGCGATGTTCGAAGCGCTGTCTGCCATTGGCACCGTAGGCCTGAGCAAGGGCGTTACGCCGGGGCTGACCCTGCTGTCGAAGGTTGTCGTGATTCTCTTGATGTATTCCGGACGCGTGGGCAGCATATCCGTATTGATGGCGGTGACGGACCGCCGCATCAAGACCCAGATCAACCATGTCGAATAAAAGATCATCGTCTGATTCGTGATAGGAGGGAACATTGGTATGAAATCCATGCTGGTGATAGGCGTCGGCCGGTTTGGCAGGCATTTGAGCATTCGCCTGGCGGAGCTGGGGAACGAAGTGATGGTGGTGGACAAGGACGAGGACAAGGTCGCGCACATCGCGCCCTTCGTGACCACTGCGGAGGTAGCCGATTGCCAGGACGAAGAGGTGCTGAAGGCGCTGGGCGTGACCAACTTCGACGTGTGCTTCGTGTGCGTGAGCGCTGATTTCCAGTCGTCCCTGGAGATCACGATGATGCTGAAGGAACTGGGGGCAAAGTACATTGTCGCCAAAACCGACCGCGAAAAGCAGGGCAAGTTTTTGGAGAAAATCGGCGCGGACGAGGTGGTCCACGCAGAAAAACAGATTGCCCAGCGGCTCGCGATGCGGTACAGCGTGAAGAACCTGTTCGACTACATCGAGTTGTCACAGGACTACGCGATCCTGGAGATCAAGGTCCCCAGGGACTGGGTGGGGCACTCGATCCGCGATCTGGAAGTGCGCACGCGGTTTCACGTGAACGTTTTGGGGTATAAAAATGAGGACAAGCGGTTGATCCCGGTGCTCAAGGCGGATCACGTGTTTCAAGCCGACGAGCATCTTTTGATCGCCGGCCTCACCAGCGACATGGCGCGCCTCACAGCACGCGGGTAGCGGGGCAAAGCAAATCTGCGGATCTCAGAGCCGATGGAAGGCCTCTTTCCGCACAGGTTGCTCGTTCCGTTTCTTTCATCAGTTCATTGGGCTGCCCCGGCCGTCAGGCTGGGACAGCCCGCCTTTTCCCCGGCCGGGAAAGCGCCCCCAAGGAAAATCATCTCGCCGCACTTCGGGGCCCCAGAAACATTTCCCCGCCTCCCGTTGCCTCTTCCTGCGCCGTCCGGACAGGGGGACAAGTCCTCCCTTGCAAAACCGCCCTTTTTAATGGTACAATAGAAGCCGGAAAAAGATGCAACCAAGCGGCTCCGGCCGCGTCTAACTACACGAGCCTGGATCGACCCCTCTTTCGGGGATCGACCCGGTCCCATTTGCGAGGTGAAAGCATTGCAGGCCACCAACGAGCAGACCCTGATCCAGCAGGCCACCCGCGGAGACCATGCCGCTTTCGAGTCCCTGATGCGTCAACATGAAAGCCGCATGTATGCCGTGGCCCTCCGCATGTGCGCCAATCGGGAGGATGCCCAGGACTGCCTCCAGGAAGCCATGCTCCGGGTATATCGGGCCATCGGGGGCTTCAAAGGACAGTCATCCTTCGGAACCTGGGTGTATCGGGTCACCATGAACACCTGCCTGGACGAACTGCGGCGGCGCAAGGTGCGGGCCGCCTCCTCCCTGGACCAGCTGGTGGACAGCGGATGGATGCCCGCAGACGAAGGACAAACCCCGGAACAGTACTCCATCGCATCGGAGCAGCGTCGCTTCCTGGAGAAAGCCATCGCTTCCCTGCCCGAGGACATGCGGGCGGCCATCGTGCTGCGGGACGTGCAGGGTTTCAGCTACGAGGAGATCGCCCGGATCCTGGAAGCCAATGTGGGGACCATCAAATCCCGGATCAGCAGGGGCAGGGGAAAACTCCGGGAAATCCTGTACAAACATCCGGAACTTTTCGGTAGGTACCCAGTCTAATGGAGGAGGAAGGAGGGGAGCGTATGGAGAAGCCCATCACTTGCAAGTATTTCGGAAACCATCTCGATGCTTATCTGGACAGCGAGCTGGACCGGGCAACCCGGCTCAAGATGGAGCTGCATGCCGACCGGTGCCCGGAATGCGGTGAAAAGCTGGAATACATGACGCGCCTCTTGATCATGTGTGCCGAGATGGACGAGGGCTTGTCCGTCCCCCTGGAAGCCCAGGCGGCCTGGCGTGCCGCCATACGGGAGAGTAAACCCACAGCGCCCCGAAAATACCCCGTTGCCCGCTGGGTCGGGGGGATCGCTGCGGCCCTGGTTTTGCTGATCGGCGGCACCTTCACCTACCGCATGGGCGGACAATCCCCGGCGGATTTCATCGCCCCCAATGCCCCGGTGATGAAGGCGGCGCCCGCCTACTACGCCCTGGTCCAGGAGAACGAAGCGACCCTGCGCCTGGCGTCAGACGGCGAGGCAGAAGAAGTCCGAACCGTCATCCACGAGGATATTGCCCGGCCGGTGATGCTGCGCAGCGCAGAGCGCAGATTGGAAACAGAGGATCTGGAAGCCGGGCTGCAGGGCATTGCCGACCTGGTGGACGAATATGAAGGCTATTTTGAGCAATCCACCGTGGACGAAGACAGCGCCCAACTGACGGTCCGGGTTCCCACCCAGGATCTGGATGCCTTCCTCAGCGCCTTGGATGCAGTGGGTACCGTCACCTTCAAGAACGACGGCATCGAAGACATCTCCGACCGCTTCTACGACGCCCGGGCCCGTCTGGACAGCTACCGGGTCCAGCTGAAACGGCTGGATCAGCTCATGGGCAGCGCGGGCAGCCTCGAAGATATGGCATTTCTGGAAGACAAGCGCACCGAAGTGCTGCAGGTCATCGACTCCCTGGAAGGGCAATTGGCGGGCTGGGAGGGCCGGGTAGAACAGTCTACCGTGTACGTCACCCTCGCGAAGTCCGGCGCCGCCTCCCCGGGGGATCTCGGGCAGCGGGTCAAGGCAGCCTTCGCGGATGCCCTGGAATGGTTCAAGGCCTTCTGCCAGGACGCCCTCGTGGTGCTGGTCCGGGCATCCCCCGCACTGGTGCTGCTGGTTCCCCTGGTCATCCTGATCTGCCTCATCGTATGGGCCGTCAACAAGAGAAAACGCCAGAAGAAACAGTGACCCGATCACAAGGAAAAAAGGGGCTGTTTGGCATCAGTCCCTTTTTTATACAAACGTAAGATAACGGAGGTGATCTACCATGAAAAAATGCATGACCCTGGTCCTGATCCTTTGCCTCACCCTCTTCAGCGTCGCCCTGGCCGGAACGTCCGTCACCGGCGTCGGAAGCGGCGAAGTAAGACTGAATCCCGACATGGCCGTCCTGAACCTGGGCGTTTCCGCCACGGAAAAGGAAATGGCCGACGCCCTGGCCAAAGTGAACAGCAGCCTGGCCAGTCTCCGGGAAGCGCTGAACAGCAAGGGCATCGGGGAAGGAGATATCGCGGTGAGCGACATCTATATGTATCCCCAGTACGACTACGATTACTCCTCCGAAGGCCGCATCATAGGCTACAACGTTTCCCACCAGATCAGCGTCACGGTTCGGGACGTCTCTGCCCTGGGCGCCCTGATCGACTGCTCGGTTTCGTCCGGCGCCACCCAGTTGAACGGGGTGAGCTTCAATTCCTCCCAATATCAGGAGGCCTACCTGAAGGCCCTGGCCCTGGCGGTACAGGATGCCAGGGAGCGGGCAGAGGTCATGGCCGAGGCCGCCGGGCTCGCCATCACGGGCCTTACAGCCCTCACCGAGGGCGGATCGTCATCCTACTACGACCGGCAAGTTGTGTACGCGGAAAAAGGCGCTGGTGATGAAACCCAGGTGGACGTCGGCGCCATGAGCATCCAGGCCAGCGTGACCGCCGTGTTTGATGCGGAATAGAGCGCGGGACTTTTGACGGGATGATCGCAGAGTGTCAACTTTGTCCTGCCTTGTAAGGGAATCCGCGTGGGAGGCCATGGATGCGCTTGTTTGACCGGAGTTTTTGGTGGTTCATGCTGATCGGCACGGGCAACACCCTGCTCTCCTTTTTCATCATGCAGGGGATGTACGCCCTCGGCTGGGGGGGATACTGGCAGTCCAGCGCCTTCGCCTTTGCCCTGACCAGCGCACTCAGTTTTTTCCTGAACAAGCGTTTCGCCTTCCAAAACCATGATGGCCTGCTGGGAACCGGACTGCGCTTTGCCCTGGTCATCGCCCTGTGTTACCTGTTCGCCTATTCCGTGGCGCGCCCCCTCACCGCCCGGCTGTTGAGGGGGTTGCTGCCCGGCCCGGTGGATCAGGCAGCCATGCTGGTGGGGCAGATCCTCTTCACAGGGGCCAATTACCTGGGCCAGCGCTTCTTTGTCTTCGCCAAGAGAGCCAAGAAACCAACCGACAAAAAGGGGTGAATAACCATGAACGGAATAAAACGTTTTGCAGCAGCCATCCTGTGCCTTCTGCTGTGCGCGCCGGCATTTGGCGCGCTTGCCGAGGGGCTGACGGCCGGGCCCGTGCCCGTCTATCTGGATCAGGACGGCGCCATTCTTGATAGAGAGGGCAGCCCGGTGAGCCGGGAACCAGCGGACAAAATCATCTACCACGACGAAACGCTCCTGGTCTTCCTGCTGGACAACCGGATGCTGGCCAAAACCTCCGACGATATGCTGAAACACTTTGGCGTCCAGGTGTGCGACCCGGTCTGGGCCGGCCAGGACGGCTGCATCTACTATGTGCGGGAGAACGCGCCCACGACCCTGATGTGCATGAAGCCCGAGGCCGCCACCGGCTCCACCGCCTGTACCACCGAAAAACCCATTCAGGCCCTACGGTGCAGTGTGAACGGGGTCCTGGTCCAGGTGGATGGCATGGAGTACCTGTACGTCCCCGCGCTCCGGCGCTTGATCAAACAGGACATCCCGGCGAACACCCGGTTGATCCCAGGCGAAAAGTTCGAGGCCCGGCTGAGCGATGCGGGCGCCCTGAGCGTCGTGTCCCGGGGCGAGGCCGAGGCAAAGCCGCTGGCGCAAAACGTGCTGGCCGCCGCAGTATACGGGGATTCCGTGTATTACCTGCAAGCCCTGGACGCTGCCACCCGGCTGATGGCTTACCGGACCACCGCCGACGCGGTGATCCGCATGTATCGGTTCCAGGAGCCCCTGCTGGAGAGCATCACCGCCCACGAAAGCGGCGTTTGCGTCATGGGCAAAAACGGAGCTCTGTACTTCTTCCCCTTCGGGCAGTACGCCCCCCAGTTGTTGTGCTCCTGGCAGGATGAGCGCGGCTTTGTGCCCAGGCTGGAAGCCCAGGGGGATCTGGTGGTCCTTTACGACGTCTCCTTCGGGCAGACCCTCCCCTACTTTGTCATCGACCTGTCTGAAGGCCCCAGTCCCACACCTGTCCCCGCGCCCGATCCCACGCCTGCGCCCACACCCGTTTTGAGCACCCTGTCCCGGGGTTCCACCGGGGAAGCGGTGCGGCTCTTCCAGGAGCGGCTCAAGGCTTTGGGCTATCCCGTGGGTTCGGCGGACGGCATTTTCGGCGCTGCCACCGAGCGGGCCGTCCGGTTTGTGCAGTCCGACCTGGGCCGCAGCCAAACCGGCGTAGCCGATGCCGCCCTGCAGCGCCAGGTCCAGGCCTCCGACGCCCCCGTCTATGCAGAATACGTCACCCTGCGCAAAGGGGATTCCGGCATCCGGGTGGAAGCTGCCCAGCAGCGGCTTCGGGAACTGTACTACACCAAAGAGGATGTGGACGGCTACTACGGCAGCGCTACTTCCCAGGCGGTAGAGCGCTTCCAGGCCCAGATGAAGTATACCAAGAAGGGGGACGTTTTCAAAGCCAGCCAAATCAAAGCCCTCTTCAAGAAAAGCGCGCCGGACTGCACCCGGTATTTCACCCTGCGCCAGGACGACAAGGCCCCGGTGGTGAAGCGGCTGAATGCCAGGCTGAAAAAGCTGGGCTACCTGAAGAAGTCCCCGGGCGAGGCCTACTCCAAAAAGACCGTGGCCGCTGTCAAGGCCTTCCAGGCCATGGCCGCCCTTCCTGAAACCGGCATCGCGGATGCAGACACCCAGCGCGAGCTCTTCAAGAAGGCGGCGCCCACCCCCACCCCCACCCCCGACCCCACCCCCATGCCCCCCGACGTGCAGGCGGTGAGCAACGCGGTGGTAAAGACCATGCGGGTCTGGATGACCAACAACCTGGGCGGTGCCTTCGACAAAGTGAGCGCTGTGCAGGAATTGCAGAACCGCCTGTGCAACCTGAACTACATGGAAATCGCGGACATCAACGGCGTGTACAACGAGATCACCCTGAACGCCGTGAAAGCCTTTCAGCTGGACGAGGGCCTGAAGGTGAACGGAGAGGCCAACAAGAAAACCCTGAGGAAACTGTACGGCATGTAGCGTATTCGTTCCTGGCGGGCAGGAATCGCGGAAGGGTCGTTCCTGAAGCTTTTGGGGGGATTGAAAGGAGCAAGAGACATGACCGATCGGGAAATCCGGAAGCGGCTGCACGAATACAACGACCGGATCTCGTCTTGCTGCGGAAAAGAGGATGCCCTTGCCCTCAGAGCGGAACTCCACAAGTTTTATGAAGAAAACCATGTAACAAAGGAGCAGAGGGAGATTATCGTATTCGGCTTTGGTGAGCGACTTTCGATGCTCTGTTCCATGTGATCCCACGGCAAAGGTTTGGGTGCTGCTGCACAAGATCGCAGCAGCACCCATTTTTGTCTCTTATACCCGATTCAGGGTTTCAGCTTTTTGCCGATCTCGGCGAAGGCCAGGATGCGCTCCCCCAGGTCGGGATACGCCTTCACAGCCGCCTCCGCGAAGAAGCCCTTCTCGGGATGCCCGATGGACAGGTTCTCGTGGGCGATCAGGGCAAAGGTGGAATCGTACAGGTTGCGGAACTCGGGATCCCGCTGGGCCATGCATACAAAGGGCTGCCGGGGCTGGTTGATGTCCTCCCCGGAGATCTGGAACATCTCGTAACGGTCGCACAGGGCCCGCAGCCGCTTGAGCTGGGCGGGGGTGTTCCGGGAGGGCATGTAACTCACGGCCCGGAATCCGATCTTGCGCAGGTAGGGGAAGAGGTCGTCCAGGAACTCGTCCTCCAGCTTCTGCGCCCGCTTGTCCCCGGTGATGGAATCTCCGATGTCCCCCAGGTAGGGATAGGCGATGATGGCACCCATTTCCTCGGCCAGGTCGATCATTTCCTGCAGGCCCCACAGTTCCTCATCCGCATCCACATAGAAGCGGCTGATCAATTCGGCCTTGATCCACCCCACCAGGTCGTACATGCTGTGGGGGTTGTTTTCGTCCAGCAGGTAGCCCTCGATGCGGGCCGCGATGGGCAGCCGCATCTCCTTTTTGATAAAGTCCACCAGGCCCTGCCCCGAGCCGAACTTGTCGAGCATCCGGTTGGCCAGGGCACAGGACAAATGCCGCTCGGTGATGGTGCCCCCTATTTCATAGTTGGAGATGGGTACCACGTCCCGGTCAAAATCCAGGTGGATGCCGTACCCATCCATGAAGGAGTTGATGCCGTCCACCATCTTGCGGTTGCGCACGTTGCGCAGCGCCCGATGGGGGGCAAAGCGCTCGTTCAATTCGTGGGTTTTGTCATGGGGCACCCCGTGGATGGTCAGGTAGGTCATGCCCCCCTGGTCCGGATTGTTGAACTTTTTGTCGGCAAAAGGGGTGTCTTTCATGGTCACCCGGCACTCGATGCCCACGGTGCCCGGGATGCCCACGATGTGGCAGGCCTCCAAAAACTCGTCGGCGCCGCCGATGGAATCGTGGTCGATGAGGCCGCAGGTGCACAGGCCCGCCTGCCAGGAAAACCATACCGCCGCGGTGGGGGAGTACGGAGAGAAGGAATAGGTGGTGTGGATGTGGTTGTTCACATCCTCATTGGTTTTCGGCATGGGCAGCCTGCCCGCCCGGGCATCCTCTACCAGTTTTTTGAGATTCTCCAGCCGGTCCGGTGCGTTCAGCAGCTTCAGGGCCTCTTCGCGGGTGATGTTTTCCATGACGCATGCCTCCGTATTTGTGATATGGCCTTATTGTAGCACGGTTTGAATGAACTTGTCGAGGGCTTTTGTACACTTTTCCCGGTCCACCAGAAAGCTCAAACCATGGCCTGCCCCCGCCACAGTGACCAGTTTTGCCCGGGGCGAAGCCGTAGCCAACCGGCGCCCCATTTCCCAGGGCACGACCTCGTCCCCCTCCCCGTGGAGGAGCAGCACGGGCATCTGAGCTTTGGCGATCCCCCGCAATGCGTCCGCCTCCGCCAGGCTGTGGCCGGTAGCCAGGCGGAACAATAGCTTCAGGCACGGGACCACCAGGCCTCCCGGCACGCCATAGCGGCTTTTTGCCGCATGGGACAGGATCTCCCCTGCCGTGGTATAGCCGCTGTCCGCGATCACGCCCCGGACGCAGGGGGGAAGCCGGTGTGCCAGGGCCATGAGCACGGTGGCGGCCCCCATGCTCATGCCGTCCAGGAGGAGGACTTGGGGGTGATGGGCCTCCTCCAGCCACAAGGCCCAGTCCACCACGTCCAATTGCTCCAGAACGCCGAAGGTCAGATACTTCCCCTCGCTGCCGTGCTGGGCCCGCTGGTCGATCAACAGCAGGTTCATGCCCATCTGCTCATGGTACAGGCGCAGGGCGCAGCAGAAGTCGTTTTCCGGGCTCACGGATCGGTGCCCGTGGACCAGCAGGATGGTCTTGTCCGAGCCCGGGCAGGGCAGATAGCGGCCCTTCAGCCTCAGTCCCTCCCGGCTCCTGATGGAGACCTCCTGCACCGGCTGGGCGCGGTACCAGGCCAGGCCCGCCCGGATCTCCTCGTCAAAGGGGGTCGGCTGCCTCTCCTTCGGCCTCCGGTCGGCGCAGAAAGCGATGCGGAAACCGTACAGAGAGAGCCCCCCGTACACGAGGATCAGGGCAGCGCAAATCCAAAGAATGATCATGTCCCCTCCCCCTCCGGTTCACCGAATCCCAAAAAAGCGTTTGCCGTTCTCCAGCGTGATCTCCGCCAGCTCCTCCGGGTCCATATCCCGGAGCCCGGCGATGTGGCGCAGGGTGTGCGCCACGTAGGCGGGCTCGTTTCGCCTGCCCCGCATGGGGACCGGGGCCATGTAGGGGCAATCGGTTTCCACCATCATCCGTTCCACCGGCATGTTCCGGGCTACCTCCGCCAGTTTCCGCCCGTTCTTGAAGGTGACCGAGCCCGCGAAGGACAGGTACATCCCCATGTCCAGGTACACCTTGGCGCTCTCCCAGCTCCCGGAATAGCAGTGCATCACGCAGGGGGGCAGTTCCCCCGCCCTGTCCCGGGCCCGAAGGATCTCGGTGGCCTCCCCGTGGGCTTCCCGGATGTGAAGCACCGCGGGCTTGCCCAGACGGCGCGCCAGCTCCAGCTGGGCCTCAAAGGCCGTGCGCTGGATGGGCCGGGGGGACAGGTCGTAGTGGTAGTCCAGCCCGATCTCCCCTAGGGCCATCATTTCCGGCTCCTGCATCCAGGCCTCCAGCAGGGCAGCCCGCTCCCCGTTCCAGCAGGAAGCATCGTGGGGATGCACCCCCACCGCGGCATACAAAAAGGGGTATGTGTGGCAAAGGGCCAGGACATCCCCCGGATCCCGGCTTCCGTCCGCTATCACCAGGGACAACTCTATCCCCGCCTGTTCCATGTTGCGGATGACCTGGGGCAGGTCCTCCCGGAACCGATCGTCCGTCAAATGGCTGTGGGTATCAAAGAGGCGCATGACGTTTCCCTCCCATATGGTGACGGGAGACCCCGCGCAAGGGTCTCCCGATGATCCTTCCCGCCCGGGCTTTAGCTGATGGGCCAGCCGCCCTCCGCGCAGTCCTCCACGGTGACCAGCTTGAGGGTCCCGTCCTCCCCTTCGGCGCACAGCAGCATGCCCTCGGACAGGATGCCCCGCATTTTCCGGGGCGCCAGGTTGGCCACAAGCACCACGGTCTTGCCCACCATTTCTTCCGGGGTATAGTAGGCGGCGATGCCGGACACCACGGTACGGCGTTCCCCGTTTTTCAGCTCTAGGGTTTCCTTCAGCAGCTTGTCCGACTTCTCCACCTTTTCGCAGGCCACCACCTTGGCGGTCACCAGCTGCACTTTGGCGAAGTCGTCGAAGGCGATGCAGCCCTCGGGAACCCCATCCTTCGGGGCTTTCTCCTTTTTTTCTTGTTTTTCCGGCTTTTCTTGTTTTTCCGGCCCGGCAGTCTTCCCGGGTTCCTCCTCCCCCGCCAGGGCAGCCAGTTCCTTTGCCACGTCCAGCCGGGGGAACAGGGCCGCGCCCTTCTTCACTCGGGTGCCGGGCACCAGCCCCCCGAACTTTTGGATGGAAGCCCAGGTCATGAGGTTTTTGTCGGTCAGGCCCAGCTGGGCATAGATGCGGCCGGGCGTGCCCGGCATGGTGGGCTCCACCAGCACCGCGATGGCGCGCACGCACTCCGCCAGGTGGTACAGCACGGTACCCAGCTTGCTCCTGTCCTCTTCGCTGCGCCCCAGGATCCAGGGCTGGGTGAGGTCGATGTAGCGGTTGGCATCCCCCACCAGTTTCCAGATCTCCGCCAGGGCCACGGAGAACTGCAGTTCGTTCATGCTCTTCTCCACCAACCCGGGCAAGGCCTCAAAGCGCTGTACCAGGGCCTCTTCAAAGCCGGTGGGCTCCCCGGGGCCGGGCAGGGCGCCGCCGCAGTACTTTTCGATCATGGCCACGGTACGGCTCACCAGGTTGCCCAGGTCGTTGGCCAGGTCCGCGTTGATGCGGAGGAGCAGCGCCTCGTTGGTGTAGTTGCCGTCGGCGCCGAAGGGCATCTCCCGCATCAGGTAGTAGCGCAGGGCGTCGCAGCCATATCGCTCCACGATGGGGCCGGGGTACACCACATTGCCCTTGGATTTGCTCATCTTGTCGTTGCCGAACAACAGCCAGCCGTGGCCGAACACTTGTTTGGGCAGGGGCAGCCCCAGGGCGTGGAGCATGATGGGCCAGTAAATGGTGTGGAAGCGCACGATCTCCTTGCCCACCAGCTGGACGTCCGCAGGCCAGTATTTCCGGAAAAGGCCGTCCTCATCGGTGGTATAGCCCAGGGCGGTGATGTAGTTGGACAGGGCGTCCACCCACACGTACACCACGTGCTTGTCGTCAAAGTCCACGGGCACCCCCCATTTGAAGGAGGTGCGGCTGACGCACAGGTCCTGCAGGCCGGGCCGCAGGAAGTTGTTCAGCATCTCGTTGGCGCGGGAAGGGGGCTGGATGAAGTCGGGATGTCTCTCGATGTAGTCGATGAGCCAGTCCTGGTACTTGCTCATGCGGAAGAAGTAGCTCTCCTCCTTGGCCATTTCCGTGGGCCTGCCGCAGTCGGGACAACAGCCGTCCTTCAGCTGGGTCGGGGTCCAGAAGGATTCGCACTCGGCGCAGTACTGCCCCTCGTAGGCGCTCTTGTAGATGTCCCCCTGATCGTACAGCTTGCGGAAGATCTTCTGTACGGCCCGCACGTGGCGATCCTCGGTGGTGCGGATGAAATCGTCGTATCGGATGTTCATCAGCGCCCACAATTCCTTGGTGGCCGACACGATCTCGTCCACGAAGGCCTTGGTCTCCATCCCTTTTTCCTGTGCCTTGCGCTCGATCTTCTGGCCGTGTTCGTCGGTCCCCGTGAGGAAATAGGCGTCATAGCCCGTCATCCGCTTGAAGCGGGCCATGGTGTCCGCCGCCACCGTGGTATAGGTGTGGCCGATATGCATGTTGCCGCTGGGATAGTAAATGGGCGTTGTGATGTAGAAAGTAGGCTTGTCCATGATGCTGTCCCCCTTGATAAAGCACCCCCCGCCCTGCCGGCGAGGGGTGCCTCGCGTTGTCCCTATTATATGCCCTCGGCTCTCTGCTGTCAAGTTACATTACAGGGAACGCAGCAGCCGCACGCAGCGGCCCAGGATCAGCACGTCCCTGCGCTCTACCCGTTCCGCCACAAACTCCCGGTCGTAGGATTGGAGCAGCAGCCTGTTGCCTTCCTGCTTGGTCACCTTCCGGGCGATGCGCCTGTCCCGGTACTGCAGCACCATGATTGCCTCGTCCTGGATGTCCGTCGCAGGCACCGTCAGCAGCAGGTCCCCGGCGTGGATGCGGTACCCCCGCAGGGCGTCGTCCGGACAGCGATGATAGAACACCTTGTCCGGCGCGCCTCCTTCGATCTTGCCCGCCACGATGGGGGTGAGCACGTGGTCGATGACCAGTCCGTCTTCCCCGCTCACAGGCACCCGTTTCACCACGCCCCCCAGGGCATCCCGCCAGGCATCGTTGGCCAGGGCAGCCTCTTCCTCCCGGTCCCGGGTCTCCTCCCTGGGCTTCAGCACATAGGGCCGGGGCCGAATCGGCGCCTCGGGCTCTGCCGCCGGCTCCAGCTCCGTGGAGAGCTGGTGTTCGGCCCCCAATTTCTTCAGGATCTGCCTTGCCTGCTCGTCGGAAGCGATGCGCCGCCCGGCCTCGATGTCCCGGATGACGTTCTCCGCCAGGCCGCATTTCTTGCCCAGCTGCTTCTCGCTGACGCCGGCGGCAAGGCGCGCATGCTTGATGATGTTCCCCAGTCGGCTGCCCATATGTCCTCTCCCGTCCCTACACTAGTTTCGCGTCCTTCCCCGGGATGCCGTAGTGCTCCAGCACGTAGTCCATGTCCTTGTCCCCGCGGCCGGACAGGTTGATCAGAATGGAGCCCATCTTCCTCTGCTTGGCCAGGCGGATGGCGTAGGCTACCGCATGGCTGCTTTCAATGGCAGGGATAATGCCCTCGTAACGGGACAGGGCAAAGAAGGCGCGGACGGTCTCCTCGTCGTCCGCCGTCTCATAGCGCACCCGGCCCATGTCCCGGAGGAAGGCGTGCTCGGGGCCCGAAGAAGGGTAGTCCAGGCCGCTGGCGATGGAGTACACCGGGGCGGGCGCTCCCGCCTCGTCCTTCAGCATGATGCTGTTGAAGCCGTGCATGACGCCCTCGGTGCCGTACGTAAGACTTGCGGCATGGTCCCCCAGCTTGGGACCGCGGCCCAGGGGTTCGACGCCGACGATGTCCACCGGGTCGTTCAGGAAGCCGGAGAAGAAACCCGCGGAATTGCTGCCCCCGCCCACGCAGGCGGTGATCACGTCCGGCAGCTCCCCGGTCATTTCCACGAACTGTTGCCTGGCCTCCACACCCACGATGTGCTGGAAATCCCGCACCATCATGGGGAAGGGATGGGGGCCTACCACCGAGCCGATGCAGTAGATGCAGTCCTTGTATTCCCGGCTGTAGGCTTCGAAGGCCGCGTCCACCGCTTCCTTCAGGGTGCCCAGGCCCTCTTTCACTTCCACCACGTTGGTGCCCAGGATCTTCATCCGGGCCACGTTGGGGGCCTGCTTGCGGATGTCCACCGTGCCCATGTACACGTCGCACTCCAGGCCGAAGTAGGCGGCGGCGGTGGCCAGGGCCACCCCGTGCTGCCCCGCCCCGGTCTCCGCGATCACCTTTTTCTTGCCCATGAATTTGGCCAACAGCACCTCCCCCATGCAGTGGTTCAGCTTGTGGGCGCCGGTGTGGTTCAAATCCTCCCGCTTGACGTACAGCTGCACGTTGCCGATGGCCCCGGACAGCCGTTCCAGGTGGCTGATGGGGGTGGGTCGGCCCTGGAATTCCTTGCGGATGCGGCGCAATTCATTGATGAACTTGCGGCTCTTGCAGATGGTGAAGTAAGCCTCGGTGATCTCGTCCATGGCAGCCTGCAGTTCCACGGGGATATAGGAGCCGCCATACCTGCCGAAATAGCCTTTCTCGTCGGGGTACTGCTTGAAATAGGTGGTGAAATCGATGCCGTTACGGGTCATGGGGATACCTCCTCGTCTTTTTATTGATGCGTAAAGACAAAGAAACTCCTGTCCCTCTTGCTGGGACAGGAGCATGACTTCCTGCAATGCCACCCGGCTGCACTTTACGCATACAAACATATGCTGACATTTGGTCACGGAGTGCCGCTCCGTCTCACATACTCCGGGATCGCTCCCATTTCTGATCGCCCTCGGAAGTCCATTCAGCCCGGTCCATACGCCGCGATCCCACCCTCCGCGGCTCTCTGGGGTATGGAGGAACGGTGCCTACTCACTCTTCCTCAACGGTTTAGGTGATTATAGCACCCGTTTTCCGCTTTGTCAATAACCCGGAATGTTAAATAATGCTTCAGCGTTCTTCCCGGAAGTAGGCGATGCCCAGGCTCTCCGGGGGCTGGTCCTCCCGCTTTTTGCGCAGGCTAGTGAAGATCAGCACGACCAGGGTGACCACATAGGGCAGGATCTTGTAGATCTCGCTGGGGATGGGCAACTGCACCCGCAGATACAGGATCATCAGGGCGCCAAAGAGCACGGAACCCCAGATGGCGTTGACCGGCCGCCACAGGCAGAAGATGACCAGCGCCACAGCCAGCCAGCCCACCCCGGCCAGCCCCTCGTGGTTCCACACGCAGCCCGCGATGGTCATGATGTACACCATGCCCCCGATGCCGGAGATGCCCCCGCCCATGACGGTGGCCAGGTACTTGTAGCGGGCGATGTTGATGCCCGCCGCGTCCGCCGTAGCGGGGGATTCCCCCACGGAGCGCAGGTTCAAGCCCCAGCGGGTCCTGCTGATAAAAAAACCCATGGCGAGGGCCAGCAGTACCCCAAGGTACACAAAGATGTTGTGGCCGAAGAGGAGCTTGCCCACGACGGGGATATTTTGCAGGGTTTGGGGAAAGGGGGCGTTCTGGAAAAAGTTTTTCAATTCGTTGCTGACGGCGATGTAGCCGCCCTCCATGGTGCGCATGTATTCCCCCACGAACTGCCCCACCCCGGTGCCGAAGATGGCCAGGGCCAGGCCGGTGACGTTCTGGTTGGCCCGCAGGGAGATGGTGATCACGCTGAAGATCAGGGAGCCCAGGGCCCCGGCCAGGAAGGCGCAGGCGATGGCGATGACCATGGCCAAGAGGCCGTTCACCCCGGCCCCGGCAGCCTTTTCGTAGTAGAAGGCGCCGGCCAGGCCCAGGGCGCCGCCCATGTACATCAGGCCCTCCACGCCCAGGTTCAGGTTGCCGGACTTCTCGGTGAGGATCTCCCCCATGGTGCCGTACATCAGGGGGGTCCCGTTGAGGATCGCGTTGAAGATCAGGGCAATGACCGCGTTCATCCTTCTTTGGCCTCCTTTTTGCGACCGCCGCTGAAGAGTATGCGGTAGTTGATGAAGAACTCACAGGCCAGCATGCAGAACAGGAAGATGCCCGTGATGATGTCGGAGATGGAGGTGGGCACCTGCATGGCGGTTTGCAGGGTGCCGGCGCCCTTGTCCAGTATCGCCAGCAGCAGGGAGATGGCGATCATGGCAAAGGGATTCAGCTGGGACAGCCAGGCCACGGTGATGGCGGTGAAACCCACCCCGTCCGCCACGTTGTGGTACAGGGTCATGTTGGCGCCGGAGGCCACCATGTAGCCCACCAGGCCGCACATGCCTCCGGACAGCATCATGGTGCGCCTGGTCACCCGCCCCACGTCCATGCCCGCGTACCGGGCGGTCTTGGGGCTCTCCCCGATGACGGAAATCTCGTAGCCGTGCTTGGAGTAGTTCATGTAGATGAAGATGAACAGGGTCAGGATCAGCACCATGATCCAGCCGCAGTGCACCCCCAGCACCTTGGGCAGCACCGCCGCATTGTTGAAGTTGGGGATGATCTGGCTGCCCGGCTTGCCCTCCCAGGGCCCGCCCTGCAGGTACTTCACCATCCCGATGACGATGTAGTTCATCATCAGGGTGAACAGGGTCTCGTTGGTGCCCCAGCGGGCTTTGAAGATGGCGGGGATCAGGGCCCACAGGGCGCCGCACAGCACGCCGGACAGCCCCATTATGGTCAGCAGCAGGGGGGAAGGCAGGCGGTTGGCATAATTCAGGGCGAAGAAGGTAGCGCCGATGGCCCCCGCGGTGATCTGCCCCTCCGCGCCGATGTTCCAGAAGCGCATTTTGAAGCAGGGGGCGATGGCCAGGGCGGTGCCCAGCAGGGGGACCGCGATCTTGATGGTCTGCCTGAGGGCGGTCTTCCTGCCCAGGGAACCGGTGATGATCTCCCCGTAAGCCCGGAAGGGGTTGTGCCCCAGGAAGAGGAAGATCAAGCCTCCGATGAAGATGGCCAGCACAAAGGAGGCCAGGCGGATCGCCCAGGCCCGGCGTCCGGACACGTCCCCCTGCTTGGCCAGGTGAAACAGGGGTTCCCTGTGACTACGCATCGGTCTCTCCCTCCTCCTGCAGCCTGGTCATCATCAGGCCCAGTTGATCCTTGGTGGCGGTGCGGGCTTCCACGATGCCCGACACCTTTCCGTCGTAGAGCACCAGGATGCGGTCGCACAGCTCCAGGAGCACGTCCAGATCCTCTCCCACAAAGATCACCGCCACGCCCTTTTGCTTCTGCTGGTTCAGCAGGTGGTAGATGGTGTAGGAGGTGTTGATGTCCAGACCCCGCACCGCGTAGGCGGTCATGAGCACCGAGGGCGCCGAAGCGATCTCCCGGCCCACCAGCACCTTTTGCACGTTGCCGCCGGACAGGCGGCGCACCGGGTAATCGATGTCCGGGGTAACCACCTCCAGGTCCTCCTTTACCTGGGTGGCCAGGGCCCCCGGCTCCCGGCGATGCACGAAGGCGCCCTTTCCCTGGCGCCAGGAGCGGAGCATCATATTCCCGGTCATGCCCATCCCCCCCACCAGGCCCATGCCCAGCCGGTCCTCGGGGACGAAGGCCATGGCCACCCCGGCCGCCTTGATCTGCATGGGGTGCTTGCCCGCCAGCTCCATGGGAGGCTGCCCCTTTGGGGTGTAGAGGATCGAACCGCCGGCCGCGGGCTGCAGCCCGGCAATGGTTTCCAGCAGTTCTTTCTGCCCCGATCCCGCGATCCCCGCGATGCCCAGGATCTCTCCCCCCATGGCGGTGAAGTTCACCCGGTCCAGCTTGGTGATGCCCTCGGCGTTGACCACGGTGAGATCTCGCACCCTCAGCCGGGGTTCCGGTTCCACGGGCTCGGGGCGGTCGATGTTCAGGGTCACTTGGCGCCCCACCATCATGTCGGTCATGATCTGGGGGGTCACCTCGGACACCTGCCTTTCCCCCACGAAACAACCCTTGCGCAGCACGCACACCCGGTCCGCCAGCTCCATCACCTCGTGGAGCTTGTGGGTGATGATGACGATGGCCTTGCCGTTTTCCTTCATGGACCGCAGGATCTCAAAGAGGCGCTGGGTCTCCTGGGGGGTGAGCACGGCGGTGGGCTCGTCCAGGATCAGGATATCGGCGCCCCGGTACAGCACCTTGATGATCTCCAGGGTCTGCTTTTCGGAGACCGACATGTCGTACACCTTTTTTGCCGGGTCCATCGCAAAATTGTAACGCCGGGCGATTTCGCTCATCCGGGCGGACACGGCTTTCAAATCCAACAGCGCAGGGCCTTCCAGCCCCAGCACCACGTTCTCCGCAGCGCTGAGCACATCGATCAGCTTGAAGTGCTGGTGGATCATCCCGATCCCGTATTCGAAGGCATCCCGGGGCGACGTGATGGTGACCTGCTGCCCGTTCACCAGGATCTCCCCGGAATCCGGGTAATAGATGCCGGAAAGCATATTCATAAGGGTCGTCTTGCCCGAACCGTTCTCCCCCAGCAGGGACAGGATCTCCCCTTTGTAGATCTTCAGATCGATGTTGTCATTGGCCACCACATTGCCGAAGGCCTTGCTGACCTTTCTCAGCTCGACTGCACAATTGTCTGCCAAGGGACACCTTCCTCCTTATGCCCTGTCCCGGGGACGGGGCTCAAATGAAAAGACCAGGGGCCACCCTTTCGGACGACCCCTGAAGGATAGGGTACTGCTTAGTAGGCCTCGTTCAGCCGGGTGATACCGTCGATGGGCATGTTGAAGTAGGGAGCGGACATCAGTTCGGGGCATTGGGACTCGTGGAAGGCGCCGTCCCAGATGGCCTCGCCCTCGTCGGGCACGAAGTCGCCGGTCATGTCGATGGCCAGGAAGGATTCCACGACCTCGCCGTTCACGGTGAAGGTAGAGGTGTCGAAGACTTCCAATTCGCCCTTGATGATGGCGTCTATGACCTCGTCCATCTTCTCTCTCGTGCCTTCGGCGCAGATCTCCTCGTTCAGGGTGGTCAGCGCGATGTCGCCCTCTGCAAGGCCCTTGCTGTAGTCGGCGTCGAAGGTCTCGCCGTTGGCCACGGACTCAATGGCGTACACGAAGTAATTGGTCCAGTCGATGCGGGTGGAGATCAGGGACGCCTTGGGCGCAGCGGGCATCATGTCCGCGTTGTAGCCGGTGTGGAACACGCCGTTCTTCTCCGCGGTGGTGGCGGGGGTGGTGTTGTCGGAATGCTGGGAAATCAGGACGCAGTCCTGGTCGATCAGGGCCTGGGCGGCATTGGCTTCCAGGGTGGCGTCGGACCAGGAACCCACGAACTGCACCTTCATGGTGACGGAGGGGCAGACGGAGCGCGCGCCCAGGAAGTAGGCGCTGTAGCCGGAAACCACTTCTGCAAAGGAGTACGCGCCCACGTAGCCAATGATGGCCTGTTCGGGGGCGATCTCGCCCTTGTCGATCATCTCCTGGAGCTTCATGCCCGCCACGACGCCGGCGATATAGCGGCCCTCGTGGATGCGGGCGAAGGCGTTGTGGGTGTTGTCCAGGTCGTCCTTCCAGCTGCCCTCGTTGGTCATGGCAACGAACTGCACCTCGGGATACTCGGCGGCGATGGTCAGCATGGCGGGCTCCTGGCCGTAGGAGTTATTAAAGATGATGGCGCAGCCGTCTTCCACCAGCTCTTCGTTGGCAACGGCCACGGGGTCGCCCTCGATCAGGTTGAACTTGATCTGCCATTCCACGTCGATGCCCTTCCCGGCCAGGACTTCTGTGGCCGTTTCGGTGCCCCGGATGAAGTTGTAGGTGTAGCCCTGGTCGTTCTCGTCGCCGATGCACACCAGGCCCACCTTGATGGACTTGTTCTCTGCCTGGCAGACGCAGGCAAACAGGGTGGTAAACAGGACGACAGCGAGCAGCAATGCGGTGAGTTTCTTCATGATGTCCCCTCCTCGTGTAGTATATGTTTGTGTTTCCGAACGTTCCGTTTCGATTCTACCCGAACGATGGCTTTTTTGTCATCCGTTCGAGATTATCTTTTTGCTAATGTTCTGATACCCCACGTACCGGCTCAGCCCGGGGCCCGTTCATCCCCGAAAAAGAAGACGGCTACGGTGCCCGGCCCGCAGTGGGAAGCGATGATGGTGCCGATGTCGTTCACCCAAACATCTCCCTGGATATTGGGAAAATGCTTCTCGAGCGCATCCTTCAGCAGGGCGGCGGTCTCCGGGCAATCGGAGTGGCACACCCAACACTTGCCCGCGTAATCGGCGCCCCCCACGGCGTGGGCCTCCATGGTGCGGACGGTGGTGCGCAGGGCGGCGTTTTTGCCCCGTACCTTGTCGTAGGCAATGATGCGGCCCTCGTCGTTCAGGCGCATGATGGGGCATATGCCCAGGATGGCGCCCACGGTGGCGGTGGCCCCGGAGACGCGCCCGCTGCGCTTGAAGTACTTCAGGTCGGTGCAGTAAAACTGGTGATGCACATTTTTGCGGTTTGCCTCCACCCAGGCGGCGATCTCTTCCAGGCTGCCGCCTCTGTCCCGCAGGTCCGCAGCCCCATCCACCAGCAGGCCGTAGCCCGAGGAGGAACACAGGGAATCCAACACCAGGAGTTTGCGCTCCGGGTAACGCTCCCTTAGTTCCTGGGCCGCCTCGCAGGCGTTTTCGTAGGACTTGGTCATCCCGGTACCCAGGCAGATGTGCAGCAGGTCATGCCCCTCGCTCAGCATGGGTTCGAAGTATTCCACATACTGGATGGTGTTGAGCTGGGAGGTGGAAGGCAGGCTGCCCGCCGCCAGCTTCCGGTAGAAGCCCGGCAGGGCCTCGGGGTCCCGCCCCATATCGTCGATGTATTCCTGTCCGTCTATAAAGTAGGAGTAGAAAATCACGGGGATGTCCCGGGAGGCGCAGTACCCATACGGCACGTCCACCGTGGACTCGCAGGACAAGATGAAAGCGCTGCTTGTTTCTGGTTCTTCAAAACCGGCTGTCATGGTGATCCCCCTTCCTTTTCGCGGGTCCGATACGGGATCCGTTCCTTCCCAAACCAACGTCATTGTACCACAGGATCGGTTTGATTGCAAGCAGGATTTTAACCCTGTCGTCACAAATCGGTCGAAATGATTGACGAAGAAGGGGATTGGGGCTATAATAAAGTCATGAACAGACCCTGAAAAGGAGGCTTTCCCATGCTGACCCTGCTGAAAAACGTGGACACCATCGTGAGCTGCGACGAGGCAGACCGGATCTATAGCGCCACGGACCTGTGGCTCATGGATGACAGGATCGCCCGCATCGGTCCCTGGGACGCGGTGCCGGACCGGGTAGTAGACGCCTCCGACTGTCTGTTGTACCCCGGCCTGATCAACACCCACCATCACCTGTACCAGTACTTCACCCGCAGCCTGTCCTTTGTCCAGGGGCTGGAACTCTTCGACTGGCTGAAAGCCCTGTACGAGATCTGGAAAAACCTGAACGGGGATACGGTATACCTCTCCTCCTGCGCCGGCATGGCGGAACTGCTGCGCCACGGCTGCACCACGGTGTTCGACCACCATTACGTCTTCCCCGAAGGGGCGGGAGACCTGATCGGCCGGCAGATGGAGGCCGCGCAAACCCTGGGCATCCGCTTTTTCGCCTCCCGGGGCAGCATGGACCTGTCGGTGAAGGACGGGGGCCTGCCCCCGGACAGCGTAGTGCAGGGCATCGACGACATCCTGAAGGATTCCCGGCGCCTGCTGGAAGCCTATCACCTGGATACTGCCGGCGGCATGCGGGACCTGGCCCTGGCGCCCTGTTCCCCCTTCTCCGTGTCCGGGGACCTGATGCGGGAGAGCGCCGCCCTAGCCCGCAGCTATGACGCCCGGCTCCACACCCACGTGGGGGAAACCCTGGACGAGGAGGCCTACACCCTGGAGCACTTCGGGCTGCGCCCCGTCCCCTACATGGAGCGCCTGGGCTGGCTGGGCGGCGACGTGTGGTATGCCCACGGCATCCACCTGAGCGACGGGGACCTCGATCTCCTCCAAGAGACCGGGACGGGCATCGCCCATTGCCCGGCTTCCAACATGAAGCTGCACAGCGGGGTTTGCCGGGTCCCGGACATCTTGGAAAGGGACATCCCCATAGGCCTGGCGGTGGACGGCTCCGCCAGCAACGACGGCAGCAACATGATGGAAGAGATCCGTAGCGCCTATCTGCTGCACCGGCTGCACTGGGGAGAGCGGGCGCCCAGCGCCTATCAATTGCTGAAAATGGCCACGGCGGGCAGCGCCTCCCTGCTGGGACGGAGCGGCGACCTGGGCGGGATCGCCGAGGGATACCGGGCTGACTGCCTGCTGATCAAAAAATCGAGGCCGGAGCTTTTGTGCGCCGGCCTGGCTCCCGAGTCGATTTTCGGGGCGGTGGGATACCACCTGCCCTGCGACTACGTATTTGTCAACGGGGTCCTCCGGGTGTCCGACGGGCAGGTGTTGGGCCTGGACGGGGAGGAACTGTACCGCCGGGGCGTCCGGGAGATCCGGCGTCTGATCGCCGGCGTCTAAGCCCTATGCCCTGCCCGCGCTGCCGAACAGCGTAAGCTTGGCCCGGACGGCGTCCTGCATGGCCTCCTCGGCGCGGCGGCACATGTCGATGTAGCTCAAGTCTTTGCTTTCCAAGAGGGCCGCCCGGGCGGCCAGGATGACGTCCGTGAATACGTTGATCTTGGAGATGCCCCCGGCGATGGTCTTTTTGAAGTCCTCCTCCGACAGGCCGGAACCCCCGTGGAGCACCAGGGGCACGTCCACGGCCTCCCGGATCTTCTCCAGCAGCCCGATATCCAGCCGGGGCTCGGACTTGTACACCCCGTGCACCGTTCCGATGGACACGGCCAGGAAATCCGCGCCGGTGGCCTCGATGAAGTCCCGGGCTTCCAGGGGATCGGTGTACACCATGCTGTCCTCCCGGCCCGTCTCGTCGGAGAGGCCGCCCACCCGGCCCAGCTCGCATTCCACCCCCACGCCCATGGGCTTGGCTACCCGGACGATCTCCCCCGAAACCCGGACGTTGTCCCGGTGGTCCGAGCGGCTTCCGTCGTACATCACCGAGCCGAAACCCGCCCGCAGCGCCCGCAGGATGGTCTCCACCTGATAGCTGTGGTCCAGGTGTACCGCCACCGGGACCCGGGCATTCCGGGCCTGCTCCAGCATGAGGGGGGCGACCCAGTCGAAATCCGCGTACTCCAGCAGGGCCTCCGCCGTGCCGATGATGATGGGGGAATTTGCCTCCTCCGCGGCGCGGATGCAGGCGCGCACCATCTCCAGGTTGACCGTGTTGAAAAAACCAATGCCGTAGCCCTTTTTCCGGGCATCCGCGAGCAATTCCTTCATGGTATATAGAGCCATTGGGTGTACCGTCCTTTCTATTCGTTCCCGCCTATCATTATAGCCCCGAAACCCGGCTTGTCAACCGGTGATCGTTTGTAAGGAAAGGGGATTTGTTTGTAACGCAAATCGGATTCCCGGTCGGTATCTTTTTATGGTTTCGGTCGCTTGATCGGCTCAAAGACGGCGAACGGAAGCCTTTCGCGGATAAAATCCTTTATGCTCTCTATGGTTTCACCGTCGTCGAGGAACATCGGCGCTGCGGTAGCGGTGATGATGCCCTCTCCTGTTTCCAGGAACGTAACGCAATATACCGCTCCGCCGCAGTCCATGATCCACGTGGAATCCTGGAAGTCAACCGGGGCGGCGTATGAGCGCGACCAGCTGAGGAATGTGCTTTGGGATATGGCTGCCGGGCTTTTGAAACCATTCCATACGCTGTCAACGTGATAGACAGACAGCTTGCATTTCGTTTTACCGGGCTTACTCATGTTCGCGCCCGCAATCAACATCATCAGATCAACTGCCGGGAACTTTACGGAATAGGCTTGGCGAAGATCCGAACAGTCCGTTTCTGCAAGCGGAGCGATAGAATTCATCCCATCATTATGCTCCATGAACCCCGTGAATTGAAAATACTGCTAATCGTTTGCGAGTTCATGGACGCCGTTGATCATTTCCATTGAAAGCGCCAACAGAGGATCCTCTTCCGCCAGCGCAAAGGAGCTGCTGAGGATGCAGAGCACCAGAATGCCAATGAGTACAGTAGTGGACTTTTTCATGCCGAACCTCCTGATGACTGCTTGTCTGTATAAAACGGGAGGATATACCCGAAGCGCCATCCATGACCGCACACCCTCCTGCTGATCCTGATCCGTTGATTTGATTATTCCATATGCCGAATCGGCGCATCGACAGCCGCGCCGGTTCGGCAAACGAACGGCCCGCAGCGATCGGGAAACCCTTCGATCACAAGGCCTCCGTCCTTTACCGTAACGGCATGGTATCCTTCCCGTATCACTTTATCCGTTCCCGGTCCATACACGCTTATGAACAGCTGAAGCGATCCGTCTGCGATACGGAATTCCTTGTCGGCATATCCTCCGTTCGCAGGAAGGAGGAGGGAAGAATATTCCGCTCCTGTCTTTTTTGATACGGTGATTGCAACAGAAAAGACCCCGGTCGGTCCGGGAAGGATTACACATAAGCACATCCAAATGGGAGCCCGATCCCCAATACAGGAATCAAAAGAATGAAGCATATTGCCTTTACGATGGTTGTTTTCATGATTTTTCCTTCATAAATCCGATGGTGCGATCGACTTCCGGCGGACATCACGTCACCAGCCACCTTTGCCCATCCGGCATCTCCATCAAACTCCCCTCATAGCGCTCAAGCACTTCCCCGGTGGGGTACTTTCTGAGCACGACTTCTTCGCGGTACCTGTAATCTTCTCCGTCGTCTTCCTCAAACCACTGGGAGAACGCCATCTGGCCGTCAATGATTCCGATAAAGCCTTCTCGTTCGCCAATCTCAAAGTCCGACGGATCGGGCCATATCATCTGAAATCGGTTGTCAGCTCCCCGTCGGCAGATGACGAGCGGATCCGCCTCGATCCATAAATTGTAATAATCCGCAAATGAATCTCTGTCCAGTTCAAGAAAAACTTCTGCCGCCTTCATTTCAGGCAGCCAGCGAAAAACAAACAATTTGCGGCGGGCAAAGTCCGCCATCATAAAGAATACTGCGTCTTTCCATATCAAACTATCCGAGAAATATTGATTTGATGCGGCTTGTATCGGTTCATAGACGGTTCCGTCAGGATACGAGACAAGTATCAGCCTGTTGGCTTTTACTTTGTCCCCATCAATATATGCTTCTTCCGCTTCACATAAATCGCCGAGAGCATCTTCTATTGCGTAATACCAGTGATGACACCCCTTGACCGGTTGAAGCATCTGCATGCCATCCGTCTTTATCTCTTTGAAATCCATTTGGTCTTCCTCCATTCGTGCAATAAAATGAGGGACAACCGGGTTCGGCAAACGTCGATTCCCCGAACAAATTATACCACAAAATGGGTACCGGCAAAAGCGCGTCCGCATGAAAGTTTCCACAGGTTTATTCCGCCCATTGCCGGGCGTACGATCGCTTGACAAACCGGGTGAAGTCTGAACCGTACTCCAGAAGCCGAGCGATTTTATGCTTTCTTCCGCATCAGGAGCATTCCAACGATCGCCCCGATCAGAACAATCGGCGCCAACCTGACAAAGAACCATTCAAATGCATGAAAAATCACTCCGACAACGGCGGTTTCAGGATCGCCATAATCCCAGCTTAAGTAGGGACTGCCCAAGGCTGCCAATGCCACAAAAATAATGATGAGGACCGCACACAACAGGATTAGCAGCCAATGCATGGTTTTCCTCCTGGCAGCCCTCCTTTTTGCGAGCTGTAAGTTTATACTCTCCAGTTTTTCAGAAATCGCTTGTAACTCGTCGGCTTTTGATTCCATAACAGTTTCTCCCAGCAGGGTGTTTACGGGGGTTTCAAGTACCTCTGAAATGGAAATCAACATACAAGAATCAGGGACAGACAATCCCTGTTCCCATTTGGAGATTGTTTGCCGCACCACATTCAGCTTGACGGCGAGCTCTTCCTGCGTAAGTCCTTTGGACTTTCTGATCGCTTTGATGTTTTCTCTCAGCATCAGGGATGACCTCTTTTCTTTAAGTCGTTGACAAGATTATAGAGGGAACTGCCCGTTGCTTCAAGCAATGGGTATTAACATTCAAGGTTTATCGCCGGGGTATGCTGTCGGTGACATTCGTTCAAAAAACAAATTCCGGCAGACAGTTCTCATGATCATCTGTTTATCCGATAAAAAAGGCAATCCAGATTTGTTGATCAGACTATACCATTTCTGCTTCCTGCCCATTTGCGCCGGCTGCAAGCAGCACACCGGCGCAATACTGCGATACTTTCTGCTCTTGATGCATTTTCACGTCTCCCATATCTATGTTTTTGTGGCGTCATCAAACACCGCGTCTTGATCGTTTCCCCTGCGCCGCAGTGTATATTGTAATTCGAACACATCCAGGACTGGAGACAACTCCCATTCATGCGCCCTGGCCCACTGATATGCTTTTTCAAATTCTGCATGGGAGGCATCCTTGTCGTTGATTTCCATCACGAGCGCATCGGCAAGCAGCTTGCAATATTCTGCGTGCAGCGTAAGATACTTCCACGACAGCCGGGCCGCCGCAGGCTGCTTGCTGTCTTCAAGATGCCGTTGGATCGTGGGCATAAAGTCGCAAATGACTCCATGGACACCTGTCAGCCGCTGAAGGTCGCGGTCCGTCGCCGGCCCTGTCTCCCGCCTGAGGTAACGCGGCTCAAAAGCGGCAGACAGCCGGCATAGATACTCCTTGGCCAGCAATCCATCCTCTCCGAAAGCCTGCAGAAAATAGTCCGAGGCTGACTGTTCAAAGTCGATATCCCGGTTCCAAAGGCCGGCAGCCATCAAATGCATGCCAAGGCCTGTGGGAAACCACGTCCTCTGTGCCTGGCACGAGACGAGGCCGTTCATGCCGATTTTCCGAAGGCTTTTGATATCCTTCAGGAGGACTTCCGGCACCTGCCAATAACCGGGGTCGAAGAAGTGATCCCACATGTAGTGGTAATCGAAAGCAAAGTTGTCGCAAGAAAATTTCTGCTGCCATTTTCGCAGCCACGCAAGGTTTTCGCCGACTGATTTCGGGAACGATAAATGGTTTCGGGCGTAATCCGGCAGATCCGCCTCCTGAAACCATGGGGCATCTGCATAAGATTCCGAGTAGGAACGGGTGATCGGCGCAAACATCATGATGAAGCGTTCCGGGTTTTGCAAGGTTTCCGTCACGGGGGGCCAGAGCAGATCGACGTACAGCAGGAAGACCACCTTCTGGGACAACCCGTTCTCACCCATCAGGCGGTCAACTTCATTGAGCAGGATCAGATACCAATCGGCAGGCCTTTTTCCCCGGCATGCCGCACATTCGCATTGGTTGTTGCTGTCATCTGCAAGCCACAGGTGTAGGACATCCGCCTGTGGATTCTTTTGGATATAATCGACAACGGCCTGCGCGATCCGGCTGCGCACAGCGCCCTTCGAATAGCAGAGGTTTGTGTTGAGTGCTATGCCCTTCCATAATCTTCTCCTGCCCTTGACTTCAGCCAGGCTGCTGCGCTGTTCGTCTGTCAGCGTATGATCTGTTTCATCCCACGTGTTGCCGGGGATGCCAAAGGGTTCGCAGGTCCAGCCGTGCCCGGCAGCATGATACAGGAGCCCGCGCTTCTTGATTTGGTCGACGGTCCTGAATTTGATCGCGCGGACCTCTTCAACCTGCAGAGGCGTCGGCTGCAAGGTCTCGTTGCCCAGGTGCGCATACCATCGGTCGTAAAACACGAAGGGCACATCCAAAAACTGGATAAAATATGCGTTCATGCCTGCCTTTGGAAGCCAGTCGATCATGTCGAGCACATGGTCTGCACTGACCGCACCTTCGATGGCCATGCCGCGATGGCGATAGGACGGCTTCTCCGTCAGGGATACCGATACGGTATCCAGGGATTTGCGGGGGATGATCTCCCCCTCTTTGCCTGGGCGGATCCATGCACAGCCAATTTCCGCAAGGAATCTGTAAACGCCGATGAGCACGCTTCTGGGATTGGAGCCGCTGATATGGCCGCAGCCTTTTTGGACATCGATCCAGATGGCGTCGTCAAAGGTTTTGTCTTCTCCGTCCGACAAGAGGCGCCCGGAGACGGCCAGATACAAGGCGTCCGCATACACATGGGTAAGATCGGCGGATCTGAGGAGCACGATCTCCTGGTTGCTGTCGATCTTGCCCAGATAATGCTTCAGCTCCTCCGCGGCAAAGGATATGGTCGGGTCTGAATCGTCAAAAACTATTTTCCACAGCACGGGGATTTACGCTCCTTGTATTGTTGTTGCCTCTATATGGAGAATCGATCGGGTAGCATTTCGATTTCCCGCTCAGCAATGTCGAATAACCCATTGCCGGAAACATCTTATTTGAAAAACGGGATCCGCGTCATTGCAGGCCGAGGACGAAGATGATCAGGGCCGCAATCGGCAACACGGTCCAACCGATGTGCCGCCATGCAATTTCCCAGTCCGATGGCTGTGCACGGTCTGCGTTGCGGATCTGGAAGGCCAGATTCCAGCGGAAAATTTCATCTGCAAAAAAAATATAAATCGCCGTGACAATACAGAGAAACACACCGATGAACCACGCAGACCAATCGCCCTTGTGGGTCAGTTCAGGGCCGGCCATCACGTCCAGTATGGCGTAAGCGGAAGGCTCCATGGTGTCGATCGCGTTCCCGTTTCCGTCCGTTACAATATTATCACCGGTTGTATCCGAAATGCGGACCTCTTCGACATTTCCATCCTCGTTGTATAGCCAACGGACGTCGCCATCATGTTCCATACCCCCGCGAAAGATGATTTTGTCTCCCTGGCGAAGCTCTATGCCGGTCATCGGTCCTTCCCTGTCAATATCCTCAGGAACAGCGCTGGGATCCTCCTTAGCAGTGTAGGGGCCGTAGGTCTTGTCGCCATACCGGAACTCCACCGTCCTGTCTGCGCGCACGGTAAAGCGCGCCTCCTCCCCCAGGATTTTGCCGGCATAGATGGTATCGCTGTTTTGCTGGTCCGGGGTCAGGATGGCGTCCTTGTATGCAAAGCCCTTTTGGGCAGTCATCATGGGATAGATCACTGTGAACACCAGAATCATGGCCATCATGAAGAGCAAGACTGCCTTTTGGTACCAACCCAATCTTTTGATCCTTTCCAAAACTACACCTCCGCTCCGTCCATTCCGTTTTGCCGGGCAGATTATATCGCAAAACGGGTACCGGCAAAAGTGCGACCGCATTAAGCTTTCGGGTATTCATACCGCCCATTTCCGGAGGCATTCGCCTTGATAAACTGGAATTTGGCGATGTTCATGATTCTTTCCAAAGGATTTTTCTTGTTTCGATAAAAGGCGGATTGTTATTGAAAACACAATTCACCTGTTCCAAGCCGCTGCCGTCTTCCGACAATCGCAAAACGATGGAAGTTCTCCACCAGTAATTGGCGTTCTCCAACCCGAATTCTGCCGTCTTTTCATTGTATTGCAGGGCAAAAAAATACAATCCATATTCTCCACCGTTTACCGAAAAGCCATCCGAAGTACGGCTGACAACTTCTTCACCGCATGGCGGATATACCTTCAGATCGTATTTTGTGTTTTGTACTACCGCGTCTCCGTCGTACAAGAATACCGTGATTTTGTCGGAGAATCCGTCAAATGCATAGTGCCTCGCATAATAGCGCTCTTGTAAACAACTGCAGCTGCTATAAGAATTGCTGCGAGAATTGCAGAAACGCCAATGATCTTCTTCATATTCTTCATCCGCTTCCCTCCAAAATCCACTTTGCCAGGCTGATGATACCCCATGACTGGCGCCAACCAAACATGCCCAGCTGATCCAAATCAGCTCCTGTGTCACCAAATGAACGGGATCACTTTGTACTTTACTTTGTTCCTGTATTTCTCATATCCCGGAAGCTCTCGCGTCAGAACATCTTCTTCGTTTCTGATCCGTTTACCGATGATCGGAATATAAAGCAGCAAGATTGCAAAGGAAACAGGCGAACCCAGCACAAAGCCCATGGAGAGAAACAATACCAGTGTCGCGGCGTACATCGGATGACGGACGATTCCATATAGGCCGGTATCGACGACCATTTGGTTTTCCTGTACTTCGACCGTTCTGGACAAATAGGCATTTTCACGCAAAACTTCGGCGTACATCGCATATGCCGCCAAAAAAATACCCGTCGCTGTATATACCGCCCACTTTGGCAGAACGATCCAGCCAAATCGGAAATTGAATCCGGCAACGACGAAAGCGGCTATAAGCATTATCCGGCTGAGCGCCACAACAGCTCTTTGCTCTTTTTCCTTTTCCCTGGCATGCAGCCGTTTTTGAAGCAGTTCCGGGTTTCGTATCATTATCACGATTCCGGCCGCAAGCATCGGCGCGAACAACGCGACGATAAAAAGCCATCCGTTGGGGTATCGTAAAGTTCCGGCAGGAAGGAACAAAAGAACCGCGATCGTTATCAAGCCCAAGAAATACCTGCCGGTTGCCTGAAAGAACAGTTTTTTCACCATAGATTTGCCTGCTCAAATTTCGGTTCATCGGGCTAATCAGCCACATGGTACAGAAAAAACTCGCTCGCCTTATAGCTTTCGTGGGTTTATACCATCCATTGCCAGACGCATCAGAGTTTGACATACTGGTATTGGTAGATATAGGTATTCAAACTTCGTGGCACTAGAAAAATGTCTGTAAAGGTATCAATATACATCGAAAATTGGAGGAAGTACTTCTTCGTAGTGAAGCATTATAATGTCATCCTTATCGCGAAAACGATGCCAATCTCTTTTTGTAGTTAAATAAATATATATCATCAGCCCGTACGAAACATGATTGTTTTTTAATTTGAAACAAATAACATTTCCAGCACCCTTTTCAATCATTTCATAATCGTCTTTCATTAATTTCCAATTAATTTCATAGAATTCGTTAGGAAAACTGCTGTCAACTTCAACCCATAGTTTGTAAGCGTCACCAGATCTTAGTTGTATTTTTGGCGCTACTTTACCATTAAAACTAATTTCCCACAATTCTCTGGTGTTTTCGCGAATTAAATCATTACCCAAGCTATCTTTAATTCGCAAAAATACAGGTACATTATAGTCTCTTTCTTTTCCCATTTCTGTATAGTACTTTTTATACGCATCAATAAAATCACCAGAATAGCAAATGCACTGTTCTGCTTCACGAATAGATATAGTATTTCCATGTGAGAGTTTGTTTCGTATTGAAATCAAACTCTTCAATACGTTTCTGACCTCATCAATACCAGAAAAAAACGGCTCAAAAACGTTCTTAAAATGTTTGTTATATAAATCATCATTGCAAAGAAAATGCTCAACATCCCCTAATAGGATGGCATCAATCTTCCTAGGAAATCTGCAAGGATTCTCACTAACTCTCTGCTCAATTCGCTTTCTTATTCGATTATTGATAAGTGGCTGATCGTCTGAAGTCTCGAAGGAGAAATAATCACTTCCATAACTATTCTTAAAAGTCTCATCGATAATTCGTCTCGACCAATTTTCATATGTGTCAATATGGTGTCTGCACAAATCTCGAAGTTCAATTTCTTCAAGACTTAGCAAGGGACTACTTATGTTTAATCCTCTTTCAGGTTTTTTCGATATGTTTGAATCACTACTCTCATCCTTTCCTTCAAGACTAACCAAAGGATTGCTTTTGTCTGATTCTCTTTCAGGTTTTCTCCGTGTGATTAAATCATTACTCTCTACGCTTTTCTTTCGCAAGTTGAACAGGTTCATGTCAATCCTCCTTCTTTATCAAGTAATAAACCTCGCTTTAACTTTTGAAATGGCTTGTCCCGATCCTGCGGGCGAATATCCTCCTAACCGGGCCTTCACGCATTCCCCTCTTGGGCTTTTCGCTTGCCCTCTTCCCCTTCCTCCGGGGGGTGCCGCAGCCGCCTCCACATGGTCAGCATGAAGGTGATGAAACAGGCGCTGCTGCCCACAAAATCGCTGATGGGCTCTGCGGCAAATACCCCCATCACCCCAAGGTTGGTGACCCGCGGCAGCAGCATGGCCACGGGGGCCACGATGAAGGCCTTGCGCAGCAGGGAGAAAAAGATGGCCTGGCGGCTCTGTCCCAAAGCCACGAAGGCGTACTGTCCCGCGATCTGCAGGGTCAACATATAGAACATGGAAAAGTAGAGGCGCAGGGCAGGGGCTCCCGCAGTGAGCAAAGTTTCATCGGCCTTGAACAGGCGGAAGAAAAGCTCCGGGAAAAACTGGGTGCACAGGGTAATGACCAGGGTGTAGGCGGCACTCGCCTTCAGGGTAAAGAGGAAGCACTCCCGCACCCGGTCGTAGCGCCCCGCGCCGTAGTTGTAGCCCATCACGGGCTGCATGCCCTGGCCGAAGCCCGTGACGGGCATCATCAGCACCTGCCGCACCGAGCCGATCACCGTCATGACCCCCAGGTAGGTGACCCCGCCGAATTCGGCCAGGGTCCGGTTGAAGGCGAAGGACACGATGGCGTCCGTGATGTTCATCACGCAGGTGGATGCCCCCAGGGCCGCGATCTTCTTCACCCGGGGGAGGCTCAGCCGGATATTCTCCCGTTTCAAGCGCAGGATGCAGCGCTTCCCCGTGAGGAAGGCCAACACCCAGCCGGCAGAAACAGCCTGGGCGATGATGGTAGCCAGGGCTGCGCCCCGCACCCCCAGCCCCAGCACGAACATGAACAGGGGGTCCAAGGCGATGTTCAGCGCCGCGCCGATCACCACGGTCAGCATGCCGGTGCGGGAAAAACCCTGGGAGTTGATGAAGGGGTTCATGCCCAGGGTCACCATGACGAACACGCTGCCCAGCAGGTAGGTGCTGATGTATTCGTCCGCAAAGGGCAGCACCTCTTCGGTAGCGCCGAACCAGGCCAGCAGCGGTATCCTGAAAGGCAACACCAGGCAGGTCAATCCCAGGCCCAGCACCAGGAGCATGGCGAAGGAGGTGCCCATGATGCGTTCCGCCTCCTCGTCCTTCTCCGCGCCCCGGGCGATGGAGCACAGGGGCGCGCCCCCCATCCCCGCCAGCATGGCGAAGGCGGACACCAGCAGGATGAGGGGCAAGGTGAGCCCCACGCCGGACATGGCCAGGGTACCCACTTCGGGCAGCCTGGCGATGAACATCTTGTCCACCATGGAATACAGCGCGTTGACGATCTGTGCGCCGATCATGGGCATGGCCAGGCGCATGATGGCGCCGGGTATGCTGCCCTTGGTAAAGTCATTCCTGCGTTCCATCTGCCTGCTCTTCGTCCTTTGCCGTATACTCCTCGATGATGTACCGGGGCCGTCGCTTGACCTCGGTATACACCTTGCCCACATATTCCCCGATCAGGCCCAGGGCCATCAGCTGGGCGCCCCCGATCACCCACAGGGACACCATGATGCTGGCCCAGCCCGCCACCGTCCTGCCCAGGTATCGGCTGATGACCGCCCACACCGCCATGGCCAGCCCCAGCACCAGGAACAGCGCCCCCAGCGCCAGAATGCAGCGGATGGGCTTGACGCTGAAGGAGGTGATCCCCTCCATGGCGAACATCAACATTTTTTTCAGGGGATACTTGCTCTCCCCGGCGAAGCGCTCCCCCCGCTCGTAGTACACCCTGCCCTGTTTGAACCCCAGCAGGGGCACCATGCCCCGCAGAAAGAGGTTGCGCTCCGGGAAGGCAGCCAGGGCGTCCAGGGCCTCCCGCCCCAGCAGCCGGTAATCCGCGTGGTCGAATTCCAGCTCCACCCCCAGCCGCTTCATCAGGCCGTAGTACAAATGGGCGCTCCTGCGCTTGAAGGAGGTGTCGGTCTTTCGGCTGGAGCGCACCCCGTACACCACCTGGCAGCCCTCGTTGTATCGCTCCACGAAGCGGCCGATGGCCTCCACGTCGTCCTGCAGGTCCGCATCGATGGTGATGAGACAGTCGCAGCGCTCCCGCACCCGGTTCATCCCCGCCCACAATGCCCGCTGGTGCCCCACGTTGTGGGCCAATTTGATGCCCTCTATGGAAGGGTTCCCTTTGGTCAATGCCAGGATAGCCGGCCAGGTGCCGTCTTTGCTCCCGTCGTCCACGAAGGTGATGCGGCTGCGCGGGGATACCCGGCCCTGTTCTGTCAGCCCCTTCAATGCAGCGTGAAGGCGCCTCCCGGTCTCGGGCAGCACCGCCTCCTCGTTGTAACAGGGCACCACGATGTACAAAACAGGCGCTTGCATGGCGCTGGGCCCCCCTCCTGCCTTGTCGATTTTACCTGGGTCAGGTACAATGCCATTGTATGCCCCGAACGCCCCGCTGTCAAGTGGGTCGGGGCAAGTCGGCATGGGAAAGGGTGAATGCGTGATGTTGGAGTGCCGGGTGAGCGTGCGGGCCCTGGCGGAGTTTGGCTGCATGGCGGGAGACCTGTGCCCGGCACAACAGCTGGCCCAGCGCATGCAGGAAGGGGCCGCGGTGCACCGCCTGCGGCAGGAGGCCTATCCCCCGGCCTATGAGAGGGAAGCCCCCTTGTCCCTCACCCGGGAGCTGGAGGGGGTACGCCTCACCCTCCACGGCCGGGCGGACGGCCTGTGCCGGGGGGATGCGCCCCTGGTGGAGGAAATCAAGTCCACCCGTCTGGACCTGCGGACGCTGCATCGGGACAGCATCCCCGCCCACTGGGCCCAGGCCCTGCTGTACGCCCGGATGCTGCAGGAGGCGGAGGGCTCTGGGAATGTCCTGGTACGGCTGGTGTACGTCCACATCAGCGGCGCGGAACGCGTCTTTCAGGAACGCCTGGACGGGGAAGCCCTGGAACAGGCGTACCTGTCCTATGCCCTGCCTTATGTCCGCTGGCAGCTGCGGCTGGAGGCGGCCCGGGGAAAAATGCTGCCCACCCTCTCTGCCCTGTCCTTCCCCTTCGACAGCTACCGGGACGGGCAATACGAACTGGCGGGACAGAGCTACCTGGCCCTGCGCCACCACACCCTTTTGCTGGCCCAGGCCCCCACCGGCATCGGGAAGACCGCCGCGGTGCTCTTCGCCGCCCTCAAAGCCCTGGGAGAAGGCCACGTGCGGCGGATCTTCTACCTGACCGCCCGGGGCACCGCCCGCACGGCGGCAGCCCAGGCCCTGGAAAAAATGCGGGACCGGGGGCTGTGGCTGCGCTCCATCGCGATCACCGCCAAGGAAAAGCTATGCAGCGGCCTGGTGGAGGGGCGCTGCGACCCCACGGTCTGCCCTCTGGCCATCGGGTACTACGACCGGCAGAAAGAGGCCTTGAAAGAAGCCCTCGATATCGAGGATTTGCACCCCGAAGCCCTGATGCAGCTGGCAGGGCGCCACGAACTGTGCCCCTTCGAATTGCAGCTTGACATTTCGGAACACTGCGACGTAGTGGTTTGCGACTACAACTATGCCTTCGACCCCAGGGTGCGATTGAAGCGCTTTTTCCAGGATCGTTTCGACGGGGCGCTGCTCATCGACGAGGCCCACAATCTGGTGAGCCGGGCCCGGGATATGCTGTCCGCCTCCCTGTCCATGAGGGACTATGCCCGCCTGTACAATCTGCTGAAAAAAAGCGCCGGGCCCGGACATCCCCTGGCCCAGGCGGCCAAAGGGGTGTGGCGCTGCCTCAAGGGGCTGAAGGGGGAACACGAGCGGCCGGGCTGGGAACATGATCCGCCGGAAAACCTTTGCGAGGCCCTGGAGATATACCTGGAGGCCGCCCGCCCCTATCTGGGGGAAGGGGGCGAACTGGGGCGGCGCCTGGGGGACCGCTATTTCGAGTCGCTCCACTTCACCCGCATCGCCCAGGACGCAAAAGAGGGGTACCGCACCCTGTATGAGCCGGGAGAAAAAGAACTCAGGGTAACCCTTCGCTGCTGCAACCCCGCACCCTACCTGTCCCCCAGGCTGCACAAAACCAAGGGCGCCGTGCTCTTCTCCGCCACCCTCTCCCCCATGTGGCACTACGGGGAGATGCTGGGCCTGGACCAGGACAAGGGAGACAGCCTGCTGGATCTCCCCTCCCCCTTTCCCATGGAAAATCTGTGCGTCCTGCGCCACCCCCTGGTCACCACCTACGCCCGGCGGGAGGAGAGCGCCGCCCAGGTGGCCCGGGCCATCCTCGCCATGTGCAAGGCACGTCCCGGGAATTACCTGGCCTTTTTCCCGTCCTACGCGTATCTGAAACTGGTCGGCGCACACGTCAGCCAGGCGGGGAGCGGCATCACCCTGAAGGCCCAGCTGCCCGGCATGGGGGAAGCCGAGCGGAACGCCTTCCTGGACGCCTTCCGGCGCCGCCGCCCGGGCACCCTGTTGGGGCTGGTGGTGATGGGGGGCGTGTTCGCCGAGGGCATCGACCTGCCCGGCAACATGCTCAGCGGCGCCGCCATCGTCGGGGTGGGTTTTCCCCAGCTCTCCCTGGAGCGGGCCGCCCTGTCCGCCGCCCTGGAAGAAGAGGGAGAACCGGGGGACGGCATGATGGGCGCCTACCTGTATCCCGGCATGGAACGGGTGCTGCAGGCCGCGGGCCGGGTCATCCGCACCGAAACAGACAGGGGCGTGGTGCTGCTCATCGACGAGCGCTATCGCCAGCCCGTATACGAAGAACTGCTGCCCCCGCACTGGCGGGTGCAGGACGCAGGGGATCTCGGGCAACTGGGGAACAAATTGGAACAGTTCTGGGGATGAGCCCCTTACCGCCACTCCTTGCACACCTTGCCCGTCAGGTGCTCCACGGTCATCTCCAGGATGTTCAGGTTCCCGGACAGGGGCGTGGTCATGCAGGCGGGTTCTGCCAGCCCTTCGCAGTATTTTTGGTTCAGCAGGCGGATGCCCTTCAACTTCTCCACTTCGTCCCGCAACTCCCTCACCTGTCCGAAAGCGATGACGCTCTCGAAAAAGGCAGTGAATCGTTCCCGAGCGACCTGGTGCCGCCCCACCACGCAAAAGCTGGCCCGCGCGTTCCGGCGAAGCGCCTCCAGCTTGGCCCCTTCCCGGGCGCAGTGGAAGTAGATCTTGTTTCCCTCCGCCGCATAGTTCAGGGGCACGGCGTAGGGATATTCTCCTTCCACCGCCAGCACCCCGTACTCCCCCGCCATGAGGATCGCCCGGGCCCCTTCCTCCGTCATTTCATGGCCGCTGCGCCGCATCACGGGAAAGCCCGTCATGTGAACGCCTCCCTTCCATGGGCAATGCGCCGGAGAAATGTCCGGCGCATGGGTCTTCTATATATCCTTTATCCCCTCAGGAATCCCTCGATGATGCACTGCTCGGCTTCCTCTTCGCTGAGGCCCAGGGTGCGCAGTTTCAGGATCTGCTCCCCGGCGATCTTGCCGATGGCCGCCTCGTGGATGAGGGCGGCGTCCATGTGGCCGGCGTAGAGCTCGGGGGCGGCGTTGACCCGCCCGTTTTCCGCCAGGATGGCGTCGCACTCCGAATGCCCGGTGCAGGGACAGTTGCCGGCGATGCGGGAGTGGTATTCCTGCACCGAATCCCCCCGGGCTACGCTGCGGGAGATCAGGTCCACTTTGGAATCGTCCCCGTTCATGTTCACGGCGAAATCCGTGGCGGCCCACTCGTTGCCGTCGGTGAGGATGCGCTCCTTGATGATCAGCTTGGACCGGGCCCCAAGCTCCGCCCGGGTCTTCCTGTCGCTGTGGGTGACGCCCCCCAGCTGCAGGGTGTCGATCTCCAGCACCGCATCCTCCTCCAGGAAGATGTCCGTGACGGGATCGATGCGCTTGTCGCCGCTCCCCGTGCCCCGGGCCACGTGCTTTTCCTCGTATCGCACGTTGGCGCCCTTGCCCAGGAAGAATCGGTGAATTCCGTTGTGGCGGGCCTGTTCCTCCCCGTCGGAGTGGACGCCGCAGCCCGCGATGATGGTCACCTTCGCGCCCTCGCCGATGATGAAATCGTTGTATACCAGGTCGTCTACCCCGGCCCGGGTCACGCAGGCGGGGATGTACACATTCTCCCCCGGCGTGCCGGGCTTTACCCGGATCACCAGGCCCGGGGCGCCCTTTTTGCCCTCGATCTGTACGTTTTCGGTGGATTTTCGCCCGGCGCAGCCCCCGTCCTCCCGGATGCTGTAGGCGCCGTCGAATACGCCCTCGAAGCCCGCCACCGTTTTCAACAATTCCCGCGTGATGTCGTTCATATGGTCCCTTCCTTCCCCCTGGGGCATATGGCCAGTTTTTCGCCGATGAGGAGTTTGGGCAACATGAAGGCTGCGGGGCCGCTCTCCCGCACCACCCCCTGGGCCACCACCACGATCCGGTCCGCGATCTCCAGGATGCGTTCCTGGTGGGAGATGACCAGAAGCCCCCCCTTCTTTGTCCGCTTCAATTCCCCGAAGGCTTCTATGAGGCTGTTGAAGCTCCACAGGTCGATGCCCGCCTCGGGCTCGTCGAATACCGATATCTTGGCATCCTTTCGGGCCAGCACCGTGGCCAGCTCGATGCGCTTGCTCTCGCCCCCGGACAGCCGGGCGTCCACGGAGCGGTCCTCGTATTCCCGGGCGCACAAACCCACCGTGGCCAGGATGTCGCAGATGACTCCCTTGTTCAAGGTCTCCCCCGCCGCCAGGTTCAGCAGGTCCCGCACCGTCAGCCCTTTGAAGCGAACGGGGTGCTGGAAGGCGTAGGCGATGCCCGCGCGGGCGCGCCGGGTCACGTCCCAGTCCGTTATATCCTCGCCGTTCAGCAGGATCCTGCCGCCCGTAGGCATGTGCACCCCGGCGATCAGCTTGGCGAGGGAGGTCTTGCCGCCTCCGTTGGGGCCCGTCACCACGGTGAGTTTCCCGCTCTGGATCTCAAGGTCAATATGTTTCAGGATCTGCGCGCCGTCCTCCGGCGACCAGCTGATCCCCTCAAGTTTCAGCATCTCGTCATCCCCCCTTACTGTAATTATACCAGTTATGGGATGCCCTGACGCGGTATCCCGTGTAAATTCTCCGGTTCCCGCCGTACCTGCCGCCAACCGCGGGAAGGGCGGCCGAGCAAAAGGCCGCCTCCGTATCCGGAAACGGTCTTTTGACAGCCCCTTTGGGAAATTTAAACAAACCATCAATCGGTCGCTACCTCGGGCGATCTCCATGCAAAAAGAGCCGCTGCAGTTCTCATGCTTCTGCAGCGACCCCTTTTCTTCTAATTGCCCAAGGCGATCCCGATGAGGATACACAAGAGGATCAGCGCCATGATGCCGAAGATGATCCAGTTCATGGCGGACACGCTCACGTGTTCCCCGATCCTGTCGTACAAGCCCTCCTTGGCCTGGTTCAAGGTCCTGGGCCCTCTCTCCGCCCGCTGGTTGTCCTCTGCTTCCTGCTGCAGCCGCCGGGCGGGTTCCAGTTCTTTCATTACTTCTTCACCAGGTACTTGCGCACGTCGATGGCCACGGCCAACACGATGATCAGGCCGCGAACGATGTACTGCAGGTAGGGGTTCACGCCCAGGAAGTTCAGGGAGAAGTTGATGGCCTGCAGGATGATGGCGCCGATGACCACGCCCTGGATGGTCCCCACGCCGCCGGAGAAGGATACGCCGCCGATGACGCAGGCGGAGATGGCGTCGGTTTCATATGTCAGGCCGGTGTTGGTGCCCACGGACTGCAGGCGGGAGGCCTCCAGGAAGCTGGCCAGGCCGTACAGTATGCCGGCTACCAGGTAGACCAGCATGATGGTGCGGGCCACGTTGACGCCGGACACCGCCGCCGCCTCCGGGTTGCCGCCCACGGCGAACATGTTCTTGCCCAGGCGGGTCTTGTTCCAGACCACCCACATAACGACGGCCACGCCCAGGAAGAGGAGCACCAGATAGGGGATCTTCCAGGTGCCCAGGACCAGATTGCCGCCGGCGATGTTGATAAAATTCCTGTCAAAGGTGGCCAGCGCCTGGGCAGAGCCGGCGGACTGGGCCTCCACGTACAGGCAGTTTGCGCCGTAAGCGATCAATTGGGTGCCCAGGGTGATGATGAAGGCGTGCATCTTGAGATGGGCCACGCCAAAACCGTTGATCATGCAGAACAGCACGGCGACCGCGATGGTGGCCAACAGGGGGATGAACATGGGAAGTTGGCTGGTCATCTGGGGATAGTAGCGGGAAGCGTAGTCCACCCGCTGCACCAGGGAGGCGCACACCGCGGCGGACAGTCCCAGCAGACGGCCTATGCTCAGGTCGGTGCCCGCCAGTACGATCAGGCCCGCGCAGCCCAGGGCCAAAATACCCTTGGTAGAGGCCTGCTTCATGATCTGCATGATGTTGTTCACCTTGATGAAGTCGGGCCTGGCAAAGGACACTGCGATGAGGATGGCGCCCAGAATGATGTACAGGGCGTAATTCAGCAGGAACTCCGTGATCCTCTGGGCGCCCTTGCCCATGGGCTTGCTCCTGGCCATGCGGCTGGAGGGGATATACCTCAGGAGGATGAACAGCCACGCCGCGCCGAATACGATGAACACGATGGCGAGGGATCGCCACATGACCGCCGTGTTGAACAGGTTGAACGGGCTGCCGGAGCGAAGTACCCCCAGCGCCGATCTCAGGGTTTTTACGCCTTCGTGGTCCGCTTCCAGGGCCTTGTCCGCCTTGTCGGCGCTGTAGCCCAGGTGCTTTGTTAGCAGATCTTTCAGGACTGCCTGGTCCGCCAGGGAGGCGGGCAGCTCTTTCAGGGCGCTGGGATTCGATGCATAGTGCTGCAGTTCGGGGGTCGTCCAGCCGATGGCATCCCGCACTGCGTAGAAGCGGGCCTTGTCGTCCACCATCAGGAAGGGCAGCCCCTCCTGGAAGAGGGCTACGATGTCGCCGTCTTCCACCAGGGCGGCATAACCGTCCTCGTCCAGCCCCAGTTCCTCCATGACAGCGGTTTTGCACATCTCTTCCCGCAGGGGACCCGACTTTTCTTGGTTCCTGATGACAGCCTTGAGGCCTTCATCCCCCAGCTCCGGGTGTACCCCCTTCAGGAACTGGGTAAAGGCGGCGTTGTCTTTGGACAGGGCCAGCTTTTCGGCGTACACTGCGCGGCCCTTGACGATGGCGCGGACCTGGTCGTCGCTTTTGCCGGTCTGGCTCTGTTCAAGGCCCAGGGCCTTCAACAGGTACGCCTCCAGTTCGGCGGGATCCTGTCCGTATCCCACGCTTTTCAACAGCGTGGGGTCTTTGATGTAGTTGATGGCTTCTGCGGTTGTGGTGCCCAGCAGCCGCGCCGCATCGTTGTATAGCGCCTCACCCTTGATGCTCAGCATGCCGGCAACAATGCCCAGCACAACGATCAGGGCGGCGAGCAGTACGCATATTTTCTTGTTCTTGTTCATTGTCCCTCTTCCTCCCCGTGATGGCTACACATATTTTGCCGCGAGCGTCAGGATGGTCTCCTGCTCACCCGGTATGCCTGCAAAGTCCTTGCCCCGCTCCACGATGCCCGCCATCCTTCCGTTGGACATGACCAGGATGCGGTCGCAGATGCCGATGAGTTCCGGCATTTCGCTGGAGACCATGATGATGCCCTTGCCCTGTTCTGCCAGCTGCAGGATCAATTGGTAGATCTCGAATTTGGCGCCCACGTCGATGCCCCGGGTGGGCTCGTCCAGCAGCAGGATCTCGGGATCGGTAAGCAGCCAGCGCCCGATGATGACCTTTTGCTGGTTCCCCCCCGACAACGAGCGGATGGCCGTGGACTGGCTCGGGGTCTTGACGCTGATGGTGTCGATGACCCACTTGGTGTCCTTGCGCATCGCCGCACCGCTCAGCAGCATCTTGCCGTACCTGCGCACGTTGGCGATGGTGGAGTTGAACAGGATGCTTGACATGGGGAAGATGCCCGTAGCCCTGCGCTCCTCTGTGAGCAGGGCAAAACCGTTGGCGGTGGCCTCTTCCGGGCTGGCGTTCAGGATGGGTGTGCCTTCCACCAGCACCTCGCCCTCGCCCCGGGTAAAATGCCCGAAGATGGTGTTCAAGAGCTCGGTACGCCGGGAACCAACCAGGCCGGCCACCCCCAGCACCTCGCCCCGATGCAGATTGAAAGAAACGTCGCGGCAGGTAGGCTCGTAGCGGCCCGTGAGGTTTTTCACTTCCATGAGCACCTCGCCGGGCTGGTTTTTCTTCTCGGGGAAACGCTGGGACATTTCCCGGTTGACCATCAGGCGGATGATCTCCTCGGTGGTCAATGCGCTTGCGTCCCGTGTGGCAACCCACTGGCCGTCCCGCATGATGGTGACCTCGTCGGAGATGCGCAGGATCTCGTCCATCTTGTGAGAGATGTAGATGATGCCCACGCCCTGGGCAGTCAGTTTCTTGATGATACGGAAGAGGTGCTCCACCTCGTTCTCCGTCAGGGAGGAGGTGGGCTCGTCCAGCACCACGATCTTTGCGTTATAGGAAACGGCCTTGGCGATCTCCACCATCTGGCGCTGGGAGACCGATAGCTTGCCGATGATGGTCCTGGGGTCCACGTCGATGGCAAGCTCTTTAAAGACCCTTTTGGTTTCGTTGTACATTTTGGAGCCGTTGACGAAGAGCCCGGCCCGCATGGGAAAGCGGCCCAGCCACACGTTCTCCATGACGTTGCGCCGCAGCACCTGGTTGAGCTCCTGGTGCACCATGGCCACGCCATTGTCCAGCGCGTTGCGGGGGTCGGCGAAGTTGACCTCCTGTCCCTCCATTTTGATGGTGCCCGAATCTTTTTTGTAGAGGCCGAACAGGCACTTCATCAGGGTGGACTTACCGGCGCCGTTCTCCCCCATCAGGGCGTGGACCGTGCCGGCACGCAGACGCAGCTGAGCGTTGTCCAGGGCCTTGACCCCGGGGAAGGACTTGCAGACGCCTTCCATTTCCAGCAAATAGCCTTGCGTTTGTTCCATAGCAGAATCACCGCTCTTTTCCTGAGAGTGTGCCGCCGCAGCCCGGCGGCCGGGGTTGGTACGATTGAAGCGGCGGGAGACGCTGGGCGCCTCCCGCCGCGTTTGGACCCGTTAAACCAGGATATCAGTAGATCTTGGCGTAGGGGATACGGATGCACTTGAAGGCATCTTCGGTGGTGTACTCGTAGTCGGTGCCGTCCAGCCACTCTTTGCCGGTGGCGCCGTTGAAGGCGATGCGGATGTTGGCGCTTGCCATGGCGTCGCCGTCCTGCTGCACGGTGGCGGTCATGCCGCCCTCTTCGATGGAAACCATGGCGGAGTCGATGGCGTCAACGCCGATGACGACGACGGAGGGATCCCCCTCATTGCCGGTGTTGTAGCCGTAGCCGTTCAGGGCGGCCACAGCGCCCAGCGCCATCATGTCGTTGTTGGCGAAGATGACTTCGATG